>CAZGYJ010000001.1:0-48568 GCA_964530345.1 uncultured Methylomonas sp.
CTTCTACCTTTAAGATATTACATCCGATTAATTTCAAATCAAAATTACAACTATTGGAAACCTGAAATTATTGAAAAACTTAACTGCCTTTCAATTTCTTTTTTCTAAAGTAAATGCCAAATCTGTATTAAATGGAGCAAGATAATGCTGTTACTGAACATCAACAAGCACAAGCCCCTCTCAACTCGCCCTCAGCATCTGAAAACTCCATTTGATCATTGTTGCCTAATACTATGAATATTTCAGTTGCAATTGTGGGCCTGGGCCGTGTGGGTCGATCTGTACTACGCACCAATTTTCTGCAAAAAGACAATGGTAGATTCACCATTAAGGCGGTGTGTGATGTTATGCCAATCTCCCAGGTAGCCTATTTGATTGGTCACGACAGCACTTATGGAAAACCACCTTTCAGTGTCGATTGCGACAATGAAAACCTAATCATAGCTGGAAATAAAATTCGTTATATTCAAGTTGATCGGCGCAAAAGTCATCAAGAAAATAATGGCCTTAATGGACTCAAAGATTTAAAAATAGACGTCCTCATCAATGCAACTGGTACCGCGCAAATAGAAGATTTACGCAATCTAATCGATAAACAAATTACCAAAAAAATCCTCTGTAGCTGGAATATTGCCGGTGGTGATATAAGCCTGGTGTTTGGAGTGAATGAGCAACAATATGATACCAACCAACATCACATCATCTCTGCTAGTACCTGTACTGGCAATGCAATGACTCCATTGGCCTATATTCTCGAAAAACACATCGGCATAGATTATGCCAGAATAATCACCATTCATCCGACACTATCCGACCAACATTTACTGGACGGCTATCACAACCAAGCCCATCTTGGCCGAACTACAGCGGCTTCTATTATCCCTACCAAAACTAATGTTGCCGATTCAACAGCTTTAGTTTTACCTGCTCTGAAAGGAAAACTCGATTCCTTTTCTTATCGGGTTCCCACAGAAATAGTTTCGGCCATGGATGTTTCTGTCTCTTTATCGAGAGAAACCTCAGTTGAAGAAATTTCCGATCTTTTAAATCAATACGCAAACAACCAGTTTTCCGAAATTCTATATTGTGATTATGGACAATGGGGACACGAAAAAGTCAGTATTGATTTTATTGGCACACAATTTTCAACCATCGTATTAATGAATCACTTATCACTTACCAGCCAGCGGCATCTAGGTATTTCGCTAATGCATGACAATGAAAGAGGTTATTGTTGCCGGGCACTCGATATTTTGAGTGTTTTAAGCCAAAGTTTTTAGCTTTTTTAACTACCCGCAAAAATTGCGATTGAATTAAATCCTCATTCAAGGGTATATTCGTGTAGGTGAAAAAAAGTCGAAAACCTCAACGCCAGAAGCATCAAAACAGCTTCACCACAAAAATCAAACGCTTTATATTTTCCCTGATACTTGTCGCGGTTTTATGTTCCCTATCTTTGGTACTCATCTTTCGTTATCTACCGCCTCCGACTTCTGCATTCATGATGCACCAACATTTTATTGATTTTCAAAATGACAAAGGTTTTGTTCGCATTCACTATCACTGGGTTGATAAAGAAAAAATTTCGCCTTATATTTTTGCTGCAGTGATTGCTTCAGAAGATCAACGCTTTTACCAACACTCCGGATTTGATTTCAATGCCATCGCATCTGCTCTGGAAGAACGCCTGAATGGTCACCGACTAAGAGGCGCCAGTACTATCAGCCAACAAGTTGCAAAAAACTTATTTCTTTCACCTTCACGCAGTTTATGGCGCAAAGCCGCAGAAGTTTGGTTTACATTACTGATTGAATCAGTTTGGGATAAACAAAGAATTTTAGAGGTCTATGTGAATATAGCTGAGTTTGGCGATCATATTTTCGGTATCGAATCTGCTAGCCGCCATTTTTTTGACATCCCGGCAAAGCGTCTTTCAGCATCTCGAGCTGCATTACTTGCAGCAACCCTGCCCAATCCGAAAAAATTCAGGGCGAATCATCCATCAAATTATGTGCAAAAAAAACAGCAGTGGATTTTGCAACAAATGAAAAATCTGGGATATTTAAAACCATAACTCCGAAGAATTTGATTTGGCTCAATTTCGACTTTTCAAATCATCGTTAATAAAAACAGCTCATAACCGATTAACATCACATAAAAACCGGTAATACCCGCTAACATATACTTCATTGGTAAAATCCTTAACACATGAAAATTAATGTGCACCAATGCAAATAATAAGCAAACGACGGTAATAATAAATTTTCCAACCAAAAATACCGATATATCAATATCCAGCAAAGCAGACATAAAGGGGTTTACCTCAATTCCGCCACGCTCAAGAATATTCAACGTTAGAAATGCGTCCAGAAGACTCAATAGTGTGATAGCAATAACGTTGCAGCCAACCCACTTTTCGTAGTGATCCGTATAAAATCCTTGTTTTGCTTCAATTTGCCTTCTGGCATTCATCCGCCGACCATTGTGCAAGGAAAACAATAAGGATTTAAAATGTCGCTGACGGCGATCCGGCTGCCTGCGTTGCTCAAATAACTGACCATAAGGATGAAAAGCATTTTGTTTCATAACGTCTCTTTATATTATTTTCCAACGCATAAATCAAAGTCCAGAATAATACAATAATCGACTAAAAGTAAATTGTTCTCCCGTACAATAGATTTCGATTTTTCTACCTTTCAGTCATACAACATTAAGAAATCATGCCTGTATCGAATCGTGCCTTTTTAATTGCCTTAATATTATTTTTTGCCTCTGGGTTAACGGCTCTTATTTATGAAATATTATGGCTAAAAGAACTTAGATTATTATTTGGCGCAAGTAGTTATGCCGTTGCGACAACTTTGGCTGCATTTTTTCTCGGCTTAGGTTTTGGCGGAGAATACTGGGGCAAAAAAACTTCTGCTCATACTAAGCCACTGCTACTTTATGGATTGCTGGAACTAGGCGTTGCTTTCAGCGCCTTGGGTTACTTTCTAATACTAGATCTGTACAGTGCAATATATTCGCCACTGTTTAGTGAATTTGGTAACAACAGAACATTATTTACCCTTATAAAATTCAGCATGGCCCTATTTCTACTTTTCCCTCCTGCCTTCTTCATGGGCGGAACTTTACCGACAATTAGCCAATATGTAGTTAAAAATAATTCAAAACTGGGGCAAAATGTCTCACTACTTTATGCCGTTAATACCTTTGGCGCAGTATTTGGCACCTGTCTGGCCGGCTTTTTCTTACCGAAACTTTTAGGTTTTAACAACAGTTACTGGCTTGCCATTAGTATTTCCATGTTGATTGCAATCATCGCAATAACCATTTCATTCAGGACAAAATCATCCGCCAAAAAAACAATCAAAGCCCAGTTAAAACCTATCGACACCAGATTGCAAATGATTGCTTTTATTTCTGGTTTTTTAACTCTGGCTCTGCAAGTCTTATGGAACCGCATGTTTGCTCAGGTGTTACAAAACTCTGTCTATACCTTTGCCTTGATTCTAGTCGTATTTCTTTTCTGCCTAGCACTGGGTAGCTTGTTTGCAAACCGTCTAATGCGCTACTGCCAAAATCAGCAAATGCTTTTATTCTTGATGCTGTTTTTTGGTGCATTGCTGGTTCTGATTAGCCCTTTTGCTTTTGTTTACTGGACTGATAATCTGCATTATCTGGGAGCCAATAAAGGCTGGCTGGGTTACTTGATTGAGATAGCTTCAGTTGCGCTTGTCATTGTTGGCATTCCATTATTATTTCTGGGGACAGTGTTTCCGTTATTAATCAAACTAGGAGAAAGCTCCTATGCTTCTCGAGGCATATTGATAGGTAGACTTGCCGCCATTAACACACTTGGAGCAATAATCGGATCGTTACTAACTGGCTTTGTTTTTCTTGAGTATATTGGACTTTGGGGAAGTATTCGATTGATGGCAGTAGTTTATTTTTTGACTGCCTGGTTAAGTTTAGGCCAAAGCCCATACCAACAACAGCCCGGATGGATTTATTTCCCCGCTCTCGGCATTTTAATGTCTGTCTCAATAATGGATACCAGCAAAATTCCGGTCGTTAAAATCGATCCCGTTGTTGAAAATGAAAGCCTACTGGAATACTGGGAAGGTAGCGCAGGAACTGTCGCAGTAATTCGCAAAGGTAATCAGTTAAAAATCAAACTCAATAATCATTACACCCTTGGCGGCACTGGTTCTTTCCAGCTTGAACAAAGAGAAGCTATCTTGCCAATTTCTATTCATCCTAAACCAAAATCTGTTTACCACATTGGTTTGGGGACAGGAATTTCTGCTGGCGGAGCTCTAACTCTACCGATTGACAAGCTCGTCGTAACCGAAATTAATGCTGACGTGATTACTGCCTCTGAAAAATATTTTGGTGAGTTTTTGAACGGTTTGTTTTTTGATCCCCGCGTACAGATCATCGAAGAGGATGGACGAAACTATCTGCGTGGCACGCATGAGCATTTCGATGTCATTATCAGCGACCTTTTTGTTCCTTGGAAAGCTGGGGTTGGCAGTCTATATTCCATAGAACACTATCAGATAATTTTGGACCGGCTTAATGAGCAAGGGCTTTTTATGCAGTGGTTACCCGCCTATCAAATTACTGAGCAGGAATTTAACGTTATTGCCAACACTTTACTGAATGTTTTTCCTCAAGTAACCGTCTGGCGAGGTGATTCTTCCCCTCTAAAACCCATTATTGGCTTACTAGCCCACAAAGAACCAGGACAGCTATCAACCCAGGCTAAAATTGCCAGGAATTTTCAGGAAAGGCCGCCCTTACTCAGTTATTTTGTTGGCGAACTGGACTCTCTTCGGCCAACCTTCAAACAATATCCTATAAATACCGACGATAAACCTTTCATTGAGTTCAGTACACCTATTAGCCAACGACGAGTAAAAGATTCTGAAAATCAATGGTTCACAGGAGAAAAACTAATTAATGCTTTACGCCAGATTGCCTCACAAAAAAATCATTTCTTGGACAAACTCGACATAGACAAAAAACAAATTCCGGAAGCAGGCCTACATTTACATGCTGCTCAGACTTTTAGATACCAAGGTAAACTGAAGCAATGGAAGCAGGAAATGGCGCTTTACAAGAAAAAAATAAAAGTTATAAATCAAACCCCTTAGCTTTTTAAGGAGCGAGCACGGAATAAGCTACTGATATTAAAACTATAAATACGCTGAATAGCTACGTTTCTTTTCATGCCTTTCTTTCTTAATCAACCCAAAGTACTCCTAGAAAATAAAACTATCTCTTCTTCAATATTTCTTTAAGTGGACAAGGTTTATGTATTCCATAGCCTTGCGCATAGTTAACGCCAATTTCTTTCAACATTGATAGAATTTCATCATTTTCAACAAACTCTGCAATAGTTGACAGCCCCATCACCTGACCGATTTGATTGATTGACTCAACAAAAGCTTTATCTATAGGATCATGGGCAATATCTTTTACAAATTGGCCATCAATTTTCAAATAATCTATCGGAAATGATTTTAAATAGGCAAAAGATGATAAACCACTACCAAAATCGTCTAATGCAATTTTGCAACCCTTCTCACGCAGGGTTGATAAAAAATGAGTAGCATCGACAAGATTAGAAATAGCCGCAGTTTCAGTTACTTCAAAACAAAGCTGGCATGAAGGAAAAGGAAAATTATCGAGGCGTTGAACAATATGCTGCAGTAAACCATTGTCCGCCAAACTGGTTCCAGATAAATTTATCGAAAAAGAAGCATTTTCCAAAAAAGTCTTGCTATTTGATTTTTCGAGTAAATTTTCGCACAATTTATCAAAAACCCACCGATCAAGGCTAGCCATTAAATTAAACCTCTCCGCAGCAGGCAGAAACGCTCCTGGAGGAATAATTTCGCCTTCCGAGCCAAGCATTCTAACTAACACTTCAAAGTGTGGTGTAGATGTCGAAGCTTGTACTTCCTGAATGCGTTGAGCGAAAAGTATAAATCGATCTTCATCGAGAGCGGCTTGAATTCTAGAGATCCATCGCATTTCTTTTTGATGAGCAGAGGACTGTGATGCATCTCTTTCATGGAAATGAACCCTGTTCCTGCCTTGCTCTTTAGCAACATAACAAGCTGAATCTGCAGCACTCAAGACATCCGCCGCTTTTAATTCTGTACCATCAATCTTTGCGACACCGATACTCACGCCAATTTTGAAAGTCTGGTTCTGCCAGCCAAAACGAAAATCCTGCACTGCATTTCTGAGCTTATCAGCAATACGAAAAGCATTTTCTTCGTTACAATTTTCTAGCAGCACACCAAATTCGTCGCCTCCTAATCTGGCCAACATATCTGTCTGACGAATCTGCTGCTTCAAGATAATGCTGATTTGTCTCAGCAATTCATCGCCTGCGTCATGACCACAGGTATCGTTGACAACTTTGAATTGATCCAAATCCAAATACAGCAAATGATGGCAACTCAGTTCGATTTTTACCTGCTTTTGCAATTGTTGCATTCTGGCTTCGAAAGACCTACGATTGGCTAGCCCAGTCAAAGGATCATGCAAAGCCTGCCAGTTAAGCTCGGCAGCTAATGCCCTGGTCTGACTTACATCTCTAAAAACTAGAACGGCCCCTAATAGTGCACCGTCCGGATCAAAAATCGGAGCCACGGAATCGGTAACTGAAAATTCTTTACCATCGGAACTGACCAATATGTGATCCCGATCATTGCTGATAACATCAAGCTGCTCGAGACATTGAGTCACTGTACATTTAACCGGTTGGTGATTTTTCTCATCAATCAGCCTGAAAATATCGCAAACTTTTTTGCCTTTAACATCTTCTTCGATTGATGCGGTCATAATTTCTGCAACGGGATTCATGGTCATAATATTGCCATGTAGATCTGTTGTAATAACTGCATCGGCAATTGAGTCCAGTGTGACTTGTGCCCGTTCTTTTTCCTGAGCAAGCTTTGCAGCAAGTTTACTGATTTTTCGAGTTTGTTCCTGGAGTTGTTTTTCCCTATTGACTGCGGCAGAAACATCATTAATTTGAATCAAACAATAACGATCATTATCCAATTCGATGGCTTTAGACGCTGCCTGATTTTGAACTGAACAATACCGGCCACTTGAAAATAAATCCAACGGTTTGACAATAATTGATTGTTGGATGTTTTGATTCGTAGTATTTTTTAAAGGAAACGGGTTTTTATTAAGCGAGTGGGATAAAACAGACGTCATTCCCTGAGCAAGTGCTGAAATAATACTGTGTTGCAATCTTCCATTTTGCAGATCAGGAAATATCTCCAGTAAATTTTTCCCCACTGCTTTGTCAATTTGTATTCCACTATATTGACTCACCCAGGAATTCCAGGTCACAATATTCTGGTCGCTATCGACAATAATGGTGCCCACATCAATTTCCAGAAAAACCTGCTCAAATAAAGAAACAAAATCTGGTTGTTCAATATGAAGATCGATTACTTTAGAAGAACTCAGCATAACGAATACTAATTGACCCCTAAAAATGCATTGATTTGCTGCTTTAAAACATCAATGGAGGTCATGTCCATCAAAAAAGTAACATACCCCCTGATTTTCTTCCGCTCAATTGAAAAATCCATATTCAAAAGCAACACTACTTCATGGTTAGAATTTACTTTATTATCTAATACGAATATTTCATCGATTGGCCCTTTTACAAACCCTGGAATATCTCCACGGACCTGTTGATTTATCATATCTGCAATACTACACAGACAAGCATTGAGAATAATATTGCCAATTTCACGCATGGCATCTTGTTCCATTTCCGTTAAATCGTCTAATCCCACCTCGTCGCCAACAACGGCACGAACCAGTTCCAGACTATGCTTTTCTGGAAATAACAATAATGCCTCACCGGAAAAAGTCCCTTCAAAATTCTGATGCACCCCACTAAGATTGGTTTTAGCTTTTCCAGCAATGCTATTTGCTGCATCGGACCGAGTCACAAATTCAACGCCAGGAACACTTATTTTTACCTCATCGCTGACCATCTCACTCAATGACGCTGCTGCGCTTCCCATGCCAACATTAATGATCTCTGTTACAGCATCAATAAATAAATCATCTAAAATTGGTTGTTTATCCGACATATTTGGTAATTTTTGCTTCGGTAATAGGCTTGGGAATAAAATTAATGTGTAAATCTCTAGCGAGCTGCTGAATACTTTCTTGGATATTTGCAGTTAAAAATGCAATTTTTGCTGATGGAAACAAAGGCCGAAGCTGCTTTGCCGCTTCTCCACCATCCATAACTGGCATATTAAAATCCAAAAGAATCAGTTCTAGATCCTGTCCTTGTGCACATTCTACGGCTTGACGGCCATTCTCAGCCTCAAGAACTAACCAATCTGGGTGGGCAGAATTTATAATTTTTTTCAAGATCATTCTAGACATCCTGCTATCATCTGCGATCAAACATGTCTTTTGCGCCATATCTAGAGCCTGCTATTTGCTGCTTTTATAATAAATGTAGCAGAGAATCTATTTATTGTTCCAATATTTACCGTGTTTATCACGCCATGTTTCCATTTTCATTGATCTTCTACTGAAGTTGATTGAAATTGCTCCGGTTTTTGCAACATTAACCAATTGAATCCCTCTAAGCCTGTATCGTTCTAATATCTCTTTGTGAGGAAAACCAAACCGATTTAGGTAACCAACTGGAAACAAAACAATTTTTGGTTTAACTTGGTCAAGAAAAGCAATGCTTGATGAACTCTTACTGCCATGATGAGGCGCAACCAGCACATCAGCCTGTAACTTCTTCCCGTAAGTAGTAACCAACCAATTCTCAGCTGGCTTTTCAATATCACCCGTCAATAAAAACTTTCCAGTTGTTGTTGTCACTAATAGCACGCAGGAATTGTCATTTTCACTGTCAAAAATATTTCCCTTAGGTGACATAATCGCAAATTCAATCCCATCCCAGACCCATTGTTGACCTGCAGTACAAATAGTCGGCTTATATTCAATTAGTTTTTCTGGAACGCTAGTAATAATTTTTTTTACCTGAATACCTTCTATCAAAGATTTCGATCCTCCAATGTGATCATTATCACCATGACTAATGACCAAGGTATCGACCTTGTTTATTTGATTGAATCGTAAAAATGGTATTAATACATTGTTTCCACTATCATAATACTGCGAATATTTAGCTCCAGCATCAAAAATCAAGCTATGATTCGCGGTTTGAATGACTGCTGATAACCCTTGACCAACATCTAGCAAAGTCAATTTTGCTTCACCTGGTTTTATCTGTTCGGTAACCGGAAAAACCAATGGCAAAATCAGACATCCTCCAAGCCATCTTGCAGGTATCCCCTTTGGCGCTAAAAACCATAGTATTCCAAATATCGCCAATCCAATGGTGAACAAATCAGGCTGCGGCCTATTCACCACAGCAATTGGCAAATCTGAAAAAAAAACTAACGCATTCCATAGCTGCTGGAAAACATAATCGATCAGCTTTAACAAACCCTGCAACCAAGTTAAACTAAAGAACAATCCAATACCCGCCAATAAACATAAAGGCACAATCATCAAACCAACAATAGGAACAGCGATCAGATTTGCGATTGGAGCAACCACTGAGGTCTGTTGAAAAAACAATATTAAGAATGGTGCTAAGCCTATTGCGGTGACAAAATGAATGCTAACTGCACTTTTCCAATATCCGGGTCTTCTCAGCCTTCCACCCAAGACGAAAATAATCATTGCAACAGCGGAAAATGAAAGCCAAAATCCTGCATTCAAAACAGCCAACGGATCAAAAATAAGCACAAACAGAATCGCTACCGCCAGAGTATGATACGAGCGGGTCTGCTTGTCGGCAAAAATGGCAAGCATTACCATACTCAACATAATCAAAGCCCTTTGTGTAGGCACAGAAAAACCGGCTAAAGATGAATATAAAATCGCAACAATGATAGCCGCCAGGGCGGCAATTTTTGCAGGCAGCCATCTTAAAATACCTGTTCGCAACCATATCTTGATCACTAAAAAAAATACAATCCCCGCTATCATCCCGATATGCAATCCGGAAATTGCCATCAAATGTACAGTTCCGGTTTTACGTAAAACCTTCCATTGGGCCTGACTGATTGATGACTTATCTCCGATAATCAGCGCTTTTATTAATCCAAAAAATTTAATAGTGTCCGAGTGATTTTGTAACCGTCTTGCAATTCTTTCCCGCCAGGTATCAATTCCTTGCCACCCAGCCCTTTCAGCTATCAACAATGGCTCAGGTTTATTCCTGACATAGCCTGTTGCACCGATATTCTTAACAAACAACCATTGCTCATAATCAAACCCACCTGGATTCATATTGCCATGCGGAGGTTTTAGCCTGACGGTAAGTCGCCAAACCTGACCTACTTTTAAGGTTGTTTTTGGGTAATACCAGGAAAGTCTTATTTTGTCAGGGACGCCATTTTTTGGCTCATGCAACAAAAAATTAAACCGAACCTTGCGTTCATCAATTTGCGGCAGATCTATTACCCGCCCGTGAATCTGTATATCTTTTCCGGCCAGTTCTTCAGGAAGTTGCGTGGATAAATGATCAAAGGCAATAAAAAATGTCCAGCTAAAACCTATTAAAAGACAAGCGAACAACCACCATTTCTTCAAAAGTGAAAAAATAGTTAGTGAAATCAGCAGAAAAATCCAACGAGAATCCGGCAAATATTCAATTTGCTGGAAAATCAAAATGCCGGCAATAAATAATAATACCGAAACGATCATCCGAACCAGGGCAAGAAAAATACGACAGGCCAAACACTACTCAACATGAGTATAATACTAGAGTACCCTAGCGGTTAAATTCGACTTTTTTTAATTTGAAATGATCAAACATGGCAAAAAAAATAATCCAGCAATTCATGCCTGACCAGAATGCAATTAAAGATCACAAACATTTGCAGTTTCTTGGGGAACAGTTGCACGAACCCAATTTATGGCATTTGAATCGTCATTCAGTGGCTAAAGCTTTTGCCGTAGGTTTATTTGTCGCTTGGTTACCAATACCGGGACAGATGATAGTAGCCGCGTTGGCCGCGTTATATTTCCGGGCAAATTTGGCTATCTCTGTTGCTTTGGTATGGATAACCAATCCCCTGACATGGGTACCGCTATTTTATTTTGCTTATCGGGTAGGATTAGTCGTAACCGGACTTACACCCCCAGCACAAAACTTTGATTTTACCTATGGAAATGTTATTGTTCATCTGGATGCTTTATGGGCACCATTATTTTTTGGCAGCCTGCTATTAAGCACTCTCTGCGCCATTGCTGGTTATTTTGGTATTCAATATTTCTGGCGCTGGTATGTCACCAAAAAATGGCAGCATCGAAGAAAATTAAGAAAAGAACAATAGCAGTGGTACTGGTGAAAAAATAAAGAAAGAGCTATCTCTAAACAATTACCCCATCTTCCATATGTAATACGGTATCCATCCTTTCAGCCAACTCAGGATCGTGAGTGACCACCAAAAAACTTACCCCCAATTCCCTGTTTAACTCTAACATCAACTGATAAACATGCTCGGCAGTTTTACTATCCAGATTACCAGTAGGCTCATCAGCAAGTACGCATTTTGGCTTATTAATCAGGGCTCTGGCTACGGCTGCTCGCTGCCTTTCACCACCTGAAAGCTCACCCGGTTTATGTTCAATTCGATGCCCGAGACCGACTCTTTCTAAAAGAGTCTTGGCTTGCAGACTGGCATTTTTTACTGAAACACCTCCAATCAGCAAGGGCATTGCCACATTTTCCAAAACGGTAAATTCACCTAATAGATGGTGAAATTGATAAATAAACCCTAATGACCGGTTCCTTAATTTGCTCAACTTGCTCGAGCTGACTTGTTGTAAATTAATACCGTCCAGAATCACTTTTCCGGAAGTAGGTTTGTCCAAACCACCCAACAAATGCAGTAAAGTGCTCTTTCCTGAACCAGAGGCTCCCATAATTGCAACACGTTCGCCGATTTTAATATCCAGATTAACACCCTTTAATACTTCGACATCCAATTCACCTTGTTGAAAACGTTTTTTCAATTGATGACACTGAATAATACTACAGCTATTCATAACGAAGTACTTCCGCGGGGTTTACTTTTGAGGCTTGCCAGGCAGGATAAATGGTCGCTAATAGCGACAAAACAAATGCTATGCCTGCAACCGTATATACATCAGACCAAATTAATTTTGATGGTAGCTCGCTAATTGAATAAACATCTGGCGCCATAAACTTTACCTCAAAAAACTGCTCAATGGCTGGAACTATCGTTTCAACATTTAAAGCCAGTAACACACCAAAGATCACACCCATTATCGTGCCGAATAATCCTATAATAGTTCCCAGTACCATAAAAATCCCCATCACTGATGACGCGGTTAATCCTTGGGTTTTTAAGATGGCGATATCACCATGTTTATCCGTTACCACCATCACCAGGGTAGAAACAATATTAAAAGCGGCAACCGCTACAATTAGCAGCAGAATAATAAACATGACTTTTTTCTCAGTTTGTATCGCTTTGTAGAAATTACTGTGTGCTTTGGTCCAATCACTAACCTGATATTTGCTGTAATATCGGTTAGCAAGTTCCTGTGTGATCCTGGGCGCATTAAATAAGTCATCCAGCTTCAACCTGAGGCCAGAAACATGATCGCCCAACTGAAAAAGTTTAGCTGCATCTTTGATGTTAATTAATGCCATGTTACGGTCATATTCATACATGCCAATTTGAAACACGCCGACAACAGTAAACCGACGTAACCGAGGTAAAATACCAGCAGGTGTGGAATTTATTTGTGGGCTAATGACAGTAATTTTGTCGCCGGGAATCACGCCCAAATAATTTGCCAACTCTCCGCCTAATATTATTCTGTATTTTCCCGGCTCCAATAACTCTAATTTCCCAGCCTTCATTTTGCTCCCTACTTCAGAAACCTGGGATTCCATTGCTGGGTCAATTCCTCTTAACAATGTTCCGCTAACTCTGCGATCAGCATTAATCATAACCTGCCCACGGACAAAAGGAGCGGCTCCCTCAACATGCGGAAATTCTAAAACTTCCTGCTGTAAATTCTTCCAATCTTTCAAGCGTCCATTAAAGCCGGTAATAGTCGTATGCGATGTCATGCCCAGAATACGCTCTCTGAGTTCAGCTTCAAATCCGTTCATCACTGACAATACGGTAATTAACGCCGTCACACCAAGAGCAATTCCAAGAATAGATGTTAGCGTAATAAAAGAAATAAACTGGGTTCTACGTTTTGCACGCGTGTACCTCAGTCCAATAAATAAAACAAGGGGTTTAAACATGAAAAAGTAACCGGAAAAGCTAAGAAGATGATTTACAGGACGAACAAAGTCCGTAAAGGCAAAGACTGTGATCGGTTAATTCATAACCATGTTCTTTGGCTATTTCCTTTTGCCTTTTTTCTATCCCAGCATCCGTAAATTCATCAACTCGTCCACATTTTACGCAAACGATATGGTCGTGGTGGTCACCACGATTGAGTTCAAAAACTGAATTACCTCCCTCAAAATGATGACGCGTTACCAAGCCCGCTGCTTCAAATTGAGTTAACACACGGTAAACTGTAGCCAGACCAATTTCTTCCTTTTCACTTAACAGAATTTTATAAACTTGCTCGGCAGTTAAGTGCCTGACTTCTTCCTGTTTCTCTAAAATTTCCAGAATTTTAATCCTTGGTAAAGTTACCTTCAGTCCAGCATTTCTTAAATCTTGTGTTTCCAATTCAATTTCCTCAAAATCCTTCCAGACCTAGCGCTCAAAGCCTGAATCGCACAACACTATCTTCAAGCCAAAAACAGAATTATTTTTGTCATTTTCCATACGACAGGCAAAATCTTAATTGATTTTCAATTTGATAAGATTCTATTGTAACTTTTTTTCTTGTTACTTATCACATCAGTTTTTTAGAATTATCTAAGAACTTCAGGTATTATTTCTACTTTGTATTATTTTTGCTTGTTTATACATGAGAAAATTCACTCAATCATTACTTTTGTTAATCGTCATTCCTTTAATTTCATGCTCAACGACAACATACCATATCCCTGGCGTATACCGGATCGATATTCAGCAAGGTAATATTTTCGATCAAAATATGATTGATCAACTTCGCCCTAATATGACAAAACGTCAAGTATTATATGTAATGGGCTCACCCATGCTGATCGACATTTTTCATAAAAACCGATGGGACTACATTTACTTAGAACAACTTGGAGGAAAGCCACACAAACAACAAAAGTTATCACTTTTATTTGATAAAGATTTACTTGTTGGTGTACAAGGAGATTATAAACCCAGCGCACTCCCTGTCGCTAAAGTTAATACAGAAACCACCATTGAAGTACCTAAACGTCAGGAAAAGAAAACAGTATTTGGTGAAATTGTAAAATTTTTCAGTTTTAAAAATGATCAGCCGACCACCCATACTGAAAATAAACCTGACATTGAAAAACAAACAACACCGGAAATTCCTGAACCAGATAGCAAAGAATCTGAGCCTTCTGCTGAAGAATCAGAATCAAACTTGGTACCAACTGATACTAGTATTAATGAGCCAACTTTAGCCAATCATGCCTCAACTGATGCGGATGATAAAGCTATCAATCTTGGCCAAAAAATTGAAAAACAAACAAAACCTACTTCAAACAAAACTGATGAATTAAGTAAGCCTCCCGCCCTTGAAACGACATCTGAGCTGCATTAACTTAAGCCTCAAATTCATGTTAATTCATTTCATTAAATAAATCGCCTGCTCCAAGGCTTCATTAAATTTCTTTGGCGCTTCCTGTGGAATAAAATGCCCAACGTCAGAAACGAAAACAATTTTATCTCTGATAATTGGCATATTTTTATGTAATGCGTTGATATGCACAAATGGAATTGGTAGGTTTTCATGGATCTGCTGATAATCATCAGCCATCCATTCCAGCAAATGGACAAATGCACTAATGCCAACCTGCTCAGGGCCAGATGCCATATCAGATGCAATTTCATTTACAAGCGCTGGATTCTCATTCTCAGGAAACATACTAGACACCAGCTTATAAGTTTGCTCTTTGAAATTTTCCTTAAATGGTGCAACGACCTCTTGAATTTCATCTTTCTCAGGCCATTGAAATCCCGTTGCAAATGAATCAACAGCAATCACACCAATTATTTTACCAGGCAAATGATTGGCCGCCTCTAATGCCACGGGACCGCCCATAGAGTGGCCAACCAAAATTACTTTTTCTAGATGTAGTTTATTTATAACAACTGCCACATCATCAGCAAATTTACCGATTGTATAATCCCTTCTTTCCAAACCTGATTGCCCGTGTCCAGCCAAATCTATCGTAACCACCCGGTATTTGGATTTAAAATAATCAACCTGTTTCTGCCAATAACTACTATCACACATCCAGCAATGAATAAACACCAGTGCTGTATCACCTTGCCCAACATCAGAATAATGAATTCTAACTGTGTCTTTTGACTGAACAAAAGATCCAAGCTGTTTTACATTTAAACTAGTACAACTAGCCAATCCCAAAAAAATCGAAACAAGCAAAAGTTCTAGTATTTTATTTATTTTTCCGTTCACTTTGTTTAATTTCTGTTTATCTTGGCCATATTATAAACTTAACGGCCAATTAAAGCATTGATATTTATACTTCAAAACAAACAAAGAAGGGGAAAGCAATTATGCCGCCTAAAGGCGTAGGACTTACGGACCTCAATCGGAAACTTTTAATTTTTTGAGGCTAATGTTCTTTTGGAAATTATATCCATTCATCTTTTAAGTGCGCCTGCATTTTTTCTGTAGCAATTAGCTTTTCTTTATTGGTCTCAGTTTGTGGATATTTTTTTACTGATAATATACTGAATGTAGTGAGGTATTTTTGACAGTGAACATCATAATTCGTTGAAATAACTTTCAATTAATTATTTAATTCCTTTTGAATCAACTATGGCAATCCCCTTTCGTATTTATCATCATGAAGGAGGCTAGATTAGTTCGCCTCCTATAATCAATCTTAAATTGTTTCTACCAAGTTAGTAAATTGTCTTCGATTCAATTTATTTCTTTTTTTTGGTTTTCTTTACTTTTTTCTTTTTATTTTTCTTTTTTATCTCTTGCTTTTTTTTATCTTTTTTATCTGCTTTAATTTTTTTTGTTTTTTTCTTCTTAGTATTTACTGCGCTTCCGCCTTTAAAACGTATATCGCTTCTATTTTTTTGTATTGTTTTTTTCCCAATCCCTTTTACATTTCCCAGATCTTCAATGTTTTTAAATGCACCGTGTTTGTTTCTATATTTTACTATTGCATTCGCCTTTTTTATTCCAATTCCTTTTAAATTTGATGCAATTGTTTTAGCATCTGCAGAATTCACGTTCACTGGCTCTGCATATACATTAAATGACAATGTAGTTAGCAATAAAATCAAATATCTCATTAAATTCCTCTTAGTTAATTAAACAATCACATAAAACTTGTAATTCAACATCAAGTATAGTCCAGATATTCTGTTATACGTACCTTTAAAGCCACATAAAAAAACCCCTGCCACCTAAAAGGCGACAGGGGCTTCATCCCTTAAATTGCTATGTAGTAATTCTACACAATAATTTATTTAGATAAATACAGGGATTAATGGTGCATCAACAGTTACCATTTGACGGTTACCGCTTTCATCAAAGAAAAACAGCAATCCAGCAAAACGACTATCTGGGTCATATACCAAGTCAGCTAAACGATATACTTCCCAAGCTGCGTCAGAACAAGTCACTTCAATAGTTCTTGTTTCACCTGGAGCAATTGGGCTGTTATCGCTTTGAGTCATACCGTTTTCTGCTAACAGATCATCTGGATAACCAGAATCATCTTCATAGACATCAGCGTCTAAGAAACGAACAGATGCTGTATTGAACTCACCCAAACGTACTGGTGAATCACCATTGTTTGTGATTGTCAATGTCATCTGCATCGCACGACCTGGAACACGATAAGATGCGTCTTCAACTTTAACAGCGACAGTTGGCTCAGGCATTTCAATCCATTTGATACCACGAATCAAACCTGCTTGCAACGGAGTTGTTACAGGATATTTCTCGTTAGTTGCACTCATTGACATTGCAACGATTGCAATTGTGCCAACCATAAAGCCTATACCTACTTTTTTATCAGTTGGTGTAATCAAAGAATCGGCTTTACCTGACTCAACAGCAAGGTGACGTACGATGAATTGTGGTTTTTTGACCCAATAACCCAACCATGCCAAGCCAAACAAATACCAGAAACCATGCCAGAAATAGATTGTATCTACCAAAGCATAAGTTTCTAAGTCAATTGTTTCGCCAGTCAACGTTGTTATAGGGTTAACAAAAGATCCCATAGACCCGTGAATGGTTACCCATTTACCAGGACCGATGATTGGACCACCACCTTGTACATTCATCATAGCGTGAACATGCCAGTCTCCTGGACGACGTGCTTTTAGTAAAACCTTAAATTCATAAGTTTTACCCAGCTCCAATGAGATTGAACGTGGCACCAATTGACCACCAACCCAAGAACCTGCACGAATAAATACAGGGCCTGGAATACCGATGTTCAAAAATGATACTTCTGGCTTATCAACAGTTTCTGGCCATCCAGCAAATACGTGGAACTTACCATCAAGAGTCATAGTCTCATTAACGTTCAGCTCATCTTTAGACCAATGCAGATCGTACCAGTGAATAGTACGCATTCGCATGAAAGCTGCCTGAGATTTTTCACCATGAGCAGAAGCTGTTGGCGTATAAAACATTGCCGCTGACAGTGATAATAGCAATGCTACAAAGGATAACTTTGCAACCTTGTCTTTTATTATTTTCATATATCCTCCTCTTTAATAGAGAATCAATAGTTTTATGTAAGGATTCCAGTAAAACTTAATGTTTCACTAATATTTCCAGTGTTCTTGATAAAAATCTTATATTGATTGAACAAATTTGGTGCTTGCGAACCATTGTCCAAAGAAATGCCATAAGAAGTAAATCAAGATACTTACGAAAGCAGAGAAGAACGCTGATACTGGAGCAACGTCTTTACCAAAGGTTCTTAATGTACCTTTTTCTACCATTCTGATGTACTCAGGAGTACCAGTTCTAACATAGTGGTAACCTTGTAAATCAGCCAAAGTAAACATCATACCGTTATATTCTACTGGTACGTGTAAAGGCGCAATAACAGGCCAGTTACCAGGGTAGAACAATAAACCGTATGCCATACCACCAAGTACCGCAGTCAACACCATGCTACCAGATAGCATCAAAATTACGTCCAAGACAACAGCGCCAGGAATTAAGTTTGATGGGAAACAAATGTTTACTGGGAAGTATGTCCAACCCCAGAAGTTCAAGTATCTGTTTACCCACTCGCCTAATAACAGACCGAGTACACAGACAACAGCACCATAAGGCAGACGATAACGCCACCAAAGACATGCTTGAACTGCAGCAGGGAAAGTAATTGATACGATAGGTGCTACTGTTACCCAAAGACGTCTATCTTTCCAGTCAGACCAGAAATCCCAGTCACCGCCGGTTAACATGTAGTGAATGTGATAACCACCTAAAACTACAAAAAATAGTGTAAAAAGAATCATCCAGTCAAACGTACGAGCAACCTTTACGGCTTCCGCACGTGATCTTACAGCTGATTGAGATGCGCTCATTAGCTTACCTCCTAAAATTAAAATTATATTTTTTTATATTTCTCCCTTAGCGGTTACCCAGAAAACTCTGAGTAACCGCAAGGAGATAGTACTTACAACTTAGAAGCTTTTCAGCTTTATGCTAAGTCTTTTTTCAGCAATTTTGCAATAGCTTGTACTTCGATATTTACAACACCTAATACACCCAAAGCAGCCCATCCGAAGAATACGAAGCCATAGTGTAGAGGCGCAACAAATAACTCTTCCATGAACCAGAAAGTGTGTCCCCACTCATTCAAACCAACATTTGGAAGAATCATGAAAGGACCAATTACTGATACCAAATACTGAAGAGGCAAGCCATTTTGGTATGTAGGCAATCTTGTTTTTGCATACAAGAAAGAAGCAACACCAGTAATGATGTAAATTGGATAGCTCAAATAGAACTCGATGATATGACTTGGAGTGAAATCAGTATCACGAACAATAGTTTGATGCCATGTTCCATCTTGCTCAGTGAAGTAGCTGGCACCGTAGTAAATTGCGATACCATACATTACCAACCATACCCAATGAGTAAAATGTCTTCTCAACTCTTCTCTTGGAGTAATTGACATAACCTTACGGTCACGTGTTTTCCAGATATATCCCCAAAGTATTGAAGCTGTCATCACTTCAAGTACGATTTCGATATAGAGAAAGTTCATCCAATACACTTCGAATTCTGGTGCGAATGAATCCAGGCCAGCAGACCAGCCATAGACACCTTCATACCAACGAACCCAGCCGTAGAACAGAATATATAACGCTGCTCCGGCAAACATATTTTTCTTATTTAATAGCGGTGCTTCCGCAGCATCAGCTTTAACTGACTCAGTTGTAGCAGCCATTTCTACCTCCTAATTAAAGTTTTTCAAAATCTAGCTGAATTAATTCAGCCAAACAGTTTAAACATATCCATATTGCCACCATCAGCAATAAACCGCTTCAGGCAAACGCCACCTCCTTTTGGCTGCTTTCAGTCTACCACCTCAATCCATCTTGTCAAGATTAATGATGCCTTCATTTTCAATATGTCTCATTTTTTTGCGTCCAAGTTAGCAAATGGCTCTTTACGACCCTATCTTAATTGATATACTACTCGACGATTTAACAAAAATTTACCTACCAGAATGAAGAAATACCCCATACTCTTATTGATTATATTTTTAGGCGCATTGCTTTTGTTTCAAAGCAAGGTTGTTGTCCCTTTAGTTAAAGAAATCGCTGCTTCTGATTTCTTTTTGACCGATACTGAAACCAAGGCAAATCCGCAATCAATCGACACCCAAATGACTGAATATGCTTTCATTCATTGTAATGAGTTTATCCAAAACGAACTCGATTCAGAATACACAACCACCTTTTCATCCGCACCAATTAACGCGTGGGATATTGGAGGCTATCAATATGTTATTAATGCTGAAATTGAGATCTCCAGCGATACCAGTGCGCCTATTTTAAAAAAATACGTCTGCCGTATTAAATATGATAATGGTAGTGATATGGAAGGCATCATGAACAGTGACAACTGGTCTGTTTATGGTCTTTCCGGCCTGGATGAATATTAGTTTATACTCTTTAAATTTATTTTCCTGATCCACTGAAATGATCTATGGTTAAAATTGAATCTTTAGTATTTTCATACGGCAATAACAGCTTTCGGCTCACGGTACCGTCACTTTCAATTCAACCCCAAGAAAAACTTGCTATTATTGGCCCTAGCGGTTCAGGAAAAACTTCATTACTTAAGCTGATTTCCGGCATTTTGTTACCACAACAAGGCCAAATTTCAATTAACAATATTTCTGTCAATTCGCTGCCTGATGCCAGGCGCCGTGATTTTCGCATCACTAATATTGGGTTTATTTTTCAAGACTTTGAATTACTTGATTATCTTGATACCTTTGATAATATTTTGCACCCATATCGAATCAGCAATGCTCTGAAATTGACAAGTGAAACTCGCAACAGGGTAAATGCCTTAGCTCATGAACTGGGCATCAAAAATAAACTCAAACAAATGAGCGGCACTTTGTCACAAGGTGAACAACAAAGAACTGCGATTTGTAGGGCATTACTCCCCAAACCGAAAATTATTTTGGCTGACGAAGCAACCGGAAACCTCGACCCTACCAACAAAACAAAAATTCTTGAGGCCCTTTTTCGTAGTACTGAGAAAAATAATGCCACTTTAATTGCAGTTACACACGATCATGAACTACTAAGTCATTTCGATCGCGTCATCGACTTCAAAGATTATTGCACTCCAGAGACAGAAAATGATTGATAGTCTGTACCTTGCTTGGCGTTACATCAGTTTTAATCGGATCAAAACCGCAACGCTTATCGCCTGCATCAGCCTGATTACTTTTCTGCCGTTCGCCCTTAAAGCATTACTCACAGCTAGCGAACAGCAACTAATGTCCAGAGCAGACACGACACCACTACTTGTCGGCGCCAAAGGCAATGCTTTGGATTTAGTCATGAATTCCTTGTATTTCTCAAAAGAAATTCCTGGCTTTATTAACATGAATGAGGTTAATAAAATCGCCACTTCCAACCTTGCGAACCCTATACCTTTATATATACGCTTTCATGCCAAAGAATACCCGATAGTTGGGACAACTATCGATTATTTCGAATTTCGAAAACTACAGCTAAGCTCAGGAAGATATTTTGCATTATTAGGGGAATGCGTCATTGGCGCTGATGTCGCCAATCTTTTGCGGCTAAAAGAAGGAGACAACCTACTCTCATCACCAGAAAATTTATTTGATCTGGCAGGCACCTACCCATTGAAGATGAGCATCACAGGCGTTTTAAAAAAAACCAATTCCGCTGATGATAAAGCAATTTTTGTCGACTTAAAAACTGCATGGGTAATTCAGGGCCTTGGCCATGGCCACCAGGACATAAAAACTCTTAAAGACCCAAGCAGTATTTTAAAACGCTCAAAAAACACAGTCACTACATCAGAAAAAATCAAACAATTCACTGAAATCAATAAAGACAACCTTGCATCATTTCATTTCCACGGTGACCCTTCCAAGTATCCGTTGACAGCCATAATTGCCGCCCCGCTCGACACCAAATCAGCAACTTTATTACGCGGCCGGTTCTTATCTGAACAAGAAAATATTCAAATCGTAAGACCAAAAGAAGTTATTGAAGATTTACTCGCCAATATTTTCAAAATTAAAAATTTTTTTGATGCGGTTGTTTTAATCGTTGCAATAGCCATGATTCTGGCTGTTTTCCTTGTTTTCAGTTTGTCATTACGGCTACGCCAAAAAGAGATAAACACTATTTTTCACTTGGGTTGCAGCCGCGGAACCATCGCACAACTCATCGCTGCAGAAATTTTTATTATTACTGTATTCAGTGGCTTGATTTGCTGGCTAGCGTTATTCATACTAGGTCATTTCCAGGAAGAAATTGTTTATAAACTTTTTATTTCTTAAATTTAACAAGGGTTTTCATAATGAACCAACCATTAACAAATTTTTTTCGACTTATTTTTTTATTTGTTGGCGTTTTTTTTATGCACAATGGCTTAGTAAAAGCAGCCGAACAAACTCCTTTAAATGTTTATGTCGTAAATTATCCATTAAAATATTTTGCCCAAGCGATTGCCGGCCAACATGTGACTGTTACTCTACCCATGCCCGCCGATATTGACCCAGCGTTTTGGCTACCGGAACCGGAAGACATTATAAAAATTCAAAAAGCCGACTTAATCTTACTTAATGGAGCGAATTACGCCAAATGGCTTCCAAAAGTTTCTCTCCCCATCTTCAAACTGGTTGACACTTCCTCAGCATTCAAAGATGACTATATCGTCATCAAATCTGCAATTACGCATCAACACGGCACTAGCGGAAAACACTCCCATGCCGGCACTGCCTTTACAACCTGGCTGGACTTTTCTCAAGCCGCAAAACAAGCCGAGTCTGTTTATAAAGCATTGCTGAAAAAGCGCCCCAAGCTGAAATCAGAGTTTGAAAAAAACTTTAATTCATTGCAAGGAGCCTTACTTGACCTTGACGCTGATATGACTCAAATTGGCACGCATCTGAAGCAAAGACCTCTTTTGGCCTCACACCCTGTATTTAAATACTTAAAAAGACGATACAAACTAAATTTAAAAAGCGTACACTGGGAACCTAATGAAACACCCAGTGAAACTCAATGGGCTAATTTGCAGGCAATTTTAGAAAAACATCCCGCCAAATTAATGCTTTGGGAAGCACAGCCAGCACCAGATACAATTTCGAGACTAGAAGAACTTGGAATCAAAAGTATTGTTTTCAGCCCCAGCGCCAACCAGCCAAAAACAGGTGATTTTATGAGCATAATGCGCGAAAATGTCGAGCGACTGAATAATAACGCTAAATAATTGCAAACCCGCTTATAAAAATTTGCCAAATAACAACTTTCCCTGGGTTTGCATCAACACCAATAAAATTAAAGAGGAGGAAAACCCATGAGATTTTATAAGCTATCCTGGCCAATAGTCTTGTTTTGCTTTTTTTCTACTGTTTCGCATGCTGAGCACCTACCTGTCGGCATGGAAATTTTAGCCAACTGCCACAATTTTTTTTCCAAGGGCAAGATTAAAAGACTCCATAAGGAGAAATATGTCATTAACTTTGATAAGGATGCCAGACCCGTACTATGCACGCCCTTTGCCTGGGACAGCATGTTTCTGGTTCCTTATAAACCAGTATCTGAATACACCAATCCAAATGGCAAAATCTTCAAAAAAGGCGACCTTTTAAAAATAGAATTCAAAGCCACACCCAGAGGAGCCTTTTTTAGTCGCAAATTTACAATTACTGCTGCAATAAAAGAAATTAACGAAAACGGCACAGCTCAGCTTGAAATAAAGGAAGGCGACATTAAAGCGCAACAACTTTTTACCCGATGGGTAGGGACAAATTATGTACTACTTGATTTATCTGACGATCTGACAGCTGATAAACTTACTATCTTGAATATTGAGAAGCTATAAAATTTGAAAAAAATCAAAATGAGCTTCTTCGGGGAGAAGCTCATTTTGATTTCCATGAACTCTGAAAATACAGCCTGCAATTCAGCAGCAATCCACACCACGAAAAAACTTATACTCTCTATCAGGCTCCCTCCCCGTCAACCCGCTGCTGACCTATAGGCTCTATTGCGACAATTTTCCAATACCCGCCCATCGGTAAAACTTTAATTCTGGCATGATATTTATTTTCACGTCGATGCTGATGTCCCCAATGAATAACTTCTCCTATAACCAACCATTCACAATCAATAAGATTACCATCTCCAAACAATGGCGAAATATCATTCAAACTTTGTATTTCGATACGTTTAACATCTGATATCGCACCATCTGCAACAAGAAACGACTGACGATTTTGCAAATAAAGCATTTCCTGCAAATCACCACTAACACTATAAGCCAATTGGTCATAGGCAGCATCTTCCTGTGGAGCCTCAAAAGCTTGATAGACATTCCATAATAACTGCTTTAATACTGTTTTTGCCCGCTGTTCGTCCAGTCTAGACCCTGCGCCAAAAACCGACCAACCATAATTTAACGACAAATAACCCATCATTAAACCAACGAATAAAATCACTGGAAGCATGACTTTATGAAAACGTTGCCCAGAAGACCTATAACCAAACACACCAAGAATCAACAGCCCAACAACTATAACCAACCAAAGATATTTCAAACTCTGGCCCGCTTGTTCAACGGGTACCGGCATGGACTGAGGCTTGGCCTCAGGCATTGGCAAATCAATATCAGACAGCATATTATCCCACTCAAAAACAGGATATTTTGGCGTCACATAACTATCAAACAGCCCGGCAGGGTCGTAAGCCCTGATGGCAACACGCTGAATCTGGTCATTAAAAAGTTGCCAATGCCATTGTAGTTTTTCGGGTATTGCCTTAATTTGATGAATAATACTCACACCAATTAGTGTAGCAGCTTGATTCTGAGCTTTTTGTGGTTTATAAGCCTGAATATCTGCTGCACCCATCTGTATATAATCAACCCGCCCCAAGACCGGGGTTAGTTTCTTAGAATCAGCACTAAGATGATTTTGTGTCAATAAAAACTGGCCAATTTTTTTTTTGACAACAGGGAATTCATCAGGATAAATCATTACCTTATCTCGTAAACCCAAATCCATCCAACCAGCCATTTCCTTAACCCTGACGACAATCTCACTTTTGACTTGTCTCGGCTCAATATAAAGAAAAGCCATGACCGGATCACTGTGCCCTCGCTTCAGCTTAGGATTTTTAAAATGACTATACCAGGGATCCTGCCAATCCAAGATCAACGTCTCTTTGCTGGTTAATACGCCATGATCAATTACTGGCAACCCCTGGTGTGCAACAGTTATTAGATATTTCTCTCCGGCTTTTTCAATAGCTTTAAAGTCAGGGATAATCTCAAGCTGTTCTGGTTGTTTTGAAAAACGAAAAAAAACGATTCGTGAACCTTCAGCCACATCAGATTTCAATTCAGAAGTCAGCTCACTATCAGCCTTAATGTGGATAGCTTTTTTCACAAAGGCATCTACTAACCCAGTTTTATCAGAACCAGAAGTTTCAGCCTGTAACTTGGCAACCGCTTTTTCAGCCAGATCAACAGTGACCTCAACCCCGTCATCAACCACATTAATCGCAATTCTGGTCGATACATCTTCAATCGTTATTCCTGAATTCCAGTCTGCCGAAACAATATTGGTAATAAAACTGGCAACAACAAAAATCCAGAGCCATAACTGGCGGTTCGCGCCAGACCCAATGGTTATTGACATATTTATATTTTCAGGAAGCTAGTTTTTGCCGAGTTGCTTGCGGTTATGCATAAACAGAAAAAACCGGTAAAGGCCATAACCTACAACAAGAGCAAGAAGAGCAATTAAATAAGGAAGCAGCGAAGTCCATTTAAAAGGCGAACTGACACCTACCCATAATGGTATTCTGATTTTATCGGCAAACATATCATCGCCAACGGATACAATTAATGTATATTGCCCTGGTTTTGGAAAGTTGGCCTGAATTTGCGCAACGCCGGTGGTATATTGCTTAACAGGCTCATGGGCAATAGTCGCGCCATCTTTCATTTCACCTTCAACTTCAGGATTTGGTAGAGCCTCTACAACCTGCATTTCAACTGGCATTTGCCTCAAATCCCGATCAATAAAATCAATCGCCAGATAAGTTAAACCATCTTTAGGTAATTCCTGGCAATAAGGCTCAAACTTATTCCGTTTTGACCCACTGTCTTTTTTGGGTTCCTGATAGGTCGTCAAATGAACAATATAGAAATCAGTAGTAATCAAGCAAGTTAAGTTTTTTTTTGGATCATACTTGTCCTGAGCTTCTGCATGAACGTAATTTTGAGTACCCGCAAAAATAAAAAAAACCAGCAATAATTTTACAAAAAACAACTTTTTCACAGCGCTCCCTTCGGGCTATAACAATAATAATGAAAAAAACTTTATTCAGTCACTTCGAAAAACAATTTTCCGGTCACAATATGACCATCCTCTGATTGCACTCGATAACGAATCCCATAACGTCCAGGTGTTAATTTTTTCAGTGTCGCACTCAAATGCGATTTATCAAACGCCTCCAGATCTCCATCCCTGTTATCCACACGTTCCCCCTTGCTGTTTACCACGGCAAGCGCTGTATATTTCGGCCCGACGGGCGCATCAAACCAAAGGTCTACACGCGTTGGCGGAGTTTTTAGTGACTCCTCTTTTGACGGTGATGATTTTACCAGAATCGCATGAGCAAATATTGCATCAGCCCAAACCACCGCCAAAACAACTAATAAAATATTAATTTTTTTCATTACTTACAATTTCATTTAGATCACAAAATTGACATCTTACCAATAGCATCGCCGTTATCAAGCCACTCGGTCCAGAAAATGCGAAAACCACTTAAGGTGCCAACAATTTTTGGATGTGAGGCATCCACCCCATCCTGTGTTAACAGTAGCTCTTTTGACCAGCTTCTTCCGCCATCGCCAGAAACTCTCATTAAGACCTGTTTTTTTTCCGAATTACCAGCAGTATAAACAATAGCAAGTTGATCATTGTCAATGGCAGCAATATCACCTGAAGCACTGGATTCATCGCCTATTCTAACAACCGGATTCCACTTTCCCTGTTCGGCTGACTGACTATAAAATATCCCCCGGTTTGAAGCTTTACCGTTCCAGATTACAGCGTGAAGAATAGTTTTTCCTTCCATCTGGGTGGAAACAAGCCCACCCCCCTGATGAGGACAGCCAACAAATTGCCAATCGAATGGCCAAACAACATTCGGCTTTTGCCAGGATTTACCTCCATCAAATGATGAAATCAAATTCATATCCCGGGGTTTATCCTCACGATACAGCACATGAACATTATTTTTTAAATCCACCTCGATCTCGCTCCAGCAACAGGTACAAACGCTGGTCGCTAAATTCTTATGATCTCGCCAAACAGCATTTTGCTGACTATCCAGAAAATTTGCATATCGCAATCCTTGAGTATTACCCGCTTCTTCACGATCATCCAACCATACAAAATGAAATTTGCCTTTCTGATCTGCAGTAACATCCATATAGCCCTGATCAACCTTGGCATATTTTTCACTGACCGGACTATCAATCTTGACCCAGGTTTTACCCAAATCCCGAGACAAGGCAGCAACAATCTTTCCCGTCCACGGCTCTCCACCTTTGGTTTTCCAGACTGCCATTACGTTATTGCCAAAAGCCGCAATCTGGAAATCATTACCGCGTCTGGCCTGTTTTACAGGTGCGATGTGTTGATTTACTATTACCGGCGCTGACCACGTTTTACCAGCATTCAAGGAATGAAGATACTTTACCAGCGGCTTTCCGGTTTTTTTGTCAAGGCCGGAATATAATGCATGAATGGTATTTTTTTCGGCATAAACATCTAGCGTTTGAACCGTCTTGAAACCGATTTCAGGAAAGGCTTCCGCAGCATTAGCCGGAGACAGTATCATGAGATAACAGGCAAAACATATAAAAACCAAACCAACAAAATCTGCTTGGACAAATCCATACTGGAAATTCCAAAAGTTGGGCAAAAATTTTAAAACTGCTTTTTTCATTTATCTGTTATTAATTTCATAATCTTAAAAACTACTAAACACTTATCAGCTATTTCTGATGCCTTGATATTGTACCGTTTCTTGCCAAAATTCGATCCGACTTTTTCAATAAAATTCAATTTTTCAAAAAAGCTATCCATAAGCGGCTAGACAATTGGTGTTTTCAAGCTTGAAAATTGTTCTAGACTTATCATCTATAAAGTAATGAATTAAATAGGGTAAGAATTATCATTATGAATAAGCCAAAATATTTACTTTCGCTTTCGACAATACTTTTCGCCATATTATCTGCGCCCGAAATAAATGCAAAAAAACTGTATAAATATCAGGACGAAAAAGGTATTTGGCATTTTTCGGACAAACAGCCGGAAACTGACTTAAAAGTTGAAGTACGACAAATGAAAGTGGCGAAAAAGAAATGGGTCTGGATTGAAACGGAAGGACCAAAAACGGAGCCTGACTTTTATGTTCAAAATACTTTTTATGGACCTATTGAGCTAAAAGTTAGCCTGCATGCCCAAAACAATGTCAGAACCAGCCCTCCATTACCGGAAAGATTTATCATCTACCCTGGAAAATCAGCTAAATTATTTGAAATAAGACCTGTAAACCCCTTCCAGTCATGGGGTTATGGATTACAATACAGTTACGTCATTGGCGATCCCAAAAGCAAACATGATTTTTCGCATCTCTATTTACCTCCAATAGCTCCTGGCGCCGCATTTCAGGTAACACAGGGTTTTAACGGAAGCTTTAGCCATCATGACGAACAAAACAAATATGCTATTGATATCGCCATGCCGATTGGAACACCTATTCATGCCGCCCGTTCCGGGGTAGTTATGAAGGTAGAAAATGATTTTTTCAAGGGCGGCACAGATAATAAAGCCTATCTGTCACGCGCCAATAGCATCAGAATTCTTCATGACGATGGTTCGATGGCAATTTATGCACATCTGGAACTGGAAAAAGCTCAGGTTTATCCCGGCCAACGTGTCCAAACTGGACAACTGATTGCCTATTCAGGAAACACCGGCTTTACTTCGGGCCCACATTTGCACTTTTCCGTTCAGGTCAATAAGGGTATGAAACTGGCTTCCGTGCCTTTCAAGTTTGCTGATGAAGATGGTAAAAAAGGACCTTCCATTGGAAGCTGGTTAACTGGCGTCAACCCTGCCATTATGCAAGGAGCCAGCCATGAAATTAGCGGGTTCCAAAAACCACAATAGTTTTACCACGAGCGGTTATTTTATTATCCTGCTCTTCCAGCTCTTTTAAAACTCTACCCGCCATCTCTCTTGAACAACCTACTATTCGGCCAATCTCCTGACGTGTAATACGCAACTGCATACCATCAGGATGAGTAATTGCATCAGGTTGCTTGCACAAATCAAACAACGTCCTGGTAATTCGCTGCTTGACATCCAAGAAAGCAAGATCCTGATAATTTCTGGTTGTAATCAGCAAACGGGATGAAATCTGTTCGGCTAACAAGAAAAGTAATTCAACTGCATATTCAGATAACTCTCTATGCAATAGCTGCTTAAAGCGCTCATAACCAATCTCAGCCAGCTGGCATTTGGTCCGTGTTTTAATGGTTACCTTACGAATTTCCTGGCCTTTAAATACACCTATTTCGCCAATAAAATCATTTTTGTTCAGATAGGCCAGTATTAATTCTCTGCCATCGTCATCTTCAGCACAAACACTGACAGAGCCTTCGACAATATAATACAATCTGTCGCCTGTATCACCTGGTCTGATAATACTGGTTTTTGCCGGATAGCTTTTAATATGACAATAATGTAAAAATTGCTGCAAGGCATTATTTTTTGCTGGGGTCTGGATGGTCAAACTCATAATATCTGGAATATCCTATAATCAAATTATATACTTGCAATCGGAAAGATTTAGCTGACAAAACCGACTGCATGCAGTACCAATTTCAAAAGTTTTTTCGTTCCTATTGCTCATTACGATGCAATATATTTATCTAAAAAGCAATGTAATATTTGCAAATAGATGACTAAAGTCTAGACAATATATATTTTTTTTCAATAGCGAGGCGGGTATTAGTAATGGAAGTTCAAATCAAATGGGTGGATGGCGTAATGTTTGTCGGAGAAACTGGAAGCGGGCATGCTGTTGTTATGGATGGCCCGCCAGATCATGGCGGGCGCAACATGGGAGTTCGCCCAATGGAAATGATCCTGCTTGGTTTGGGTGGCTGCTCATCTTTTGACGTCGTTCAAATCCTACAGAAAGGACGCCACAATGTAACTGACTGTGTGACCAAAATTTTAGCAGAACGGGTTGACAGTATTCCCAGCGTATTCAGCAAAATTCATCTGCATTTTGAAGTATCAGGCAAGAATCTAAAAGAAGCCGCCGTTGAGCGCGCAGTACGACTTTCTGCTGAAAAATACTGTTCGGCAGCTATTATGCTGGAAAAAGCAGTCGAAATTACCCATGATTTTGAGGTTAAAGGGATTTAATTCAAGTTGAGCAAGATACAACTGCAGGGGTTTAACAACCTCACCAAATCGTTGAGTTTCAATATCTACGATATCTGCTATGCACCCGCTGCGCAACAGAAGGATTACATAGAATATATTGACGAAGCCTATAATGCCGAGCGCCTGACACAAATCCTGACAGGTGTTTCTGACATTATTGGAGCAACCATTTTGAATATAGCGCATCAAAATTATGAACCTCAAGGAGCCAGTGTCACCATGTTAATTGCTGAAGGCAAAGACATCCCGAAAAATATGGCTTCACAAACGCCCGGCCCTTTACCTGATACGGTTTTAGCTCACCTGGATAAAAGTCACATCACCGTACATACTTATCCTGAAAGCCATCCTGACAATAATATTTGCACCTTCCGCGTCGATATCGATGTTTCTACCTGCGGCCAGATTTCACCACTGAAAGCTCTCAATTATCTGATTCACAGTTTTGAGTCAGATATCGTGATTATCGATTATCGGGTCCGTGGATTTACCAGGGATGTTGAAGGAAAAAAGCACTTTATTGACCATAACATCACATCCATCCAGAATTACCTTGCAAAAGACACATTGGCAAACTATCAAATGATTGACGTTAATGTCTATCAGGAAAACATTTTTCATACCAAAATGAAACTGAACACCTTTGAGCTTGAATATCATTTATTCAATACCGAAGAAAAATTTACCATCCAGCAGAAAAATAACATCCAGATTCAATTACAAAAAGAAATTGATGAAATTTTTTATGGTCGAAATTATTGAATATCAAAATTCTGACTTAATCAGATGCCTCTTCCTGCTGGGCTTGCAGTGCCTCAACAATCGACAAATATTCTTCCATTTTTGGCCGGTAAAGAAAAACCGCCAAAGCAGAAAGCACGCAAAAAATATAAAGTGTGTTGTAATCGTCACCTAGGACAAACATAATAAATCCAAACATTCCAATGGTCCCCGCTGATATCATGGAAACCAGAACCGTCACAAAATATCGCTGTTTCGCACTCGCTTCACCCGGCATGGTCTGATTTAAGCGAACCATGATAAAACGCATCAAATTAGTGATTGGAAAAGCAATGATAGCGAGGACATATAGAATCGTTCTTATCCAGACCAGCCTGTCCTGACTAATCTGAAAAACCCGTATTTTCTCCCAATAATACTCACTAACAAACAAATAAGCCAACAAGGTTAATAAAATGAGCGCCATTAAAAGCCACAATAGTTTAAATACTGCTTTAGCTTGGCCTGAAGAAAAGTCCCGTATCATTATTTTTCCTGATTATCTTGCAGATTTTTCTCAGCAAGTTCGCGCCGGTAAGTTTGGACAATCACCAAGAACGCCAAAAAATCATACAATCCATGAATAATAATTGGGGTTAACAAATTTCTGTCACCACCATAATCCATAGAAAGCCCTAAAAACATACCCACTAATGCGGCAAGCACTGCATACATTGGCGTTACCGCATGCACTAAGCCGAAAATAACATTGCTGGCAATCAGCCCGCCCGTCATGCCCCATGATGATTCCAACCACGGCTGAATTGTGCCACGAAACAATACCTCTTCTGTAATTCCAGCTATCGCCGCAAGAATAAACAAATCAGTCCAATGCAAACGCACCATATTTGGCGCCAGAGTATCAAGCAATGCCCGCTTGACCTCTTGAAAAGAATCAATTTGAATCTGATATAGCGCCATAAAAAAAACAAATAAAGGGATAGTCCCAACGATGCCATAGAAAATAGCCATCTCGGAAAAAAACAGGTTGGCGAAAGGGTTGATACCAACAAACCATCCGATTATAAAAGCTATAACCAGCAAAGAGCCTTCAAAATAACAGGCCACCCTGAAAAAATTTTGCTCATTGATTGGTGAATTATCCATGCACTACGCCATTAATGGTTGAAAAATTGAGGATATAGTTTACCGAAAACCGAGTAAAATAGCCGAAATTTACAAACTGCAGATACAAGTATGTTGTGCTTCATTTATAAAAGCTCAAAAAAACCAGAACTTTATTTATATGTTCCAGAAAAAGACAATTTTTCTAATGTTGACGAATTACTCTTTACGGCATTCGGTACACCGGAATTTGTTATGGAACTGGAACTAACGCCAAACAGAAAACTCGCCAGAGCCGATACCGAAAAGGTAATGACCAACCTGAAAAACAAAGGGTATTTTGTGCAGATGCCACCCGTCACATTCAATGCGCCCAAAAAAATCCAATAATTCCAGAATTTATGCCTTTGGCAACGTCACTCCTCGCTGCCCCTGATATTTCCCGCCTCGATCTCCATAGGAAACCTCACACACTTCGTCACTGCCAAAAAACAGCATTTGCGCCACGCCCTCATTAGCATAAATTTTTGCCGGTAGCGGTGTAGTATTGGAAAACTCGAGAGTGACATGCCCCTGCCATTCCGGTTCTAACGGCGTGACATTGACAATAATACCGCACCGGGCATAGGTTGATTTGCCCAGACAGATTGTCAACACATCGCGGGGAATACGAAAATACTCGACTGTACGCGCCAGCGCAAAGGAGTTGGGAGGAATAATGCAAACATCCGATTTCACATCAACAAAACTTTCATCAGCAAAATCCTTGGGGTCTACAATAGCAGAATTGATGTTGGTGAAAATCTTGAATTCATCCGAACAACGAACATCATACCCATAACTGGACGTACCGTAGGAAATTACCCGACCTTGTTCTGACTCTCTAACCTGATGCGAAACAAAAGGCTCGATCAAACCTTTTTGTTGCGCCATACGGCGAATCCACTTGTCTGACTTAATGCTCATTATTAAAAATATACCTGATGCTAATTTGAATGAAGCTTTTTACCACAAACATCAGGTGTTTTGCACAACAATATTTGGAAATTTATGGCTATAATCTTTCGCTTGTAATGCCAGTTTTCCTGACATTTTTCGTGCGATTGATTGATAAATCTCAGCTATTCGCCCTTCCGGATCTGAAACTACAGACGGCCTTCCAGAGTCTGCTTGCTGACGAATGGTAATATCCAAGGGCAAAGCACCCAATAAATCCACCTTGTTTTTCTGCGCCATCATGACTCCACCACCTTCGCCGAAGATGGGTTCTTCATATCCGCATTTGCTACAAATATGAACACTCATATTTTCAATAATCCCCAGAACTGGAATATTTACTTTTTCAAACATGGCTAAACCTCGCTGCGCATCTAAAAGCGCAATATCCTGCGGCGTTGTCACTATAACTGCACCGCTGACTGGAATCTGCTGCGATAACGACAACTGTATATCGCCCGTCCCCGGCGGCAAATCGACAATCAAATAATCCAGGTCTTGCCAATGAGTCTCCTGCAATAATTGTTGTAAAGCATTTGTCACCATCGGCCCTCTCCAAATCATTGGCTGACCCGGGTCAATTAAATAGCCAATTGAAATTGTTTGGATGCCATAAGCCACTTTGGGATTCATGGTCTTACCATCATCACTGGATGGATGTCCGGTTAAACCCAGCATGGTCGGGATACTTGGACCATAAATATCAGCATCCAAAATTCCAACATTAGCGCCTTCTACTGCCAATGCCAGAGCCAAATTGACTGCCGTTGTTGATTTTCCAACACCACCTTTTCCCGATGCCACTGCGATAATATTTTTGACATTGGGAATTGGCTTCAAAGATTGCTGCACACTGTGGGAAATAATATTGATTTCAGCATCAACACTGACTTCGCCAATATCAGGCAATGCTTGTAAATGGCTTTTTGCTTGTCCCGCCAATTCTTCGATACTGCTTTTTGCTGGATAACCAATTTCCAGCTTAATGTTGACATCAGCACCATCAATATCTATTGCTTTGACAAAATTAGCGCTGACCAAATCAGTTTCTATATTTGGATCAATTATCGCCTTTAGGCAATTTTCCACATCAGCTTTATTTAGAATGGTCATTTAACTGGATTTAAAAAACATACATTATGAAGATCCATAGTATAACACTTGGTATCTATGACTCTTCCACTTTTGCTATCGTTTTAACACTATCCTGAATCCGTGATGAACCAAGAGCTTGCCCTTTGTGCCGTAGTGCAGTCACGGATTAAAGACTATTATAAGCTCCTGAATTTGGAACAGATTTATGGCATAATAAAAGGCTTGTTTGTAATCCATTAGAAACCAACCGCACCATGTCTGACAGAAAAATTCTGGTTACCAGCGCCCTACCCTATGCAAACGGCCCAATCCATCTAGGACACCTTGTTGAATATATTCAAACCGATATCTGGTCCCGTTTCCAGAAACAAAAAGGCCATGAATGCTATTTTGTATGTGCTGATGATACGCACGGCACCCCGATCATGTTACGAGCTGATGCCGAAGGCATCACACCAGAGGAGTTAATTGCACGCGTCCAAAAAGAACATCTGGCGGATTTCTCTGATTTTGGTATCATTTTTGACAACTACCACAGCACCCATTCACAGGAAAACAAAGAATTATCTGCATTAATTTATCAACGCCTGAAAGAGGCCGGCCATATTGATTCTGCTGAAATCAGTCAGGCTTATGATCCAGTCAAAAAAATGTTTCTCCCAGATCGCTTTATTAAAGGGCTGTGCCCCAAATGTAAAGCTCCCGATCAATATGGGGACAGCTGCGAAGTATGCGGAGCCACTTATTCACCCACTGAATTAATCAATGCTGTCTCGGTCATTTCTGGCGAAAAACCCATAGAAAAAAAATCCTTGCATTATTTTTTCAAACTGGCTGATTTTACAGAAATGTTAAAAGAGTGGACGGCAGCCGACCACTTGCAACCAGAAGTGACCAACAAATTATCGGAATGGCTGGAGCATGGCTTGCAAAAATGGGATATATCCCGCGATGCCCCTTATTTCGGCTTCGAAATTCCTGACGCCCCCGGTAAATATTTTTATGTTTGGCTAGACGCTCCAATCGGTTACATGGCTAGCTTTAAAAACCTATGCGACAAAACCAGTCTGAATTTTGATGAATTTTGGGGCAAAGACAGTACTGCAGAGCTGTATCATTTTATCGGCAAGGATATCATCTACTTCCATGCGCTATTTTGGCCTGCCATGTTAAGTGGTGCAGATTTCAGAACCCCAAGCGCAATTTTTGCCCACGGTTTTTTAACCGTCAATGGCGAAAAAATGTCCAAGTCGCGCGGCACCTTTATCAAAGCCAGAACTTACCTGGAACATCTGAATCCAGAATATTTACGTTACTATTTTGCTGCAAAACTGAATGCGGGCATTGATGATATTGACTTAAGCTTCGATGATTTTACCCAGCGCGTCAACTCGGATCTGATTGGCAAGGTCGTCAACATTGCCAGCCGCTGCAGTGGCTTTATCAAAAAACGCTTTTCCGGAAAACTGTCCGCCACCTGCTCTGAGCCTGAGCTGTTTCAGGAATTTATCGCTGCAAATCAGCAAATTGCTTCACTTTATGAGCAACGTGAATTTGGTAAAGCCATGCGCGAAATTATGGCTTTAGCAGACAAGGCAAATCAATATATTGATGAGAAAAAACCCTGGCTGATTGCCAAGGAAGAGGACAAAGATACCGAGTTACACGAAGTGTGCTCAATGGGCATTAATCTGTTTCGCCTTTTAATTACTTACCTCAAACCGGTTTTGCCAACACTAAGCCGTAACGCTGAAAATTTTTTAAATATTGACGACCAACTTTGGCCTAAGGAACAGACAACACCACTTCTCGACCATTCTATTAACCCTTTCAAACCGTTGATGACCCGGGTTGAAAAAGAAAAAATTGATGCCGTTGTCGAAGCTTCCAAAGAAGACCTGAGCAAAGACCAAACTACCATCAAAAAATTTGAACCTATTGCCGAGACAATTGAATTCGATGATTTTGCCAAAATCGACCTGCGCATAGCCAAAATCATCAAAGCTGAACACGTCGAAGGTGCAGATAAACTATTACAGCTCACTGTCGATATTGGTGACGAAACCCGTAATATCTTTGCAGGTATCAAATCAGCTTACGCACCGGAGGATTTAGAAGGAAGATTGACTGTCGTCGTCGCCAATCTGAAACCAAGAAAAATGCGCTTTGGCATTTCTGAAGGTATGGTACTGGCTGCCGGCCCAGGCGGCAAAGATTTATGGATTCTAAGCCCGGATGAAGGCGCCAAAGCAGGCATGAAAGTAAAATAAATCCAATGGTTGAACAGCAATTTGTTTTTAATCAGATTCATATTGAAGCGGCACGAAATGCTTCTGATGACTTCAATTTATTTCATGACAAACGTAAATGGTTGCAAATCACTCATAACCCTTTTAAAGGCCCAATCGTTCTGGGTTTTCAGCTTAATGCGCTGATTGAATACCAAATACGGTTGTATCGTGAAGCCAATCATGAAGATAAAATCATAGAAGAAAATCGGCTCCGTTACAGCAATTATCAAATCACATTTGTCAATGCAGTCAGACCTGACAATCCAATCCAGCTACAAATCAAAAAAACCCTGATTAAAACCATTCCCGATTTAACCTTGACTAATCGCGTCATGATTAAGTCAATAGATAAAACGGTTCTAATAGGTTATAAAAAAGAAACGCCAAAGCCATTATTCCTGACTGATATTGATTTATCCAAGTTACCAGATTTACAAGAATTTTCCGATCGCAGCATGATTCCTGACACGCCCTATTTTCTGAAAAAGAAATACATGAATAACGGCAATGCCAAGAATTTTTTGTCGGGGTCGCTTGCCGAACAATCTGATTATTTTGATGAAATTGACGGTCTGGTTCAATACCCGGAAAGCTTTCCTTGCAGTCTGACATCAGGAGCTTTAATGGAAAAAGCACTGCTTGAACAACATGATTTCAAACGTAACCCAATGGTTTATACCTCTCACGAACTTTCTATTGACCGTGAATTATTGCGAGAACTTAAAAGTCATGACCAGTTAATGATTCTGGTTCATCAACATCCCGAATCTGGCACAGACACTTTAAACAAAACAGGAATAAAACTAAGGGTTTACGACTGTTTTGGATTAATAAAAGATCAGCAAGTGCTGTTCAGGGCAAAAATGCGCCTGGCACCCCTTGAAGAAATTCTGAATAATCTAAATCAAAAAAATAATTTTCATCAATCCAGATGACTTCACTGACCGACCAAATTGATGTGATTTTACCGCAAACACAATGCCAAAAATGCACATTTGCTGCTTGTCGCCCTTATGCCGAGGCCATTGCAGCAGGCAATGCAGATATCAACCAATGTCCACCAGGCGGCCAAAAAGGCGTAGAATCTTTAGCTAAGCTGCTTGGGGTAAAAGCTAAACCTCTGAATCCAGACTATGGTGAACAAAAACCACCTCAGATTGCCGTTATCATCGAAGAAAATTGCATTGGCTGCGTAAAGTGTATTAATGCCTGTCCGGTCGACGCCATTATTGGCGCAGCCAAACAAATGCATACAGTCATAAGTTCTGAATGCACCGGATGTGAGCTTTGCATTTCTCCCTGCCCGGTGGACTGCATTGTTTTACAACCTGTAGCAGAAGAAAATCATTATAATCCCGACAAAGCCAGATCACGTTTTCAGGCTAAATTACAGCGTCAGGAACTTGAAAAACAACAAAAAGCAGAACGAGCCAAGCAAAAAAAAGCACAACTGGCAAAGCTAATTTCCGCAAAAAATCGAAAAAAAAATGAATCAGGCAAAACGGAAAGAGATTTTTGACCGGCTGGCCAAGGCCATTCCAGAACCCAAAACCGAACTTAAATACACGACCCCTTTTGAACTGCTGATCGCCGTGGTTTTGTCTGCCCAAGCCACCGATAAATCCGTCAACAAAGCGACTGATAAATTATTCACTGTCGCAAACACCCCAGAATCGATCCTGGAACTGGGTGAAGAAAAGTTAAAATCCTATGTTAAAACCATTGGTCTTTATAACAGCAAAGCAGCAAATATTATTAAACTTTGTAAACTGCTGGTAGAAAAACACCATAGCCAGGTTCCACAATCTCGCGAAGAACTGGAAGCTTTACCCGGGGTAGGCAGAAAAACAGCCAATGTAGTATTAAACACCGCCTTTGGCCACAACACCATTGCCGTTGACACCCATATTTTCAGAGTTTCCAATCGCACCGGACTAGCACGTGGCAAAACCGTTCTGGAAGTTGAAAAAAAACTTGATAAATACGTTCCAAAAGAGCATAAACAGGATGCCCATCACTTATTAATTTTGCATGGTAGATACACGTGCATAGCCAGAAAGCCAAGATGTCAAAGCTGTGTCATTGAAGACTTATGTGAATATAAAGACAAAATTCTTGAATAACCCTATTCATTCAATGGATAAAGCATTTGCAAATATACTCGCATGAGTTTATAAAGTTATAAATGGGAACTTAAAAAGGAAGCTTAATGTCAGATTTTCGGGTTTGTTTTCGGTAAAATCTATCTTATAAAAGCGGAATACGTCCTGTGACTAAATCATTTAACAACATACACAACAAAAACCTTGAGGAGATCTCATGAAAAAAATAAGTAAAACACCTTTAGCCGCCGCCATGGGCACTGCTGTCGTTTCCACATTATCAGCTTCTGCAGTAAATGCTGAAGCCAATCCTTTTGGTCTCTCAGAATTATCTGAAGGTTACATGCAAACGGCAGAATACATCCCCTATAAAGGGGCTAAAAAAAGCAGCGCTAGCAGCAAAAAAGAAATGAGCTGCGGCGCTGGCATGGGAAAAAAGGAAGGTTCGTGCGGTGAAGGAAAGTGTGGAAACAAGGTCGATGCTAAAAAAATGGCAGAAGGAAAATGTGCAGCAGGGATGAAAAAATCAACGGCAAAAGCCAAAGAAGGTAAATGCGGAGAAGGCAAATGTTCCAGCATGATGGATGGCAATAAAATGAAAAAAGGCATGGAAATGTCTTGTGGCGCCATGATGAAAGGCAAGGAAGGAAAGTGTGGCATGATGGGTGGCGGCATGAAGATGAAAGAAGGCAAGTGCGGCGAAGGAAAATGCGGCGACATGATGAAAGACGGTAAAATGAAAAAAGGTATGGAAAAATCTTGTGGCGCAATGATGAAAGGTAAGGAAGGTGAATGCGGCGCCATGAAACAAACCACCACAAAAGCAAAAGAAGGTAAATGTGGCGAGGGAAAATGTGGTGATATGATGGATGGCAATAAAATGAAGAAAGGCATGGAAAAATCCTGTGGTGCCATGATGAAAGGCAAGGAAGGAAAATGTGGTAACAAGGTGAAATCTAAATAACAAAACTGCCAGGCACAGCATCACTACCATTAAGTTAAGAGTATTTGCAATTTTGTAGGTCAGGTTAGCGGTAGCGTAACCCGACAAAATCTAGAAAATGTTGGGTTACGCTACCGCTAACCTGACCTACACTTTGTCTTAACTTCGTGGCAGTGAGACACAGCATGCATTCGCTGTGGCCTGGTAACATCTACTTTTTATACTTTTTAAAGGCGCCAGTATGAATATCAAAAAAAATCCGATTAATGGTTCAGGATTGGGTTTACGCCGAAGCTTTCTCGATGAAATAGTGATGCAACCGCCCGAAGCGGTCGATTTTTACGAAGTTGCGCCGGAAAACTGGATCAATATTGGCGGTAAAATGGGCAAACAGTTTCGCGCCATGACCGAACGCTTTCCATTTATTGCTCACGGCCTTTCACTTTCCATAGGCAGCCCGGACCCACTTGATGAAGAATTTCTAAGATCTGTTAAATCCTTTTTGGCTGAGCATCAAATACTGCTTTACAGCGAGCATCTCAGCTATTGCAGCTATGATGGTCATTTATATGACTTGATGCCCATTCCCTTTACCAGCGAGGCGATTACTTATGTTGCAGAACGCATCCGCCGGGTACAGGACATTCTGGAACAAAAAATAGCGATAGAAAATGTTTCCTATTACGCAGCGCCCGGCCAGGAAATGAATGAAATTGACTTTTTCAATGCGGTCGTCACTGAATCAGACTGCGACATTTTAATTGATATCAATAATATCTATGTTAACAGCATCAACCATGGATACGATGCCGAAGCCTTTTTAAAAGCCATTCCCGCACAACAAATCGCATACGCCCACATTGCCGGGCATTATGTTGAAGCTGAAGATTTTCTGGTAGACACCCACGGCGCAGAAGTCATTGATCCCGTTTGGAAATTATTAGGTAAAGCCTATGAGCTTTATGGAATCTTCCCAACATTACTGGAAAGAGATTTTAATATACCAGAAATGACGGAATTGGTACGGGAAGTCAAAACCATCAAGGCTGTACAGCAGTCCTGGAAAAATCAGCATGAAATAAAATCCGCTTGATTTATTGATTATTTTTAATGAACTTCCAACACAAACAACACGAATTCACATCTTTTATCCGCAACCCTGACACGCATCCTGCGCCACCCGATGTAAAACCGGATCGTATGGCGATGTACAGATCATTACTCTTCAACAATATTGAAAGCTTTTTAGCCAGTAATTTTCCAGTCCTGAAAAAAATTATTCCCGAACAACACTGGATAGATATGGCGCAGGACTTTTTCAGCCAACACAGCAACAAATCACCTTATTTTGCTGAAATTGCCGAAGAATTTTTACAGTATCTCCAGGATGAAAGAAAACCTAACCCAAATGATCCACCTTTCATGCTTGAACTTGCACATTATGAGTGGGTGGAAATGGCTGCAACAATTGCTACGGAACAACTGCCCGACAACTCCCCTGATGTAGAAAAACTGAATGAGAGCAGCCGTTTAAAACTGTCGCCTTTAGCATGGTCTTTAGCTTACCAATTTCCCGTGCATAAACTTTCCCCACAATACCAACCAGATTCAATACCAGAAATCCCGACCTTTTTGACTGTATTCAGGGATCGGGATGATGAAGTCAGATTTTTGGAAATACCGCCAATCACCTATCAAATGCTGGTGTTTGTCGAAGAAAACAAGGGCTTGACTGTATCTGACTGTATCGCAAAATTGAACGCTACATTTACTGGAATCAATACTGACATAATTAAATCAGGAACAATCAAGACCATAGAGGAATTAGCCGATAAAGATATTATATTTTTTGACTAGTTATTTCTGCTCCGTGGAATATACACACCATTTTCCCGCCTGGTAAAAAACTGTTCAATTAAAGGATGACGTACCGGAGTTACAATATCACTCAGTTCCAGATTCTGCTCAGCAACATAAGTTTGATGAGTGCCATTGTCAACCAGAACATGGTACCAGGGCTGGTTTTTTGGAGGCCGACTTAAAGCCACCTGCTGATACCATTCATCACTACCGAGATATTTAAAATCCACGTCAAAAATCACTCCACGATAATTAAACAAAACATGATGAATAATTTCCCCTATTGCGAATTTGGCTTGTTGCATCTGCTTCCCTCCCCAGGAAGATACTTTTACCTATAGAAGACCAGCTAAGTATGATTTTTGCAAACTTGAACCTTCTTAAGTTAAACCATAAGGCTAATCATACACATGCGTACCGGTTATAGCCAATTACCATTACATGGCGGCAAAGCGCCTCGATGGCTGTTTCAAAGGATGACGCGCCTGGCAAGAGAGATCATTTGCCACTTGGTTGCAGAATATGGTGCCGAAGGCGCATTAAAACGATTGGCTGATCCATTCTGGTTTCAGGCATTTGGCTGCATTTTAGGCTTCGACTGGCATTCCAGCGGTATAACCACAACCACTTGCGGCGCAGTTAAAGAAGGCATTAAAGAGCTATCACACGAACTGGGGTTTTTTGCGGCCGGAGGCAAAGGCGCAGTTTCAAGAAAAACCCCTGAGGAAATCGTTATGCATTGCGAAAAAACCGGCTATGATGCGGAAAAACTGGTAAAAGCCAGTCGTCTATCTGCCAAAGTTGACAGTTCCGCAATACAAGATGGTTTTCAAATTTATCATCATGCTTTCTTTTTTACTCGCTCTGGCAGATGGTGCGTTGTTCAGCAAGGTATGAATGAAGATAGCGGCATGGCCAGACGATATCACTGGCTAGGTGATGATAATACCGATTTTGTGAATGAACCACATACCGCAATCTGTTGCGATCATCGTGGCAAAGCATTAAATTTCGTTGCACGGGAAAGCAAAATTTCAAGATCCAGGGTAACAGAAATTGCTTCACAGCCCAATCCGGAAATAGAAAAAACTATGTTCCACCGTCCAGAACTGATCATGCCACGTCGCCATTGGGTTCGAAGTGAAGATATCAATCCCAAATATCTTAAAAAGATTTTACTTAAAACCTACGAACAAGCTCCTGCCGACTTTGAAAAATTATTGGCCATCCAGGGAGTAGGGCCAAAAACATTACGGGCATTGGCATTAACAGCAGAATTAATTTATGGCACTAAAACCAGCGTCCGTGATCCTGCCCGCTTTTCGTTTGCACATGGAGGCAAAGACGGCACACCTTATCCGGTAGACAGAAAAAATTATGAGACGACCATCGAAGTCCTTCATTCCGCTTTAAATCGAGCAAAACTGGATCAAAGCGACAAACGCGACGCCCTTAAAAGACTATCAAAATTTGCCGGGCATCCCCCGCCTACTGGGAATAAAAATTAGAACCAAAACCGGGTAAACTTACGTCTGAAAAATATCAACAAACCTAACAATGCCCGGTTTTAAAACTAAGGAACGTGCATGAAAAGATATATTGCTTTACTGTCCAGATTGATAAAAATACAAATGGGATTGTATTTTTCAGCCGCTATTATTGGCGCCATCGTCGGGGTTTTAATTTTTTATCCAATATACGACTTTGTCTTTTACCATGAGCATGGCGTTAAAAACCTGACTGTTTTTGAATACATCTCGGGTCGTCTCGTCGAATCATTGCAAGGAAAAACTCCGACAAAAACAAGTTTTTTTGCAAAAGTCGGAATGGTTTTTGGAATAATCTTGGCATGGATTTACGGTAAATTGCATAAAAAATTAGCGCAAATAGAGCAATTAACCATAGAATTACAACGAGATTTAAAATCGTCCATCCAGCAGGGCGAAGGCCCTTTGTTGGAATTCAAATCATCATTCCGCTGGGACTACCAAAATACCTGTACCAATAAAAATATTGAAACAGCTGTTATTAAAACAATTGCTGGCTTCATGAATAGCTATACCGGAGGAACATTATTGATTGGAGTTGCAGATAACGGCGAAATTTTAGGCCTCGAAAATGATTTTAAAACTTTAAGAAGAAAAGATACTGATGGCTATGAACAACTATTGATGACATCAATTGCCACCAGTTTAGGTGCACGTTTTTGCCAAAATATACATATTTTATTCCATCTTGTTGATACTCGGTATGTCTGCCGAATAATCGTCAATCCATCCGCATTTCCTGTATTTTTCAAACAAAACAAAGAAGCCAAGTTTTTTTTACGTACTGGAGGAGGCACAAGAGACCTCAATATTGAAGATGCTACCGAATATATTTCACAAAGATGGGCGCGCTAATTTTAATGAATATAGGAAAAGTCACATTGAAATTTAGTAACACCTGAATCCGTGACTTTACAGCAAAATAAACGGCAAGAACTAATAGCAAACATCAAAAATATCCTGGAGTTACAACGATGAAAACTCATTCGCTTATGCGATTGTCGGCCTATTGTCTAATTATTGTTTTGAGTCCTTTGTTAGCCGCTTGGCTGACTGAAAAACCCATCAGTAGCTACATGGTCTTCCCGCCCATCCCTCAAGCAAGCAAGCCCCAACCATTTTCCTGGGTCGCATTTCTACTCATCACTCTACTTGTCATCGCAAGTCTCAGCCCCTTTGTGGTGAAAATTGTTAGCTCTAAAATTTCTCAAGCAACAGGTCAAAGGAAAATACGGAGTTTTCCACTTTGGGGTTGGTTCGGGTTGCTTTTTTTGATTATCTTTTGGATTATCGCATGGACTCGTTTTCCGATGTTTGAATCAATCCAGAGATTCACTTTTGCCCCGCTATGGCTTGGTTATATCCTGGTAATAAATGCTCTAAGCTTTCGTAGAACCGGTCATTGCTGCTTAATAGACCGAACTGCTTATTTTGTTTGGTTATTCCCCTTAAGTGCTGTTTTTTGGTGGAGTTTTGAATACCTCAATCGCTTCGTTTCAAACTGGTATTACATTGGCGTTAGCGATCTTAGCCCATGGGAATATTTTTTCCATTGTACGCTGCCCTTTTCAACCGTGTTGCCTGCTGTCCTTTCAACAGGCGAACTATTAAATACTTTTCCACGCATTGATAGCGGACTGGACAAATTTCCAAAATTCCACATTTCTAAACCTCAGTTTTGGGCATGGTTCCTAATAGGTATAAGTGTGGTTACTCTAATGGGACTTGCTATTTGGCCGCAGTATTTATTTTTTTTAGTGTGGGTAATCCCAATCCTATTAATTTCTGGTTTGCATTTATTAACCAAACAGCCGCCCTTGCTAAAGGAAATAACTGCTGGAAATTGGCAACGAATCTGGAGACTCGCTTTCGCTGGCCTCATTTGTGGTTTTTTTTGGGAAATGTGGAATATCAATAGCCTGGCTCACTGGGAATATAACGTACCGTATGTTCAACATTTCATGCTGTTTAAAATGCCGATTATTGGTTATGCTGGATATCTACCCTTTGGTATTGTCTGTGGAGTATTTACCGATTTCATTATGACGGCAAATATTTCTCACCCTCCAGAATCACCAAGCAATCTTTCGTAACACTAACAATATTATTCTGATCAGTGATTCAGGGGGGTGCCTTGCAAGACAACCGAACCTTTTTTCCGTTAACTCTACTTCCAAACCGACCTAAAGTCGTTCAAAATTGCTGTCAGTTGTCTATTGGCAGAACACAAAACTGGAATTTACTAAATAAAATGGTAACTATTCAGCGTATTTAATTTAACTAAAATTTTTAAATATCAGTAGCTTATGGAAGAAGTGTATGTGTCATGGATGACACAATCAAGCCTACACGGACGTATTTACGGCGTCTTCTGGAATAAGTTACTGATATTGAAACTATAAATACGCTGAGTAGTTACAAATAAAATAATGACTCCGTATTCCACGTAAATGAAAATAACCGGGGAGTGGTAAATCTTTTTCAGATTCAGAGAACTTTAATAACCAAATTTTGCCCATATATTGTAAATGGAAGGATTAACAAATCCATCTTTTTATTATCAAAGTTAATTTTATGAAGGGAGGGATATTATGAAACTAACATGGATACTGGTCGCAGATAAAAGTCGTGCTAGGATTCTAAACGCAGAAACCGCCTCAAGAATTAAGGAAATAATTGATCTCACTCATCCCGAAGGTCGTCTGCATGAGCAGGAATTGACTACTGATTTACCAGGTAAGGATGCAAATAAAGGGGCGCCTGGAAAACATGCTTTCCAAGATAAAATTGAACCGAAACAGCAAGAAGCAATTGACTTTGCTAAACGTATTGCAAAATATATCGATGAGGCTCAAAATGAAAAGAAATTTGAACAATTGATGATTGTAGCTGAACCGTCATTTTTAGGAATTCTCCGCAAACAGTTTACTGATGAAGTTAAAGAGCGGATTAGTTTTGAGCTTGACAAAAATATCACTACACATAGTATCGAAGATATCCGCAAACACCTGCCATTACCTTTTTCAAAATTTTAGTGTTTAAAAACGTGATTAAGCGAAGCCAAGTAATATTGAGGGGGTTCAAATAATGACAACACGACAAGCTATTTTGATTAATTTAGGTTTTACGCTGTTTTGGTTTGCTGCACCAAATTGGTCGCAAAACTCTAAGCAGGATTTATTAGCAAAAAACATGACTGATATTTCCGGTAAGACATTTCAAACATTAAACAAAGCAATAAATGCAGGAGGAGATAGTCCAATGTCCATGAATTTAAAATCATCCGCATTTGAACATAATGGAGAAATTCCTGAGCGACACACATGCGAAGGTAAAGATATTTCACCGGCATTATCCTGGTCTGATTTTCCAAAAAACACCAAGAGTTTTGCTCTAATTGTTGATGATCCCGATGCTCCTGATCCAGCCGCTCCCAAAATGACTTGGGTACATTGGATTTTATACAACATCCCCTCTGATGCAAAAGAGTTACCTGAAGCGGTAGCAGATAATGATTTGCCAACAGGAACCAGACCGGGACTTAATGATTGGAAAAAAATCGGTTACGGCGGCCCTTGTCCTCCCATTGGACGTCATCGTTATTTCTTTAAACTGTATGCACTTGATACCGTATTGCCCGACTTGAACCAACCGACAAAGCCCGAACTGGAGAAGGCGATGCGTGGACATATTATTGGTCAAAGCGAACTCATCGGGACATATCAAAAACACAAATAACTTTTGGCAAATATTTTTCTACAGCATGAGTATACAATCATCCTACCCAACCGATGGATAAAAAGAGTCTGCTTGACAAGCAGCATAACCATACTGAAGCATCACTATCTGACAAACAACGGCACATAGTAACCGAGGCTGTCAACGCTGGCATTGATCGCTACATTGCGTCAAGAAAAGCCAAGGTACCTGCATTTGTAGATCAATATTTTTCATTTAAAGGCGCTGTACAACTGCATCGAAACGCACTCGGAAGAGATCTTGTCAAAGCGCCTCTGAATCTGTTCTGGGTACTCCCTTTGACAATAAGCAAAATTGCATCCCATCTGTCAGAGAAAATTGGCTTAAAGAGGATAGCAATAATCTTAAAACGATTGCCACCGGGCTGGGAAACTGATGTCCAGAAAAAAATTAACTGGCTAATTTACACCGAACTTTTGGAACTCCCCTATCGACAAGAAAATTGTGAATCAAAAAAGGATGCCCTACTCGAAGAAATTTTACGCGACCCTGCTCTCAATAAAATATTGGCTGATTATCTGGATAAGATAAGGCAGAAATCCACTGATCCTAATTTTCGTCAAACGCTGGAAGGCAACCTTCAGGAATATGCAACCAGCCGAATTGCCGTTTCTGAGTTGGCAAATAGCTTGATCACATTATCAACCAACCTAGCCGCTTTCCATAAAGCCGCACCTGGCGCACTTACTAGTGGCAGTGCCCTTGCAGGAGTCATTGCAGAAAAAATCGCCATTTCCCAATTTTGGCTAGGACCTACTTTAGGCGCTTGGTACTACAGCATTTTCCCGGCAACTGCTTCAACTGGCCTGGTCGTTGCGGCCACCGGATCTATTTTGGCCGGCTTGGCTTTACTCAGCACTTTAACGGGCGTCATTACTGATCCTTTGCAAGCGAAACTGGGATTGCACCAAAAACGACTCTATAAATTTCTAGATGCGCTGCATGCAAAACTTAAAGGATCAAAAACAACCAACTACCGGCTTAAAGAGCAATATATTGCCAGAGTGTTTGATATTCTAGATTTATTGACAGCAGCCTTACGTCGTTAAGGATTAAGCATTTACGAAAGGTATTGTTTTATCACTGCTGTAATAAGATATTCACGACTTTGAGTTTGCCATCTAATTTAATTCCAAGACGAAGAGCGCGTGCAGATTCTGCCTCGTCTTTCCCTGGAAAAAATAAATAGCCATAGGCTAATTCACCTTTTCCTACCTTTTCATTACGCAAGGAATTGTGCCGCAAATCTCTTCTTATTTCAGAATCCAGCTTTTCGTGACGACCTCCACCACCATAAAGCGCACCAACACTTGCACCTACTGCAGCACCTTTTGCAATACCTTCACCAATATCATTGGCGAGGACACCGATAGCAAAACCCGCCACTGCACCTGCTGCACCTAACAACACTGAGGGTTTTATCGCTCCTTTGAAAGTCTCCCCAACTTCTACACTGCTTTTGATACGCTGATAAGCCTGTTCTGCCGTTAGTAAAGGCCAAGCCTGACCTTGCTCATCGATAAGAAAGGTTTGCCTGGGATCAACCTCTACAACACTATTACTCTGGTTATCAATAACGAGCCTAACCGGAAGTAAACCGGTACTACGAATATCAAACCCAAATACCTCTTTGG
>CAZGYJ010000002.1:0-45887 GCA_964530345.1 uncultured Methylomonas sp.
CATGGGCTGAATGCTGATTTCAACACGTCGGTTTTGTGCCCGCCCTACGGAGGTACTATTAGAAGCAATCGGCATACTTTCACCCATTCCAGTCGCAACAACTCGGTTTGGAGCCACTCCTTGAGCGATCAAATACTGTGCCACGCTATCAGCCCGTCGTTGAGAAAGGTTTAGGTTATATTGTGCGCTGCCCGTCGAATCGGTATGGCCAGTCACCCTGATTAATGTTTCAGGAAAACCATTTAATACAGTCGCCACTGCGTTTAGTGTGTTGTAAAATTGCGGGGAAATATTGGAAGAATCCGTCGCAAAGGTAATGTTTCCGGGCATAATCAGCCTCAAATAATTACCTTCCCGCAAAACCCTGACGCCACTTCCTGCCAACCTTTGACGCAACTGGGCCTCTTGCCGATCCATATAAACACCAACTCCCATTCCTGCCAGCGCTCCCACACCCGCACCGATAGCGGCACCTTTTCCCGCATCACCGGCAATTGCACCACCAATCGCACCCAATGCAGCACCACTAGCAGCTCCGACTCCCGTACCCCAAACAGTTTTGCTTACCTGTTGTTCACCGGTGTAGGGGTTTGTGGTACAGGCTGTCGTTAATAATACAACCAATAAAAAAATCAAGAATTTTTGCATGAATATCTCCAAAATCCGCTATAAATTCCGCGTCCGTAACCGCGCGAAGTATATTGTAAAAAATCTTTTTTATTTCTAACTGAATCAGAACTTCAAACCGGATTAAAGTTTCATAATATAGGTAATTAATTATGTATCATATTGTTAATAAATCATCATACTTTACTGTGGATTTTTTTATATGAATGAACCCCTGGCGTTCTTAATTGTCAATATTTATGTGCATCAGCATGTTAATTTTTTCGATGAGGCGTCTTATGTTAAAGGCAATTAAGGTGGAAACATGATTATCCCAGTGAGATTTGTACCAGTAAACATTGATCAGCTATGGCTAGTTTGTCGCAATATAGACATTCACTGATTCCCTGGCCGTGGGGCATCAATGGTTGTGCCTCTGTCATCAGTGCAGTATTGGCAACTTTACTGGCAATTCATTTGGGTTTTACGATTGTTATCATTTTGGCAATATTTTTATATATCTCAATCATGTTCGTTTTTCCGGATGTTCAAATAACAAAAAATTAATTTGGAATCTGTTTACCTTAGGTATTTTAAATGCCGCAAGCTCATACCGGTTAACATCAAAACCAGAAAATAACTAGCCGCTGCAACTCCTATCCACATCGCCAGATTCAGAATTCGATCAATCGCGCACCATTCATTCCACCGCATCGTATCAACGTATTTTAAAAGCAGTAACGCCATTACTTCGCTCGCTAAGATAATTCTCAGAAAAAACAATAGCCAATTTTTGGAGGGTTGGTAAATATTTTCTTTCAATAATCGAGTCAAAAGCAGGCTGGCATTAAAAAAAGCCCCAAGTGAAGTGGCTAATGCCAAACCAGCATGCGCCAAAGGGAAAACAAAAGCGATATTCATGACCATATTGGCGATCATTGCATAAATTCCAAATCTTACTGGCGTTTTCAGGTCTTTTCTGGAGCTAAATCCCGGCACTAATACCTTAACCAGGATAAATCCCAACAGTCCCAGCGAATATGCCATCAAACTTCGCCCAGCCATCACCACATCATAATGAGTAAATTCATTATATTGAAAAAGCGTCGAGAGCATTGGTTCAGCAAGTAATAACAAGCCAATGGCTGCTGGTGTGCCAATTAACAGTACCAGTTTCAACCCCCAGTCCAGGGATCTTGAAAAACCCGCCGTATCTTCAGCCGCATGATTTTTAGATAAATTGGGTAAAATCACCGTAGCTAGTGCAATACCAAAAACTCCAAGTGGAAATTCAACCAGGCGATCAGAATAATAAAGCCAAGAGACGCTGCCTGAGATCAAAAAAGATGCAATTAAGGTATCCAGCAATAAATTAATCTGGGTAATCGACACCCCGAAAATTGCTGGAAGCATTAATTTCATGATCCGTTTAACACCATCATCTTTAAAACCGAACTTTGGTTTAGGAATCAGCCCTAAACGAATCAAAGCAGGAAACTGAAACAATAATTGCACCATACCCGCCGCAAAAACTCCCCATGCAAGCGCCATAACCGGCTCATCCATTAGTGGCGATAGCCAAATTGCCGCCGCAATCATGCAAAGGTTAAGAAACACTGGAGTAAAGGCAGGAACTGCAAATTTGCCGAAAGTATTTAAAATACCACCGGCAAATGCAACTAATGATATAAAGAATAAGTAAGGAAATGTAATACGCAATAATTGCACTGCCAGGTCGTGTTGCTCCCCTTTCCAGGAAAAACCAGGCGCAAAAATGTAGATCAAAATTGGAGCGGCAACAAAGCCCACGATTGTCACTAAAATTAAAACAATCGCCAAAGTCCCGGCAGTTCTATCAACAAAGTGCTGCAAAGCCGCTTTACCGCCTTTTTCTTTATAATCCGACAAAACCGGAATGAACGCCTGGGAAAAGGCGCCTTCAGCAAAAAGTCTGCGCAAAAAATTAGGAATTTTAAAGGCAACAAAAAAAGCGTCAGTGCTTGCATCTGCGCCAAAAATGCGGGCAAACAACATATCCCTGACAAATCCAAGAATACGTGAAATCAAGGTCATGCCGCTTACCACGGCCGTTGATTTTAATAATTGTCGGCTCATTGACTAATCTGACTGATAAAATTTGACAATCATAACATTTATGCTGATAATACTCTGTTCTTAATCAACTAATTTTATTTTGAGGAATCATGGCTAACACAGCACAGGCAAGAAAGCGCGCTCGTCAAGCAGAAAAGAGCCGCATACGCAATGCGGGACAGAAAAGCAAACTACGCACTTTCACAAAAAAAGTAATTGCTGCTGTCGAAGAAGGTGATGCGGAGAAAGCCCGAAGCGCTTTCAAAATAGCTGAACCCTTAATTGATTCAGCTGCCGGCAAGGGCTTAGTTCATAAAAACTTCGCAGCGCGAAAAAAGAGCAGATTAAACGCTAAAATTAAATCAATCGCTTAAATTTGCCAACAGATATTTCAAAAACCGGGAGTATTCCCGGTTTTTTTATGCAAGAAATTTAATGGCTTGTTCCAAAAGAATTACACCAACACCATATTATCCCGATGAATTAATTCTGCATCATCACAATAACCCAGTGCTTTTTCAAAATCTGCGCTAGGCAAGCCAGCAATTTTTTTTGCCTCTTCCGCGGAATAATTCACCAAGCCGCGAGCAATTTCGTCACCACCCTCGTCATGACAGGAAACTAGCTCGCCCCTGATAAAATCACCTGACACAGATTTTACGCCAACTGCCAACAAGCTCTTTCCAGAGGTTTTCAATACGTTAACCGCGCCCCGATCAAGTGTTAATTGACCTTTTATTTGTAATTGTCCAGCCAACCATTGCTTTCTTGCTGCCAGTGGCGCCATATCAGGCAATAAATGAGTGCCAATTTCTGATCCGGAAAGAATTTCACTAATTATCTTTTGATCTTTTCCTGATGCAATTACAGTTGCAGCCCCTGAACGCGCAGCCAATCTTGCCGCTCGAACTTTAGTAAACATACCGCCCCGCCCTAAACCACTGCGACTGCTCCCTGCCATTTTCTCTAAACGAGGATCTGTCGCATTAATACAGCTTATCAATTCTGCATTGGGATCAAGTCCCGGATCACAACTGTAAAGTCCGTTTTGATCAGTAAGAATTATCAATAAATCAGCTTCAACCAGATTGACTACCAAAGCAGCCAGAGTGTCATTATCACCAAAACGAATTTCGTCAGTGGCGACTACATCATTTTCATTTATTACGGGTACCACGCCAAATTGTAACAACGTGATTAAAGTGCTTCTAGCATTGAGATAGCGCTTCCTGTCGGATAAATCATCATGGGTCAACAAAACTTGGGCGGTATGTAAATTATGTTTTTGAAAATGATTTTCAAAGGTTCTAATCAAACCCATCTGACCGACTGATGCCGCAGCTTGTAATTCATGAAGAGTTCTTGGACGCTCCTTTAGGGATAGCCGCGCCATGCCCTCTGCAACAGACCCTGAAGAAACCAAAACCACATCAATGCCCTGAAGTTTCAGTTCAGCCATTTGCTCAACCCATTTTTCAATTGCAGATTGGTCAAGCCCTCTGCCACCCTTTGTAAGTAGGGAGCTGCCAATTTTTACAACAATTCGTCTGGCTTTAGAGAAATTATTTCGGGAGACTGTCATTTCGCTGCCGCTCTAAAAACTCCATTACCGCATACATTAGCTCCCGTGTGCCCTGGCCATTAATTGCCGAAATCTGGAAAACAGGATCTTGCCAGTCCAGCTCATCAACTATTGTCTGGCATCGGCTGGCAATTTCTGTTTCTGGCACCCGGTCAATTTTATTAAGCACTAGCCAGCGAGGCTTGTTAATCAGCTCATCGCTCCATTTTTCAATCTCGTGTATTATTTTCTTTGCAGAAATAACGGGCGATTCTCCAGTTTCATAAGGCGCTATATCCAAAACATGCAGAAGCAAGCTGGTGCGGGACAGATGCTTGAGGAATTGCATGCCAAGACCCGCTCCTTCTGCTGCCCCCTCAATAACTCCCGGAATATCAGCAAGGACAAAACTACGTTGATCGTCAATTCTGACCACGCCAAGATTTGGATGTAAGGTGGTAAAAGGATAATCGGCTACTTTTGGTTTAGCAGATGAAACTTTTCTAATCAAACTGGATTTCCCTGCATTTGGCAATCCCAGCAGACCCACATCTGCAATCAGCATCAGCTCTAACCGTAATATTCGATGCTCTCCCGGAGTTCCTGATGTTGCCTTTTGTGGAGTACGATTAATACTGCTTTTGAAACGTGTATTTCCAAGCCCATGAAACCCGCCTTTTGCAACCAATAAAGTATCGCCAGGTTGAGTTAGATCACCAATTTTTTCTTCAGTCTGGGAATCATATACCAGTGTGCCAGGCGGAACTGCAACATAGCAGTCATTTCCTCGCTTACCAGTGCAGTTTCTGCCCATGCCATTTTGGCCTCGTTCGGCACGATGAACAGAATGGAAACGAAAATCTACCAAGGTGTTTACATTCTCCCTGGCAATTAAAAATACATCGCCCCCATCACCTCCATCGCCACCATCCGGACCGCCCCTGGGAATATATTTTTCACGACGGAAACTGACCGCTCCGTTGCCCCCGTCACCGGCCTCAACTCTAATTTCCGCTTCATCGACAAATTTCATGATTCTGGCTTAAATATTTATAAAGCTGTAAAAACAAGAAAGCCCCGAATACGGGGCTTTCTAAATACAAGCTTTTAAGGACCTTTTTTTATGCAGCGATAATGCTAACAAATTTACGGTTCCTTGGGCCTTTGGTTTCGAAAACCACTTTTCCATCAGCTGTTGCAAACAGCGTGTGATCTTTTCCACAACCAACATTTACACCCGGGTGAAAACGTGTTCCACGCTGGCGAACGATAATATTTCCGGCCCTAACTTCCTGACCGCCAAAGCGCTTAACGCCTAATCTTTTTGCATTGGAATCGCGTCCGTTCCGCGTGCTTCCGCCTGCTTTTTTATGAGCCATCTTTAACTCCTGTCGTTATCCAGAAATGCCAGTAATCTGAATTTCTGTGTAATATTGACGATGCCCCATTTGTTTCATATGGTGCTTACGTCTCTTGAATTTAATGATCTTGATCTTTTTATGTCTGCCTTGTGATTTGACGGTCGCAGTTACTCTGCTTCCATCGACATATGGCTGACCTACTTTGATTCCATTGTCTGATTGAACCATCAGCACCTTATCAAATTCAACGTTTTCGCCTGTTCCAAGATCAAGCTTTTCAATTTTTAAGGTAGTACCTTCTTCAACCCGGTACTGCTTTCCACCTGTTTGTATAACCGCATACATCGGCACATGCTCCATCAAGCGTAAATATATTAATAGTGAACCGACTATTATAGTGAATTTCTTGGTCTTGCGTCAAACTATTTTAGAATTAATCTGTTTATTAAAGAACAGATTATAGACAAAAAACGAACAATCCAGTTGACATTACTCTTATTTTTTCCATACCATAGCGGGCTAAGTAATAGATTCATTATAACAAATCTAAAATTTTCTTTTTCCATCAGTCTTAAATAAATGGTATATCCATCTCAACAACCAACCAACAGCACGCCTAATAAAATTGACTTTGAAGCCATCAAAAAGCTAACAATTAATGAAGCATCTGCTGTCAACCAGCTCATTCTTGATGAACTTAGTTCTGATGTTGTTTTGATCAATCAAATGGGACATTACATTGTTGGCAGTGGCGGCAAAAGACTGCGGCCCATGTTGCTTTTATTAACGGCAAAAGCGCTTGGATATAGAGGGAGCAAACATTTAATATTAGCTGCAGTCATTGAATTTATTCATACTGCTACTTTGTTACATGATGATGTAGTTGATGAATCTGATTTGAGACGCGGCAAGGAATCCGCCAACGCAGTTTGGGGTAATGCCGCCAGCGTTTTGGTCGGTGATTATCTTTATTCCAGCGCCTTTGAAATGATGGTCCGCACTGATAATATGCGGGTCATGGAAATACTTTCCAAAACCACTACCGCAATTGCTGAAGGTGAAGTGCTGCAACTTTTGAACTGCAATAATCCTGCAACAAGTGAAGAGAAATATCTTGCAGTCATCGCCCGTAAAACCGCTATTCTATTTAGCGCCGCAACTCGATTAGGTGCCGTTCTGGGTAAAGCTTCAAAAGACACAGAAGACAATCTTGCTCGTTACGGGCAGCACTTGGGTATAGCCTTTCAATTGATAGATGATGCATTGGATTACACTTCTTCAGAAGAAGAATTAGGTAAAAATCTTGGCGATGATCTTGCTGAAGGAAAACCCACTCTACCTTTAATTTATGCTATTCAGAATAGCAGTAAAAAGGAAGCTGATATCATCATTGATGCGATAAAAAAAGGTAATCGTGATGCTTTTAACGATGTATTCGCTATTGTAAATTCAACCAATGCTATTGAATACACTGAGCAACGAGCTGAACAGGAAGCGCAAATGGCCATTGATACCATCAAATCTATTCCTGATTCCGAATACAAAGAAGCTTTGATTTCACTTGCAAAATTTTCTGTTCAACGAAGCTATTAAAGACTCCTCCGCTTATTTCTCTTCGCTGTGACTCTAATCTCTGAAGCACCTTGTCCTTGTGGCTCACAAAATTTCTATAAGGAATGCTGCAAAGCCTACATTGAGGAAAATAAAAAAGCTCCGACTGCTGAAACATTAATGCGCTCGAGATACACAGCTTATGTTCTTCAAAACTCTGAATACTTATTAAAAACCTGGTATCCGAAAAAGCGACCTCCTGCTATTGATTTTTCCAAGGAGTCTGCGGAGTGGATCCGATTAGAAATTATTTCTGTTCAAAAAGGCGGCATTAAAGATCAACGTGGACTTGTAGAATTTCAAGCTTGCTATCGTATTGAAGATAAAGAGCATGTGATGAAGGAAATCAGCCGCTTCAAGAAAGAACGAGGCGCCTGGTTTTATTTAGACGGAAATGTTAAATCCATTTCTGCAAATAATGGATCAACAAATCAAGGGCTTAACGCACCATGCTCTTGCGGCAGCGGAAAAAAATTTAAGCGCTGCTGCGGAAAAAAGCAAAGCTAAATTTTATTTGAAACCTCATTGAAATCACGGATTCTGGTTCACGTTTATGCTAAACATCCTCATCAAAACCAGCTTTTTCAGTAATACTTTTAGGTAAGGTTTTTTTCACTTTAACTCCCAAATCCACAAAGCTGCTGGTTTGACGAATCAAATTACCATTCCCAAGAGTTAATTTATTCATTACACCATCATAGGTTTTATGAACAGTGGCAAGCTGATTGCCCAATTTTTCCAGGTCTTCAACCAGTCCTCGAACTTTGTCATAGACAGTGCCGGCTTTTTCCGCAATGATTCTAGCATTTTCATTCTGGCGTTCGTAACGCCATATATTTTCAATGGTCCGAAGCGTTGCCAATAGTGTTGTCGGCGTCACAACAATAATCTTTCTTTCAAAAGCCTCATTAAATAATTTTTCATCGCCTTGAAATGCTTCGATGAATGCTGATTCGATTGGCATAAACAGTAATACAAAATCCAATGACCGCAAACCTTTCAAGCTACTGTAATCTTTATCGCTCAGTGATCTAATATGGCTTCTAACCGCTTCAATATGCTGTTTTAGTGCAACACCTTTCTCTTCTTCATCTTGCGAAGAGCTATATTGCTCATACGCCAAGAGTGACACTTTCGAATCAATCACCACATCCTTATCTTCTGGCAACCTAACAATAACATCCGGCTTGAATAATTTTTTTTCCTCATCCCGGAATGCCCCTTGCGTTTCATATTCAATTCCTTTTCGTAAACCAGACTGCTCCAACACCTTTTCCAGGATCATTTCACCCCAGTTCCCCTGAATTTTTTTATCGCCTTTCAACGCCCGGGTTAAATTTAATGCCTCACGGTTCATGTTTGCTGTTTCTCGTCTGAGCGATGCTATCTCTTCTCGCAGCGAAATCCGGTCTCGATTTTCACTGTCATATACAGTTTCTATCTTTTTTTTGAAATCGCCTAGCTGATCTTTTAATGGATTAACAATCTCGTTGAGGCTGTGCTTGTTCTGATCTTTTAATTCCCGGCTTCGTTCATGAAAAATCTTGTTAGCAAGATTTTCAAACTGAATTTTTAATTGCTGCTCGGCCTCCTGTAATAAGCGTATTTTTTCGGTGCCACTTTTTAATTGTTCTTCCATCCTTACTTTTAGTTGAGCATTCTCTGTCTGGGAAATTAATAATTGATTTTGAAGCTGTTGTGCTTCTGTCTCCTTACTTTGTAGGTATTTTATTTTTTCATCCAAAACTGCTACTTGAGTTTGTAAATCGTGAATTTTGGTTTTATTTTTAAAACCCAAAACCCACACCAATAGCATTCCAACCAAACAACCAATTAAAATTAGTAGCAGTGGATTCAGATCACTTAATATTTCCAATTGCTGCATTTTGCTCAACTGAATCTTATTTAATTTTTTTAAAAACTACTTCTGTAGCTTGTACGGTTTTCTGCAAATCCTGCATGGTATGCGCAGCTGAAACAAAACCAGCTTCAAATGCGGAAGGAGCTAAATATATTCCTTCATCTAGCATGCCGTGAAAGAATTGTTTGAACAAATCTTGATCGCATGCCATCACTTGTTCAAATCTGGAAATATTTTGATCCTGGCTGAAAAACAACCCAAACATTCCTCCAACTACGTTTGCAGTTATTGGAATATCTTGTTCGTCTGCAACAGATTTAATTTCATTGACTAATTTTTTTGTTTTAACCGTTAAATCCTCAAAAAAACCAGCTTCACTTATTAATTCTAGAGTCTTTAATCCCGCTGTCATTGCAACCGGGTTTCCTGATAAGGTTCCTGCCTGATAAACAGGGCCAACCGGAGCAAGATATTCCATTAATTTACGTGCACCCCCAAATGCTCCAACGGGCATTCCTCCGCCAATTACTTTTCCCAGGGTGGTCAAATCGGGTTTGATATTGAATAGTCCTTGTGCGCCGTGCAAATCAACTCTGAATCCAGTCATGACTTCATCAAAAATCAAAATACTGCCATTTTCATCACAGACTTGGCGCAAGGTTTCCAAAAATCCTTTTTCCGGTGGAATACAGTTCATATTCCCTGCAACCGGCTCAACAATAATACAAGCTATTGTTTCTCCAATTTCTGAAAATACTTTTTCGACAGATTCACTATCGTTATAAGTCAATGTAATTGTTTCTGAAGCCAATGCAGCCGGCACTCCAGGAGAACTTGGCACACCCAGTGTCAATGCGCCAGAACCCGCTTTAACCAGTAATGAATCTGAATGACCATGATAACAACCTTCAAATTTTACAATTTTGTCTCTAGCTGTATATCCTCTTGCCAGACGGATTGCACTCATGGTCGCTTCTGTGCCGGAACTAACCATTCTTACTTGCTCTATTGATGGCATTAATTCACATATTTTTGCGGCCATCTGAGTTTCTATTTCTGTTGGGGCGCCGAAGCTAAGTCCTTTTTCGGCCGTTTTTTTCACCTCTTCAACAACTTCAGGATGCGCATGCCCTAAAATCATTGGTCCCCATGATCCAACGTAATCAATATATTGTTCACCTTGGCTATCGTAAATATAAGCGCCATCAGCCGACCTAATAAACAAGGGAGTTCCACCTACGCCTTTAAATGCACGAACTGGAGAATTCACTCCGCCCGGAATAAATTTTTGAGCCTCAGTAAATAATTGATTTGCTTCTGTCATCGTTTTAACGCCATATTTTTTTAAATTAATGATTGGGTCACCACGGGCGGAAAAATTAAATTGACTAATTTACTATATAAATGTGAATTAAGAGCCAATTCTTTTTCATATCATTCATAGGGTTGGGATCTTTTTATTTCCTCCTCAACCAAGCTTCTCCCTCTGGAGAAGGCTTTAAAGCTTTAAGCGCTTAATTCATTGATAAACTGCTTTGTACAGAACCGCCCGAATTTAATAGAATACTATACAGTCTCACTCACAATCTAATTATTAAAAAATAATCAGGCCAAATTTATGATAAATCTTCAACGCAATCTTAATTCCTTACCTTTTATTTTTATTCTTCTGGTTTCTCTTATTGTTTCTGCTTGTTCTTCCGATGAAGACAACGCCACACAACAAGTTAAAACTTCTTCAACACCTACTTTCGATCACCCCCACGGTGAAGATGTCACTGATTTGGAAAAACATAAATTTGAGCACAAATTTGCAAATCAATGCGTAGCCAGAGAAATAAAAAATTCTGTTAATAAAGATTATGACAAAAAACGTCTTGAGAAAACTTGCCTTTGCATTGCTTCATATATGATGAAAGATCTAACTGCTGTCGAAGCAGAAAAATTTTTGGAGGAAAATAAAAACACCCGGTCTTTGCAAATTCGTTTTGATAACGCTGCCTACCATTGTCTACAAAAAAATAAGCTTCCAAAAGCACCAGAAATTTTCAAGACGCGTTAAAACGTTATTAAATTCACTACCACATCAGTTTTTTATCTACACTGATATGGTAGTGATCTTACTTTTTTTACCAACTCAATCCAAGTAACAAAAAGACACTGACAATTGCTAAAGTTACAACATTTTGAAGCAATTCATTTAATTCTGTTAGATGCTCTTGACGCATCAAATCTTTAATACGATCTTGTACCTGATCTTGCATATGGATACGATTAATCATACTTCCTCCTCTTTATTCTAGTTTCTGTTAAATTAATGTAGATAACTCCTCATTTGACCTACCAACACTCCTTGAATCTCAACTTGATTCGGTTTGTAACGCATGGGCTGCATATTTTTATTGGCAGGGATCAAAACCGTTTCATGAGGGTACTGTTCAATCCGTTTTAATGTCGCCTCTGATTTTTCAACCAAGGCAACAACAATTTCACCATTCCTGGCCACACTACGCTGCTCGATAACTACCCAATCACCATCAAATATCCCTTCATCAATCATCGAATCGCCTTTTACCTGAAGAATGTAACAGGGTTTATCTGTTTTTAATTGTTCCGGGACTTTCATGTACTTAATATCTGTAATCGCTTCAATTGGTTTTCCTGCCGCAATGGCACCGACATAAGGCAAGCCATCAGCATCATCCTTTTCTTTGCTCATCTGCATGGCTTGTTCTGTTAGCCGAATACCACGCTGTTTACGATTAATTGGCTCGATCAATCCTGCACTTACCAAGCCTTGAATATGCTTATGCAAAGAGCCGCGGGATTTTAAATTCATAGCTGAACAAATTTCATCTAAAGTGGGCGGATGAGTAAAGTTATCTTGCTGGATAAGCAAAAAATCATATAGTTCTTGTTGTTTACGGGTTAACAAAGATTATTCTCCATCTTGTTCTCTATCGGTTTTGTTTATAATATAACAAGAACGAATAGAGAACAAATTATTTTTGTTGTTTTTTTACATTTTGTTACATAATGGATCTAAGTAATTAGCTTAACTTTTCTTATGTCATTGATCGATAAACTCACTCCATTACATTCACAAATGCTGGATTGGCGACATCACTTGCACCAGTTTCCTGAAACCGCATTTGAAGAATCCAAGACGGCCGCATTTATTAGCAAACATCTACAGTCATTTAGACTTGATGTCCATCAAGGTCTCGCAAAAACTGGCGTAGTTGCCAGCTTGTCTGTTGGAAATACCAATAGAGCAATCGCTTTAAGGGCCGACATGGATGCGCTCAATATTTCGGAGCAAAATACTTTCGATTACCGGTCTAGGCATCATGGCAAAATGCACGCCTGCGGTCATGACGGTCATTCTGCAATGCTCCTGGGCGCAGCCAAGTACCTTTCTGAAAACCCAGATTTTAACGGCACGGTTCATTTTATTTTTCAACCCGCAGAAGAGGGCAGGGCTGGCGCCGACAGAATGATAAAAGAGAACTTATTTCAACATTTTCCCGCTGATTGTGTTTTTGGCATGCATAATTTTCCAGACATTCCTCTCGGCCATTTTGCTATAAAATCAGGAGCATTTATGGCGGCTTTTGATTGTTTTGAAATACAAATTACTGGGAAAGCCTGTCACGCCGCTATGCCTCATTCTGGAAACGACCCGATTCTGGTAGCTAGTCACTTGATTCAGACTCTGCAATCTGTAGTCAGCCGAAATATAAACCCTGATGATTCCGCCGTATTAAGCATTACCCAAATTCATGCTGGCGATACCTGGAATGCCATTCCAGATACTGTAATTCTGAGGGGCACTTATCGCAGCTTTACAGCTGAAGTACAGCAGTTGATAAAACAACGAATTGAGCAATTGACCCATTCAATATGTGAAGCATTTGATACCTCAGGAAATGTTATCTTCAATCCGGACAATCCTGGTTATCCTGTCACTTATAATCACCCACAGGAGACCGAGATTGCCATTCAGGCGGCAACAGCGGTTGTAGGTGAATCTGGATTGGTGCTTGACCCGACTCCGTCAATGGGTTCAGAAGATTTTGCTTTTATGCTACAGAAAAAACCTGGCTGTTATGTCTGGATAGGAAACGGACCGTCAAAAGGAAGCTGTTTATTGCATAACCCCCATTTTGATTTCAATGATGACATTCTTGTCACCGGAGCCGCCTATTGGGTCAGTTTGGTGCAAACCATTTTACGATAATTCAATAAAAACCGAGCGGTTTAGCGATGGCATCTTCCCACCAGGTTAAATGGCGAGTGATTTGTTTATTACAATGTTCATATCCTTGATATTCAATGCCCTGGAAAACATCATCTCTCAGCCAGGCATAACCCAGAGGTGATGCGGTTTTCAGCTTTTCTGGTATCAACACATATTGGGCGAATAATTCTGCAAATTTTTCCTGCACTGTCCCATTATAGCGGCCCTCATTGACCTCATATAAAAACTCGAATGCTTCAAACCATTTCTGTGGCCAAAGTGCTAATTTAGATGAATCAATGTAATCCCGCATTCGGGTATCAGTCGAAATTTTACGGTATCGATAAAAGAAATATAAATCCTGTTTACCGTCCCAGAAGAAAAAATTATCAATCACATGCGCTAATTCATGGATAATCAATGCTAAACGAAAATCTACCAGATATTTCAAATCAATATCCCGGTAAATTTCTCCATCCTTTGCCTTATCGAAACTGTCAATCGTAAAGACAACTGAATTACGGCCGTTAAAAACCTGGGCAACCACTTGCCCCATAAATCCTGTACCGGGCAAAAGACTAAGCGGATGAGTGTCATCAGTCCAAACCCGAGTCTCCGAGTCTTCTGGAAATGCCTCGATAATAAGTTCCTGTTTGCTTGGCGGTAAATCCTTGATAAATTCTTTGAGTTTGCGTATAGGTTTTGCCTTAGTAATACTTTCTCGCAAAAAAACCGGAATTTTCCTAATTGCCTTTTCAAAAGAACGAATATGATCTTCTGAAAATCGCGGAAAATCATAATCATCATTATGTTTAATGATGGTTTTGGTATCGTAAAATAAGGCTAAAACCCGTAATGCCGCTTCTTTGCTTTGCCAGTATTGTTCAAGAACACATAAATCAACAGATTCATCATTCTGACATGACTGATTTGCTTCATTTAAAAAATCTTTGTGTTCCTGAGAAATGTGATTGGTCAGCAATTGAACTGCACGATGGCGTATGGAAGTGTGTTTCTGCTCGTAATAATCAATAATTGCAAGCAATTCGGAGTTAGAAAAATAATTTTCTGAACTTGTCGCACAAAGTAAATCAGAATTTTGGGAAAGTGTGAAGAACTTGTTTTGAAATAATGGCTGGTTTTTTAGTTCTACAGCATGGACCACTGAGAAAGTGAGGAAAAACAACAAAAGCAGTACATTTTTTTTAGCAAACATTGCCATAACCACCCAGAAATATTATTACGCCTTTTGCTGTCCTAGCGATGTCGCCAACTTGAAAATTATTTTAGAATAATATTATCCTGAATCCGCGACTACACTACAACACAGGCGGCAAGCTCTTGATTCATCACGGGTTGAAAAATGCCCGCTTAAGCTAAGTGCGAAGCTAAGATTTTTTCAAATCTCGTGCTAAACTAATATCTTGCCCCCCGTTATCCGCATTGAAATCACGGATTCAGGATTATTTTTTCTCATCATCGTCGGGAACTGACAACAAATGACTCATTTTTTTTACTTTTGTCTTTAAATATTCAAGATTATCATGATGAAAGTCAGTTTCAATCGGGATCCGTTTTTCAATGATGATACCGAGTTTTTTCAGTTCATCAATTTTTTTTGGATTATTGGTAATTAGATCAACCGACTGAATTTGCAGATTATTAATAATCAAAGCCGCAATTGAATATTCCCGCTCATCCGCCAAATGGCCTAAATGGATATTGGCATCAACCGTATCCAGTCCTTGATCCTGGAGATTATAGGCTTGTAGTTTTTTCAGCAAACCAATTCCCCGGCCTTCTTGACGTAAGTAAATCAACACGCCTAGACCTTTTTCGCTGATCAACTGTAAAGCCATATCCAGCTGCTCTCCGCAATCACAGCGTCTGGAACCTAATACATCACCAGTAAAACATTCAGAATGGATACGCACTGGTACATTTTTCTTCCCCTTTACTTCTCCATATACAAAGGCAATATGTTCCTTCTCATCCACATTATTGGTGAAATAATGTAATGTAAATTCCCCATATTGGGTCGGAATTCTGGTTTGGACTAAATTTTTTAGTTGTGGCTCCACAAATTATTTCTTCAATAAAAAATTGGGTAACTGCTTATTCTACCTAATCGTAAAATAAGCAGTTAAATATTTTTTTGAAGGAAATATCAACTATTGAGTAACAACTGCGAATAAAGACAGGCATCGTCTCTTTCATATCAATCCCAATAAATTTTTATTCAAATTCTCCGCATCCTCACCTTCTCCAGCAAGAGAAGGAATATTGGAGAACTTATTGGGATTGGTATTACTTGTGCAAAATAGATAAAGCATATTCAAAAGCATCCGGAAAATCGATTAAGGCAGCTTCATCGGAAGTATGGATTCTTTCAAACAAACCAAATTGGGTTTTATATTTCAAATTCCCGATGGCCAATGGTCCAAATGATTTGGCATTCCCGTTTGGCAATTCGATTGTTGTCCCTTTATCCTGTAACCCAACCTCTTCAATACCGCTAGGTGGGACAGCATTGGTGTCAGCAGCAATAATTAATTTTTCAGCATATTTTAATTCTGACATATTAAGAATTCTTATGCCTGCACGCGCGGCGCAAATGACCACATCGGCATCTACCAAAGCTTCAACCTTGGTTTTGTGTGTTTCAGCCGAAACCCAGTCAACCTCACATTCATAGCGCTCACAAAAACGTTCGGCTACCTTTGGATCATCATCCGCCGTTAATTGGCATAATCTGACTTTTGCCCCTTGTTTGGCAGCCAAAATGGCAGTACATAAGCCAACCGGACCAGTACCAAAAACAGAAACCACTCGACCGGATAAACCTTGCCCATCATGATCAAACAAACCCTTTTCCACCAAGGCGACGATACCGGCCGATGTTGTGTAAGCACCATTCGGGTCAGCAAAAACCCCAACTTGAAAAGGGCCAACCATGGCTTTTTTTGCACTTTTAAACATATCTGCCGTCATATGTACATCGCGGCCACCCAGAAAAATACCCGTATCATTAAACCGGTTAGGCGGTCTTGCAAATATAGCATCCTGCACCATGCCAACCACACTTTTTGGATCGACATCGGTAAACGGAATAACCATATCAAACCCGGCATCGGCAGCAATGGTCACATCGAAAGGGCTGATATTATTGCCCGGCGTTAAAAAATAGAGAATACGTTGAGCCATAAGACCTTTCCTATTATTTAGAGTTAAATTCTAAACATAGTTCAGGTCATAAATTATGCAACTTGATCATGAACATTAGCGTTTAGCCAAAGCCAAAACAGGATCTAGTTTTGCCGCTTTTCTTGCTGGCAGTACGCCAAAGATCAATCCTGTGGTTAATGACACCAGCAGGGCGGCTAACAACGCCCAGCCAGGAATGGAAAGAGGAAATTCCGGATATAAAATTTGTAAAAAACTGATAGAAAACTGGCCAACCAGAACACCTAGCACTGCGCCAGCTAGACAAAGCATGGCTGCTTCGGCAAGAAACAACTCGATTAACTGCCTTTCTGACGCACCCAAGGCTTTGAGCAGGCCAATTTCTGAAGTTCTTTGCGCAACGCTGACCAACATCACATTCATGACCAAAACCCCTGCCACCGCAAGGCTGATTCCGGCAATGCTGGCCACAGTTAAAGTCAGCGCTGTTAAAATTTCATCAAAAGCACCTATAACGCTATCCTGAGTAATAATAGTGATGTCCTGTTCACCTTCATGACGAGCTTTTATGATTTTGCCAATATCAGTAACTGCTTTATACATGGCTGATTTTGATTTAGCTTCAACCAGGATTCTAAATAGAGATTCGGTATTAAACAATGCCTGTGCTGAGGCAACGGGAATAACAACAATTTCATCAAAATCAACGCCGATTGATTCTCCCTCCGAAGCCAAAATACCAATGACCCGAAACCTACGATCATTTATTCTCAACCATTGTCCCAGTGCTTTTTGTTGGATAAATATCTGGTTTTTTATGGTTTGCCCGATGACACAGACCGGCAAGCTTTTTTCACTTTCTATTTCCGGCAAAAAACGTCCTTCAGCCAAGGATAAATGCCGAACACGTCTTAAAGACGCAGTGGAACCCAAAATGGTTGTTTCCCGTTCCAGGCCCAGTGCAGAAACGGGCGCTGATCCAATATTTATTGGAGCAATAGCTGCAATATAGCGGCTTCTTAGCAAAGCAGTGGCATCATCCAGGGTTAAATCTCTGGGCGTTTCTCCAAATAAGGGGGGCTGCCCACCAGTAGTTTCTGTTCTGCCTGGCAAAACAATCACCAGATTCGTCCCTAACGATTGAAATTCGTTAACAATATAACGCCGGGCACTTTCTCCCAATGCCGTTAAAATAGTCACCGAGGCAATGCCAATACTCATTGCTAATACGATTAATGAAGCACGTAAGATTTGCGCACGAATGGCTAGAAAAGCTTGAAAAAAAGTGTCGGAAACAGTCATTTTTCCAAATTTATTTTGCCATCGACAATGTGAATCTGGCGTTGTGCCCGTTTCCCTAAATGATGATCATGGGTAATGATAATCAATAACATACCCTGTTTATTCAGGATTTCCAGCAACTCAATAATTTCAATACCCGAATGACTGTCCAGATTGCCTGTAGGCTCATCAGCCAATAATATTGCAGGCCGCATAATTGTCGCCCGGGCAATCGCAACCCGTTGCCGCTGTCCTCCTGACAATTGTTCTGGCAAATGCTTGGCTCGATCAGAGAGACCAACCGATGCAACGGCTTGCATGACCCTCTGCTGTCTTTCCTGGCGATTAATTCCCGCCAGAATCATCGGTATTTCAATATTCTCGGCTGCGGTTAATCTAGGAATCAGATGAAAAAACTGGAATACAAAGCCGATATTTTCCCGGCGTATTTTAGCTAGTGCATTATCATCCAGTTTGGTGACATCCTGATGATTAAACAAATATTGGCCGGAAGTAGGATGATCCAGCAATGCAATGATATTCAGTAATGTTGATTTACCGGAACCCGATGGCCCCATAACTGAAATATACTCACCCTGGCTGATGTTTAAATTAATATTATCCAGTGCTCGAACAGTTTGATCACCGACCTGAAAGTCCCGATAAATATCTTTTAGCTGAATCATTTTTCAGCAATAGCTTTCTTACCTGCCTTCACCCCGTCCTTACCAATTGAAACCACGATTAGTTCACCTTCCTTCACACCTGAGACAACTTCTGTATAACTCCAGTTACTGATTCCAGGTTTAAAATGGCGTTCTTCAATTGTGTCGTCATCCCCCAAAATCAACAACCGATTATTTTCCATGACTGCTTCGGTTGGCACCCGTAAGGTTTTTTCCTTTGAATCGACAATCACTTCAATATCTGCGCTATAGCCAGGCATCAGATGTTCAACTTCCTTTGGGTCTGTCAATTTGACTTCGACTTCGACAGTACGCGCCTGTTTTTCTTTTTCCAGAACATACGGCGCAATACGAGTTACTTTTCCGGAACAACGCTTCTCTGGAAAAGCATCCAACATCACACAGGCTTTCATGTCCAGCTTGATCCGAGGGGCGTCAACTTCATCAATGGGCGCGGAAATTGTTAAGCAACTGACATCCAGTAAATCTATCGCCGGCAATGTCTGAATGCCTGGTGGAGAAGGGGTAACAAATTCATTCAATTCGACATTAACTTCAGCGACAGTACCATCAAAAGGTGCTTTTACGGTGGTTTTCTCAACAGCTGCACGGGCGACTTTAATGTTAGCGTAACTAAGTTGTATTGCTGCTTTAGCTGACTGACATTCGGCTTTTTTTGCCAAAGACAAGGTGACTGCATCGTCTACCTCATTCTCGGAAACAATCTGGCCATGCTTACTTAATTCCTGCAATCTTCTAGCGTCACGCTTGGCTCCAGCCGCTAGCACACAAGCTTGTTTTGCAGTGGCCTGTTTGACCATAACGTCAACTTCCTGTAATTCAACCTGGGCTTTCAAATCATCATTCCATACTTCCATTAAAACCTGACCTTTGCTAACCAAATCACCTTCCTTAACCAGTAATTTAGCAACTTCACCGCCGATTGCCGGGGCTAGAAAAGCCCGCCGGCAGGCTTTAACGGTTCCCACTCTGGTATTAGCAACTATGGCATTTACCAAGCCTTTTTCAACCCGGTAGATTTTTACTGAAACCGGTTTCGGTTGTTTTAAAAAATAATAGCTGGCACCCAAAGCAAGTGCAATAGCAATCAAAATTAGAATATTCTTGATAGCCATTGCTAATATCAGAGTTGCAGCTAAGCAATATTCAGCAAATGGGTAGAACTCAATTGATCCAGACCTGACACACAAATATCTAAATCATTTAAAATTCCATCAGCAATATCATAAATCCAGCCATGTACTGACAGCGCCCGACCAGCTCTCCAGGCTTCCTGAACAACCGTTGTATGACAAACATTGGCGACTTGTTCAACAACATTTTTTTCGCAAAGCATTTGTAATTTCTTATCTTCGTCCTGAAGTGCATCAATTTCATTCTGATGATAACGATAAACATCCTTGATATGCCTGAGCCAATTATCAATCAATCCATGTGTATCATTTTCCATCGCCGCCTTAATGCCGCCACAACCATAATGACCACATACGATGATATGTTTCACTTGAAGCACTTCAACGGCAAACTGTATTACGGATAAGCAGTTCAAATCTGTATGAACAACTACATTGGCAATATTTCGATGTACAAAAACTTCACCCGGCTTTAGATTGACAATCTGATTTGCAGAGACACGACTATCCGAGCATCCTATCCATAAGTAATCCGGAGCTTGTAATTGAGCGAGGTCTGTAAAAAAATCAGGATTTTCTGATTTTATTGTTTCGGCCCACTCTCGATTCTTTTCAAACAGTTTTTTTAGAACTTTCATGCTCTATTAATTTTAAGTTTATTTTCTTGAAATATTGTTTAAACAAATTCTGTCCAGTCGTATTGATTATGACCAAATACCAAAAAATAAGGGTTCAACAAAGACTCTTTGGTATTATAAAGCAAACGATTACCTTTTAAATCAATCACTTTTCCTCCCGCCTGCTCAACAACACATTGTGCGGCACCGGTATCCCATTCACTGGTTAAGCCGATCCTGGGATACAAATCTGCCAGACCTTCTGCAACCAGACATAATTTTAATGAGCTACCAATTGAAATCAGTTCATGTGGAGGTAATTTATCCAGATAGGCTTTCAATTCTTCAGTGATATGCGATCGACTACCGGCAACCACCAAGTTGTCAGAAGCATTCTTTTTTACCGAAATTTTCCTGGCCGCTTGCTCAGGAGATTGTTTAAAAGCACCATCTCCTTTAGCAGCAAAATACAATTGCTTGGTCACAGGCACATAAACAACGCCCAATATCGGCTCATGTTGATCAATCAAAGCTATATTAACGGTAAAATCGCCATTTCGCTTAATAAATTCCTTGGTACCATCCAAAGGATCAACCAGCCAGTAAGTTTCCCATTTGGAGCGATCTGAAAAGGGTATTTGTGCCGATTCTTCTGAAAGGATTGGATAATTAGCAATGTTAGCCAGTGAATTGACAATATGATTGTGGGCTGCCAAATCGGCTTCTGTTAGTGGCGAATTATCTTGTTTAGTTGCTACCTCAAAAGCACTTCCATATATTTCCATTATCTTTTCACCGGCTTGCTCAGCTATAGCTTTGACTGAGTCAAGTAATGCAGAATAATTATTATTGCTCATTTTTTAAAAATTCCTGGGTCAAAAATAAAGCAGCAATACTACGTGCTTCGGTACATTCTCCCGTAGCAAAAAGTGCGGCAAGATTTGATAATTTCCAGGGAACCACCTCCAGTTCTTCAGGCTCATCCCCCGGCAACTTTTCTTCATACAGATCACGAGCAATAACAATGTCAGTGGTATGTTCCAGATAGCCCGGCGCAAGCGACAAGGATGTTAAGTGCAGTAAATTTTTTGCACCATAGCCGACTTCTTCTTTCAACTCCCTGTTTGCAGTCGTCAAAACAGGTTCATCCGGTTCAGTTTTGCCTTTTGGCAGACCCAATTCATAGCGGTGTGTTCCTGCTGCGTATTCTCGAATCAGTAATACCGTCTCGTTATCAATCAAAGGCACAATAAGAACTGCACCTCCTGGCCCACTTCGCGCCAATCTTTCAAAAGTTCGCAGTTCACCATTACTAAATTCAAGATCTAACGCTTCTATAGAAAAAAGTCTTGAGGTTGCAACTATTTTGCTGTTGAGAATTTTCGGCTTTTCAGGCATCGTACAATCATATTCCCTATTAAATTACTTAAACTATACGCTAGATTGATGCTGGATTGGAAAAAAATAGACACCATTTTGCTGGACATGGACGGTACATTATTGGATCTGAATTTTGATAATCATTTCTGGCAGGAATTTGTACCAGAAAAATTTGCTGCCCTTCATCAACTCACTCTTGAGCAGGCCAAACAGCGACTGGTTCCTCAATTCAAAGCCATGCAGGGAAGACTTGAATGGTATTGTCTGGACTATTGGAGTGATGTTTTAAAACTGGATGTTACTGGATTAAAAAGAGAAATTTCCGACTTGATTGCTGTACTGCCTCATGTCACTGAATTTTTGACTCTGGCCAACCAATCATCACAAAAATTATTTTTAGTCACTAACGCCCATCGTGACAGCCTGAATTTGAAAATGGAAAAAACCTGCTTGGCGCAATTTTTTGATGAACTGGTTTGCTCGCATGATTTTGGCAAACCAAAAGAGCACCCTGATTTTTGGCCGCTTTTCCAGGAAAAATATCCGTTTGATAAATCCACAACAGTTCTTGTCGATGATAATTCAAATGTTCTCGAAGCGGCTAGTAATTTTGGCATTAAACATGTCATTTCAGTAAGTCTGCCTGACACCAAACAACCCCAAAAAATCATTGCTGACTATCCTTCCATTACTGATTTCAGGGAACTTATGAAGGGGCTTTAACCTGTCGGCTTCGAGTTGAAGGGTTTTTTCTTGGTGGTCTCTTTCGTGAGTAGCTTTTTGAACGTGGCTTTTTTGTTTCTGGTTTTTTAAGATCTGTTGCCAATAATTCTTCTGTGATGGTCTTAACAGGAACTTTTTCGCCAATATAATCCTCAATATCAGGCATGGAATAGGCATATTCCTCGCAAATAAAACTGATAGCTTCGCCACTGGCACCAAAACGTGCGGTACGACCGATTCGATGCACATAATCTTCAACATCTTGCGGTAAATCATAGTTAATCACATGAGAAACTTCGGGAATATGCAAACCCCTGGCGGCAACATCGGTGGCAATCATTATAGGAACTTTATTTTCCTGAAAATTTTTCAGTAACCGTTGACGCTTTTCCTGTGGCACATCGCCGCTTAATGTGACTGCTTTATAGTGATTGGCTTCCAGGTAACTATTTAGCTGTTCCGCAGCTTTCTTGGTATTAACAAAAATAATACAGCGCTCCGGTTTATGCGCATTTAAGATACCAATTAACAAAGGGATTTTTTGCTCGTTTGCAGGACAAAAGGCAAATTGATTGATCGATTTAGAAGTCACAGCTTCTGCTTCGATCTTTATCATGACTGGATTATTCATGTGCTCATAAGCCAATTCAGTCACTTTGAATGATAATGTGGCAGAAAACAGCATATTCAGACGTTTTTCTGGCGCGGGCAGCCGGCGCAGCAAGAACCTGATGTCTTTAATAAACCCCATATCGAACATGCGGTCGGCTTCATCCAGAACCATCACCTGGATATGATCCAAGGTAAACGCCTGCTGCTTGTAAAAATCAATAATTCGGCCAGGTGTGCCAATGATAATATCAACATTAGATTTAATCGCCTGCAACTGTTTTTTGTAATCCGTACCTCCATAGATTAAAGCAAATTTCAAATCCAGATGACTACTGAGCAAAACAGCATCTTTATGAATTTGAATGGCAAGTTCTCGAGTTGGCGCTATAATAATAGCTCTAGGATTTTTGATGATTTCGGTTTCATCATTAATTAAACGCTGGAAAGTCGCTAACAAGAATGCCGCAGTTTTACCTGTGCCAGTTTGGGCTTGCCCGGCAATATCCTTATCACGAAGTGCTAATGGTAAGGCCCGATCCTGTATCGGTGTGCATTGTTCAAAACCAGCATCTTTTAGGCTACGGAGAATGGATCTGGACAATTCCAGATTACTGAATCGAGTTTCGGTCAAATGTGTTTTTTTCATAGTCCAATAGAATACCGTATTTTGCTAGCCAGAACGAATTTGTGGCCACTCTCTTATCCTATTGACCCTTAATATTTCATGAATTTTTTATAAAAATATTCAAAAAAAGCTAAAAAATATTGACAAAAATGGTCGTTCCCTCCTATAGTTCCCGCTTAATTATTAACATTTGGAGATCAACGTGAGTGACGCAGTCCTTCATGTAACTGATAGTGATTTTGATGACGTTGTCGTAAAAGCCAACAATCCTGTACTCGTCGATTATTGGGCGGAGTGGTGTGGACCCTGCAAAATGATTGCTCCTGTTCTGGATGAAATTGCAGAAGAATATAAAGATAAATTGACCATTGCTAAATTAAATATTGATGAGAACCCTGAAACACCACAGCATTTCGGTGTTAGGGGAATTCCAACATTGATGCTTTTTAAAAATGGTGAAGTCGAAGCCACCAAGGTTGGTGCGCTAACTAAATCTCAATTAGCTGATTTTCTTGATAATAATCTTTAAATCAGATTTTTTCAGGCCATCACATAATTATTATTTGACTGGCCTGAATTTTCAGTTATACTTACATAGTGCATGTGTCTTTGCGCCAAATAGCATCGTTTAATACCCAATAAAATCTCACAACATACTTCCTGTTCCTATACGTGCATTCGCGCACGTTTAAAAAAATCAAATATCTCTTTCTATGAACCTTAGTGAATTAAAATTAAAACCCATTAGCGAAATTATCAGCATAGCCGAATCTCTTGGCATTGATAATGTCTCCCGATCAAGAAAACAAGACTTAATATTTGCCATCCTGAAAAAACACGCCAAAGGTGGTGAAGATATTTATGGCGATGGTGTTTTAGAAATATTACAAGATGGCTTCGGTTTTTTACGTTCACCGTCCGCCTCTTATTTGGCCGGTCCTGATGATATTTATGTTTCACCAAGCCAAATTCGTCGATTCAGTTTAAGAACCGGCGATACGGTGAGTGGCAAAATTCGCCCTCCCAAAGATGGCGAACGTTATTTTGCCATGCTCAAGGTTGAAAGCATCAATTTCGAGCCACCAGAAAACACCAAACACAAAATTTTATTCACAAATCTGACGCCACTTTTTCCAAATGAAAGGTTTCGATTGGAACTTGGTAATGGGACTACTGAAGATTTAACAGGCAGAGTAATCGACCTGGTTACTCCAATAGGCAAAGGGCAACGCGGCTTAATCGTATCTCCACCAAAAGCTGGTAAAACCATGATTATGCAAAGTCTTGCACAATCAATCGCCCAAAACCACCCTGATTGCTATTTAATCGTATTACTGATTGACGAACGTCCGGAAGAAGTCACAGAAATGGAACGGTGTGTCAGAGGCGAAGTGGTCTCCAGTACTTTCGATGAACCTGCTACCCGCCATGTTCAAGTTGCAGATATGGTCATAGAAAAAGCCAGGCGCATGGTTGAACACAAACATGACGTAGTTATTCTGTTAGACTCAATTACCCGCCTTGCTCGTGCCTATAATACCGTTGCACCGTCATCAGGAAAAGTTTTAACGGGCGGTGTCGATGCCAATGCCCTGGAAAAACCAAAACGTTTTTTTGGCGCAGCCAGAAATATTGAAGAAGGCGGAAGCCTGACAATTATAGCCACAGCGCTTGTTGATACCGGCTCCAGAATGGATGAGGTTATCTATGAGGAATTCAAAGGTACCGGTAATATGGAGTTGCATCTGGATAGAAAAATCGCCGAACGCCGTGTTTATCCAGCTATCAACATAAATCGGTCTGGAACACGCCGTGAAGAATATCTGGTTGACCCTGATGAGCTGCAAAAAACCTGGATATTGAGAAAAATATTGCAACCAATGGATGAAATGGCAGCCTCGGAATTCCTGCTAGGCAAGCTTAAAGATTTTAAAACCAATGCTGAATTTTTTGAATCCATGAAGCATTAGGAAAAAATAAATGAAAAGGTCCATGCAACACACTCAAAACGAGTTAATTGCATGAACCTTAATTTCAACTAATTTTTTGGTGGCACATAACCTTCGGGCATTGTGAAACCTTCACCAAATAAAAACTTCTCGCGTTCTTCCTCAAGAAATTTTCTGGCTTTTGGTTCAAAACTGGCTAGCTTATATTCATTAATTAACATGGTTTGCATCTTTAACCATTCATCCCAAGCTTGTTTGGACACATTATCAAAAATATATTGTCCTTTAGGCCCAGGGAAAGGCAGATTTTCCAAACCTTCCGCTTCGATACCCAATTTTACACACTGAACCAATCTCGCCATTTTTTCCTCACCATCAAATATGATCAATTAATTTCTTTATCGGTGCAGGCAATCCAACCTTGACATTTTTTACACTATTGTCAAACCAGATCGTTTTTCCTGCTTCAGATATATAGTTTACAGGGTTTTGATGATTGATGATAATGGCAGAGTAATCCAGATGGTAGTGTGAAAATGTATGCCTTCTGGACGAAAGAGTTTGAAATTTTTCGGTATTTACTTTTTTTATTTGACACCAAGCCATGATGCTTTCGATATCTGAAAATTCCGGCAAACTCCATAATCCACCCCATATACCAGCAGGCGCCCGTTTTTCCAAAAAAATTTCCTGTTTGTTATTTTTTAATATAAGAAAAACACATTTTTTGACAGGAATATTTTTTTTTGGCTTTGGCGTTGGTAATTCATTCACCCGACCTAATTTCCTGGCTTTACATGCTTCACAGACAGGACACTTATTACAGAACGGATTGCTTCTTATGCAAATTGTCGCCCCTAAATCCATGATTGCCTGGGTATAGTCGGCAACATTTTTTTCGGGGGTAAAACAGCGACTATGCTCCCATAACAATTTATTGATTGCATTTTTCCCTGGCCAGCCTTCGACTGCCATGAAACGACATAAAACTCTTTTAACATTGCCATCCAAAATAGCATGACTTTGCTTGTAAGCAATTGACAGTATGGCTCCGGCAGTTGATTCACCAATACCCGGTAATGCCATCCATTCATTTTTTGTTTCTGGAAATCCTTGTTCATTGACCATAACTGCTGCCTTGTGCAGATTTCTTGCTCTGGCGTAATAACCCAAACCTGACCAGCGATGGAGAACTTCATCAAGCTGCGCATTTGCCAATACCTCAACAGTTGGAAATTTTTCCATGAACTGTTCGAAATATGGGATGGCTGTTGTTACCTGTGTTTGTTGTAACATAACCTCTGAAACCCAGATACGATAAGGCGTAACGTTTTTTTGCCAGGGTAAGTCTTTACGTCCGTATTGATCAAACCAGCTCAATAAAGCAGCCTGGAATTGTTCGGGAGTCATGCGCAGATCATTGAAGCAATTGCTTCAACAAATTTCCGACATCTTTTCCCAGTTTTTTCTCTGCTTTATCAATAAGTTTTTGTTTTTCTTTTTTGGTAATCAAAGATTTAAGGTCGAGTGAGTACACTAGGTGTTTTAGAGGCCCGGTTATTTGAATCCCTAGTGTTCGTTTAACCTGCTCTGTATCCGCGGGTGTTTTCTTACGCTTCATCAACTTTGCTAAAACATGGTAATCCAGCTTTTCATTGAGCAAATTAAATGTGCCTTTGCCTGAAACACGCAATCGCCTGGATTCAGCATAAAAATCGTTATTTTTTACCAAACCGTTTTTGATAGAAGCAGTTGCTTTAATAATAGAAAACTCAGTGTATTTTTTCGTTTCTTTAATTTCTTTATTTTTTAAAGTGGCTTTTCCTTCTTTAACTATTTCCTGCAGATTAAAACCATATATTTTTCCATCCTTCAAAACCATCTTAATATTGCCTGTGGAGTGTTTCTTTAAGGCTTTCTTGGTATTTCCAGAACCCTGAAATTGTAACCGACCATTTAACATGCCACTTACATAGATTTTCCCATAATAATCTTTTAGCAAGGGTCCGGTTCTAACATTCGTTAATTGTTCATCCACACTAATGATCGGTTTTTTTGTTTTCACATTAAGATGTAAATTACCCACATATTTTCCTTGGTAAAACGGGCTGGCGCTATGATGGGTTTTCAAAACCCCATTCTTAGCATCCAAATTGATAACCACATTGTTCAATTGCAAACCTTTAAAAATCGCTTTATTGATAGTTAATTTGCCCGAGGCATTCATTTTTCTGAGTTGCTCAATTGGCAAAATTTGTTTTTCTGATTTTCTGATTTTTTTGTTTTCTTGATCTGGCTTTTGAGCACTAGTTTTTGTGGGAGAAGGTTCTTCGATTGTTTTTTTTGTGGATTCACTTGAGCTTTGCTGCTGTTTTGCTTGAACAGAATTCAGCCCCAACTCAGCATAATTATCTAAAGAAATATCATCAATAAAGATATCAAAATTGTATAAAGGCTGTTTATAGTTACTGATCTTGAGATAGCCCTGGAGAGTCGAGTCGTCAATTTGTAAGTTAATATTACTAATTCTTGTGCTTTTTTTCGACGCAACCACCTCAAAAGAACCTAATAATTGGTTCAAAACATTATTTTTTGGTGAAGACACGGCTTTACCAAGCTTAGCCAAAAGCTGACGTGGATTTAATTTGGTTATGTTTATCCTACTTAGGAAAACAGGATTATCTTTTAGTTGCTTCGCCGTCAATTCAGCCGTTAACTTTATTTCCTTAGAGCTAAGAACCAGCTCAGGAATTTTCAGGCTTTGATTCTTTCTGTCATAAGCAACAAGTTCACTTTCTGCAAAAATATCCATTTTATTTTCACTAACACTTTGTGAAAGCAACTCAATTTTAAGATCTTCCAATTTAAATTGATTAAAACCATGTGTGACTGTAATTTCTCCTTTGCCAGTCAATTTGACTGGTTTCTTTTGTTGAGACCGGTATTTGAAAGAAAACTTAAAGGGTGCCTGTTGCTCAAATGCCAATGCGTCAATATTAAAATCAAATTGATTAATTTCAAACTGATTAGCCTTCCTTTCATCCAGCCATCGAACTTGACCATTTTCAATTCTAACACCTGAAATTATGAGATCACTGGGCACAAATAATTGCCGCTTCTCATTCTTTCTTTCTGGATCGGTACTTTTTGTAGAAGAATTTCCAGAACCAGAATCCTGTCTAGCAATGGCTACAGTTGATTTTTTTGGTTTTTGCTGAAACTTCCAATTATTTTTTCCCCGTTTATCTGTATGGATGAATATCACTGGGTTTTTCAAAATAACCGTACTGACTTCAATTTTTTTTCTCAGTAAGGGTAATAATTTGACCTTGATGCTTCCTTCTTCAATAGAAACCAAAGGTTGTTGATTTTCAGTACCGGGAACGGGATCAACCAATAATAATTTCCCAGTTGATACACCTATCCAGGGGAAAATAGATAAATTCAGATCTCCTTCTACTATCAATTTTTTTCCAGTGTGTTGAAAAACAATTGCTTCAATTTCTGGTTTGAAATCATTCGCATCAAAAAAACTAACAAAAAGAGTCGTTGCAATAAAAACAACCGCCAGCAATATTGAAAAACTAACTAGAATAGATTTTAGTAATTTACCCATTTCATTTTCCTGAGTTTAATCCGGATGGTGTATAGTTAAGTTTTCGCGTTCAATACTTACAAAATAAAAAAGGGGGGAAACGCATATGTTGCTCGCAAAACTCGCTGGTTTTTTCTTTTTATGGTGGTTTTACAGTACAGCAAAAAAACAAGGTGTACCAGCCATTCAATGGGCAATAATTGGCTTAATTGGTTTTTGGTTAGCATGGTGGATTTCTACATTAGCTGTCGCAAATCCGTTGTTGGATATGTTTGCCCATAGTTCTATCGGGGTATTGTTGGCTATCCGCCAAATTCCGGCTATTCTGGCCATTGTTATTACTATTTTTATCAGGCAGAGATTTCTGTTGTCGGCTAATAGTGAAGAATAAATTCGCTACTTAAGGGACGAGCTTGAAATCATTTGGAAATGCACTGAGGCTTCAGTGCATTTCCTTAGAGAAAAAGATATTTATAATTGATCTGCGTTTTTGCTTAAGTATTCGGCCACCCCTTCTGGGCTTGCATTCATTGCAGGGTCGCCTTTTTTCCAGCCTGCTGGACAAACTTCACCATTCTCTTCAAAGAATTGTAAAGCATCCACCATACGCAGCATTTCGTCCATATTTCTACCCAGTGGTAAATCATTTACTACTTGATGACGCACAACACCTTCGCGATCAATTAAAAAACTACCACGATAGGCAACAGCTGGTGATTCTGCCTCTACGTCATAATCTTTACAAATAGTATGGGCAATATCAGCTGCCATGGTATAGCGAACTGGTCCAATACCACCTTTTTCAATGGGGGTGTTTCGCCAGGCATTATGGGTAAAATGTGAATCTATCGAAACTGCAGTCACTTCTACGCCACGACTGGTAAATTCATCTAAACGATGATCCATGGCAATCAGTTCACTTGGACATACAAAAGTAAAATCCAATGGATAGAAAAAAATGACAGCATACTTACCTTTGGTTGCAGCAGAAAAATTAAATTCGTCTACGATTTGACCATCACCTAACACAGCAGGAACAGTAAAATCTGGTGCGGGTTTACCAACTAGTACAGCCATAGTTAATCTCCTTAATAATAAAAATAAATGGAATTTTTGCTTTTTTGAAGTAGTCCACAGAAAGTGGCTAGGGATATTCTACACTAAATCACTAAGAAATAGATCAATATACCTTAAACTGAAAATTAGACATTTCAGAAAAAATTAAGGTAGACAAATTTTTTCTTGATTACAGTTATATTATAATGGTATTTATGTAGTATAAAACCTACACAAATATCCAGAAAAAAGTTCTCGTTTTTTCTGGTTTTCATACATTTTATATAAATAGCTAATAAATCAAGAAAACCTAGAACCTATGACAGATATGGCAAAACACAAGCATATTACAGAACCCGATGTATTTGGCTACCAAGTTCGCATTGTACGACGAGGAAAAGAAAATAGCCGTTATTTCTCTCATAAATTATGGGGAAATAGAAATAAATCACTTAAAGCCGCCATAACCTGGCGCGATCAAATGCTAGTTGTTTTAAAAGGCAGCAAGACCAGATTTCTTAAGCCTCCAAAAAACAAAACGACTACAGGTGTTACCGGTGTATCCCGCACCATTAAATATGATCACCGCAAAGACAAAAGTTATTTGTGCTATACCGTTTTTTGGGTCCACAACGGTAAATCTAGAAACAAAACATTCCAAGTGGGGAATGTAGAAAAAATCACTGCAGATGATGAATTACATGCTTTTCGTACCGCAAAATTATTTAGAAGTTGTTATGAATACGCTATAGACAACGATTTACCTTTTGATGAAAGCGTTTTTTCTGGATGGAAAAACAAACGGTTATATGACGACCCGACACTATTACCTGTTAAATAACTGAAACCTGAATAATTTAACTAGGGTTTTATTTCTTGTTCAGAGGAAATATATTCCAGCCATTGTCTGGCTGATTTTTTGGTTTTTTTATACTTTTTTGCCTGGATAAAAGCATGCTTAGCTTTATTGAATTTTTTCAGCTCGTAGTAGCTCATTCCAAGCAATAAATAGGCATTACCAGGATTTTTTAATCCTCCTTTCTGTAATGCCTTGGTGAGCGCATTAATTGCTGCAGACCAATTTTCCTGTTCAACATAGATACGGCCTAACTGCTGATAAAGTGCTCCTTTTGGATTCAATTGGGAAGCTTTTTCCAATGCTAGTGTTGCTTTTTTGTATTCTTTCGCCTGAGTCCATGCATTAGCCAATAATTCCCAGTTTTTAGAGTTTCCTTTCACGCGTTTGCTATTGATTTCCGATTGTAAAAGCTGCGCGGCTTTATAGGGTAAATCAACATAAAGATAAAGATTTACTAATTCAAGTATTTCTTTTTGTTTCGATATTAAGCCTTTTTTATAGGCTAAATCACGGATCGCCAGTGCTTTTTTATACTGTTTAAGCTGTTGGTAAACACTGGATAATTGCATCCAATATTGTTTTTTTTCAGGAAATTTTGTAATTAATTGTTCCAAAATGTTGGCCGCAGCAGAATATTTCCCTAATTCATAGAGTAATGCAAGATTCAACTGATACCACGACTCCGGTGGTTTTTTGCTCATTCGAATGGCTTGTTCAACATAAGGAAGAGCTTTATGATATTGTTTCAACTGAGAGTAAGCATTAGCTAACAAAATAGCCATTTGTGAGTCCAGTTTGGGATTAGCTTTAAGCGCCGGTTGTAAAATTTTTATTGCCTTCGCATATTTACCCAAGGCCATATATATCTGACCTAAATTCAATAACGCCTGTTGCTGCTGCTTTGCTGGCAACACACTAAGTGCCAGCGCTTTGGATAAATATTCAGCAGCTTTTGAATATTGTTCCTGCATGGCATAGAGTGAAGCCAATGTCCGCAATACTACAGCTTCTTCATAAGTGCCTTTTTTTACACTTCCTAAAGCATTAATCAGCGTTTTTCTGGCTTTGGAATAAGACTTTTTATTAATCAGTTTTTCAACTCTGGATAATTTTCTGTATAACGATGCAGAGACTACTGCTGATTTATCTGCTTGCTTGGCAAAGGCCGGCAGGCAAATTAATACATAACAAAGCAACAATAGTTTTAAGCTTCTCATTTGGATAGTTTAAATTGAAGAATCTGTACGGCTCGTTGTTCCTGCGCTTTGCCATCGACAATTTTAGGTTTGAATTTCCAGCGCGAGATTGCCTTCAAAGCAGCTCGATCAAATATGTTGGAGGGCTGTGCTGCAACAACCTTGGGATCTTTTACAGTACCGGTTTTGGTAATGGTAAATTCAACTTTCACCCAACCCTCGATTTTTCTTGATGCCGCTCGCATTGGATATCTTGGTGGTATACGAACCAGGGGCACAAGATTTGTGCTGATTTCCATTTGACCCTGACCAACTTGCAAACCACTGATTCCCGGACCACTAAAACGGCCAGTTTGGATCGGTAAATCCAAATTTGGCATTTTCATATTCGGAATGTTTTGCTTGGTAATGTGAGTTTGCGCCACTTGCATTTTAGGTGGAGGCGGTTGTTTTTGAGGCGGAGGCTTATCAGGAATTTTTCTGTCTTTGGTTTGTAATTGAGTTTGTCTCTTCAAACGCACAAACTCGACCATTTTCAGGCTTTCAGTTTTCTTAAAACCCTGCTGATTGTTGGTAATCATGAAATGCATCAACCAAAACAATCCAATGGAAATGACCACTCCCAAAAAAAATGCAACGAAAAAACGCTTCACTGAGATTCTGTTTCTGTTGCTATAGATGCATTAGTGATTCCGGCCAAGCGAATCTGATCCATCACCTGCACCAACACATTAACCTTGGTATCTTTATCTGCTGCAATAATGACAGAACCCAGAGGATTTTCAGCATGCAAACGTGCAACATTTGCTCGTACTGCACGAATATCAACCTGTCGTTTGTCTATCCAGATTTCGCCATTGGGCTTTATAGAAACTATAATGTGACCCTGTTCTTTTCTTTCCGCAGTTTGTGCGGTTGGACGATTAACATCAATGCCTGATTCTTTAACAAAAGATGTCGTGACAATAAAAAAAATTAACATGATAAATACGATGTCCAGCATCGGTGTCATATCAATTTCTGTAGATTGACCATTATTAGATCGATTGCTTCTATGGCGCATGATATTTGTTAATGATATTTTAGTAAGTCAGTAAGCAAATGGGTTTCATTATCTACCCACTGTTCTATTAATTTGTTAAAAAACAGACCAGATATGGCAACAACCATTCCTGCCATTGTAGTAATTGTGGCTTGTGAAATACCAGAAGCCATTGCTCTAGCATTGCCTGTTCCGGTAACTGTCATAACATCGAAAACATGGATCATACCTGTTACTGTCCCCAATAACCCAAACAATGGGCAAAGCCCAATCAACATTTTAATAATTGCTAAAAACCGACTCATGGTTATTTTAGCTTCAGAGATAATTGCCTTCCTGATTGTTAATGCATATTGGGAAGATTTATCACTGCGCTTATTCCATTGATTAACCCATTTTTCCTTTAAAGTTGGATATTCGAATTTGAAGAACAACAGCCGCTCAATAATCAGACACCAAAGGCAAAAGGACACGAACAGAATAATCCATAAAACAATCCCTCCAGCATTTAAAAATGAACGTAAGCTATCAAAAAAATCGAATAGCAAAGACATCATTTTTCCAATCGTTTACTAATCAAACCTGCTGACTGTTCATCCAAAATCTGAATTAATGTTCGACTTCGGGATGCAACCAAGCTATGCAAAAATAATAATGGAATAGCAACCATTAATCCAAGCATGGTAGTTACTAAAGCCTGTGAGATTCCACTCGCCATCAATTTAGGGTCGCCGGTTCCGAACAAACTGATAGATTGGAATGTTGCAATCATTCCCGTGACAGTTCCTAATAATCCTAACAAAGGTGCAACAGATGCCAGTAACTTTATCGTTGTCTGGCCTTTTTCCAACTGTGGAATCTCTTTGGTAATTGCCTCATCCAGTAGTAATTCAAAAGTTTCTGCATCTTCTATGCCTTTTTGCTGAGCAGCTGCAATTACTCGCCCTAATGGATTGCTGGTATCAGGTTCTTTGCTTTGCATTTGTTGCTGCATTTTTGCACCAGTAATTGTTAAAACTACTAATCGCCAGATACCATAAACAAAACCAATAGCGCCCAATATCAAAATAATGTAACCAATAACTCCGCCCTGTTGAATACGTTCAAAAACATTCGGGGTTTGAATTAACAGACTTAAAATTACCCCGCGAGTCGGATCAATAGCAACATCCGCCATTCCTGAAGATGTATTAACAAAATCCTGTGCAAGAGAAAGATAGCGACTCTCAGGTTGCCGGGCCAACTCAACCAATTTCGCTGTTTCGGGCAAATAACGTAAATATTTTCCTTCTTCGGACAAAGCATTAAAAACACCAATGCGGATCACATCGGATTTTTTTGGTTCACCGGAAGTTGTTAAAATTTCAGTAGAATAACGAACCACCTTTCCCGACTCAGTCATTTCCTGTTGCAGGGTAAACCATAATGTTTCCAGTTGATCAATTGTTGGTAAGGTTTTACTGTTTACCAACCCGGCAAGTTGTTTAGTTCGGTGGGGGTATTGTTCTGAAACCAACGAGTTTTCTAAGTCTGCTTTTAAATCGCCTGCAACCTGCTTGGCAACGCCAAACAATTCACCAAGTACACCACTACGTTGGCCCAACTCGGTTTCCAGCTCACTGAGTATTTTCTCATTACTTTCTAGCTGCTCCCGCAACTGATCACTAAGCCGCTGTTGCTGTTGTAATTTTGCTTTTGCAGCAACCAAAAGTTTTTGCTGGTGATTTTTATCTGCAAGAAATTTTGCTTCTCTCTGTTTATTGATTTTCCCTTCATGGCTTTGAGTCTGTTTTACTTCTCTTAACAACTGATCCAGATCGAGATGTTCAGCACAGACTGTTGTTCCAAAAAAAACTAAACTTAAAAAAATTGCTAACTGTTTCATTTGACTGGCTCCGCTGCTGGCACTGGCATCACCAGCAAGTCAGGTGCTGCTTCCTTTCTGGCAATCCGCAAGCCCTTGCGGATTGCATTTCGATAATCTGAAGATAAAATATCCCAGGTTTTAGTTTCTCTGTTCCAGGAGCCAGTTTCGCTGCCATCAAGACGTTGGTAATACAAAGCCACGCGCCCTAGGCGTAGAAAATCCACTGAAATTGTATTTTCTCCAACTTCCAGGTTCGCCCGATAAGCTTCTATAGTTTTTCCATAATCATTTTCAATTTGATAGGCTTCAATAATGCGGCGGAATTTTTCAGCATTGGTGACATCAGCCCTATTAACCATTGCTTTTAATCGTTGAAGTCGTTGCTGACGTTCATCAGGTAAAAAAGGAATATCCAAGTCAATAAACTTCTCCAAGCTATCCAACATTCGCAAAATTAACGGTACAATTTCCTGTTGGGTAGTTTCAATATCTTTCAGCTGTTGTGCTAAGGAAGCTTTTTCTTCAGTTTGGGATTTAATCAGTGTTTTCAGATAATTGTTATAAGTTATCAATGTTTCTGTTTGTCGAGTTGCTGATCGATACTCTGCCAATGCTTTTTGAGCCTGATCACTGAATTTATCAATCTTTTTTTGCGACTGAATTCCAGCTTTGTTAGTAGCCATATCAATATTAATAGCTCGCTTGAGTTTATCTGCTTGCACTGACGCCACTGATAACGCCATAAAGATTATTAAAACTAACAACTTCCCTTGGGAAAAAACCATAACTTATTCCAAAATATTGCTACATGAAACCCTTTATTCTATAACAATAATTTTTGTAAAACTAACAATCTACTGATAAAAAAGTTAAAATGTACCGTTTTAAATTTCAAACGCTTAATCTAATTGCACCATAAACATGCAAAAAACATATACAACGGATGACTTGAGGATTCGTGAAACCAAGGAAGTCATTCCTCCTGAGCAAATTCATACACAGATACCAATTAGTGCAAGTGCTACAGATGTCATTTATCATACCAGGAAGTCGATTCATGACATTTTATATGGTCAGGACGATAGATTACTTGTTGTAGTAGGCCCATGTTCTATCCACGATCCTTCGGCTGCGATTGAATATGCCCAAAAATTAAAAGCCACCAAAGATGAATTCGAACAAGACTTATTAATTGTGATGCGGGTTTATTTTGAAAAACCCAGAACCACTGTTGGTTGGAAAGGTCTAATCAATGATCCTGATCTAAATTCCAACTTTAATATTAATAAAGGCTTGAAGATTGCCAGAAAGTTGTTGCTTGAAATAAATGAAACAGGCGTCCCGGCAGCGACAGAGTACCTGGATTTGATAACCCCTCAATACATTTCTGATTTAATTTCCTGGGGGGCAATCGGTGCCAGAACAACGGAAAGCCAAGTTCATCGTGAACTTGCTTCCGGATTATCTTGCCCAGTAGGATTTAAAAATGCTACTGACGGTACCGTCAAAATTGCCATTGATGCTATTAGTGCTGCCATGCGTCCGCATCATTTTCTTTCAGTTACCAAAGCCGGACGTTCTGCTATTTTTTCTACTTCAGGAAATAAAGATACCCATATCATATTACGCGGCGGCAATGACCAGCCTAACTATGATGCTGTTAGCGTTGAACATACTTCTGAAGGAATGATGGCAGCCAATATCCGGCCCAATATTATGATTGATTTCAGTCATGCAAACAGTTTAAAGCAATATCAACGACAACTCATTGTTGGTGAAGATGTTGCCGAACAAATTGCCACTGGAGATACAAGAATAATCGGAACAATGATTGAGAGTCATTTACGAGCTGGTAGCCAAAAAGTAGACGACGGTCAAAATCTGGTTTATGGTCAAAGCATTACTGATGGCTGTCTGGGTTGGGAAGAAACTCTTCCGCTGTTGAAAAACTTGGCACAAGCCGTACAAAAACGACGAACTGTAACTGATTTATCTGGAGCTGAATAAAATGAAAATTGTAGTTAATGGTAATACTCATCAATATGATGAAAATATTACTGTTGCGCACGTTGTTGATGACTTAGGTTTGACCGGTAAACGAATTGCGGTCGAACTGAATCAGGAAATTTTACCTTTTGATAAATATACAACGCAGGTATTGAAAGAACAGGATCGACTGGAAGTCGTTCAAGCAATCGGAGGTGGACAAACTGATAGTTTTCAGGTTGCTAGTGTTACTTACCAATCAAGACTCCTGGTAGGTACCGGCAAATACAAAGATATGGAAGAGACTCGACTAGCCATTGAAGCCAGTGGTGCTGAAATTGTTACGGTGGCGATCCGGCGAACCAATATCGGTCAAAATACAGATGAACCAAATCTTTTGGATGTAATTTCTCCGAATAAATATACTATTTTGCCTAATACCGCAGGTTGTTATACCGTTGAAGATGCTCTGAGAACTTGCCGACTGGCCAGGGAGCTACTTGGCGGTCATAAACTGGTCAAGCTTGAAGTTTTAGCCGATCAAAAAACCTTGTTTCCTGATGTTGCAGCAACTTTTGAAGCAGCTGAGTTACTGGTAAAAGATGGCTTTGATGTCATGGTCTATACCAACGATGACCCAATCGCTGCCAAACGTCTTGAAGATATTGGCTGTGTTGCTGTCATGCCGCTTGCCGCGCCAATTGGATCAGGTTTAGGTATTCGCAATCCTTATAACATTCTCACCATTGTGGAAAACGCAACTGTTCCAATATTGGTCGATGCTGGCGTTGGTACTGCATCAGATGCCGCCATTGCAATGGAATTAGGCTGCGATGGCGTCCTGATGAACACTGCGATTGCTGCGGCTAAAGATCCAGTTTTAATGGCATCCGCAATGAAAAAAGGAATTCAAGCTGGAAGGGAGGCCTTTCTGGCAGGTCGAATGCCGCGCAAACGTTTTGCTTCGGCCTCATCACCTATTGATGGACTTTTTTTCTAAACATTGAATACCCATAAAATTCGCAGTTTTATACGTCGCCAAGGACGAATCACCCCAGGGCAACAGCGCGCAATTGATCGACTCTGGCCAAAATATGGCCTAGACAAAAATCAAGTTATTGATTATTCAAACGTCTTTGGACGACAAGCATCTTTGATTGTAGAAATTGGCTTCGGCAATGGTGAAAGCCTCGCTAAAATGGCAGCAAATCACCCAGAAAATGATTACCTTGGCATTGAGGTGCATAAACCAGGCGTAGGTCACCTACTACTGCAATTAGACCAACTTGAAATTAACAACGTGAGAATCTTCAACTACGATGCAGTTGATATTCTTGAACAACAAATTGCTGATAATAGTCTGTCCGGAATCCATTTATACTTCCCTGATCCGTGGCCCAAAAAAAGACATCATAAAAGGCGCATCGTACAATCAGAATTTATTGCGCTAATTACCAGAAAATTACAGCCAGGCGGTTATTTCCATGCCGCCACTGATTGGCAAGATTATGCAGAACATATGCTGACTGTATTACAAAAACAGCCTGATATTATCAATCAAAGTCCTGATGGAAGATATTGTGAGAGGCCAATTTTTAGGCCTGTAACAAAATTTGAACGCCGCGGTCTTGCTCTAGGTCACGGCGTTTGGGATTTGATTTTTCGAAAAAAAACAGCTGATATTTTTTAGGCTACTTCCAGTTCATTTTCCAGCTCTTCGGCTTGAAATTTCTCCAGCTTCATCGCCTTAATAATTGTCGCCAATTCCTGACGCTGTCTTTTTAATGGATCCAGTTCACTCTCTAGATTAGCAATATTTTCTTCAATACTGCCTTTGGATTCATTAATCTTTCTTAACATCTGCAAGCGACTTTCGATCTGTTTCTTATGATCCTTTATTTGATGCATCAACGGAGTTAAAACACTGTTACTCCAAGTCAACGCATCCTTATGCGCTTCTTTTAAAATTTCTCTGGCTTTAGCTATCAATGTACTATACAACTTATTAATGACAATGGTTTGTTCAGTCATAGTTGTTTTAGCACTGGACCTGAATCTCTCACCTTCCTCAAAAATCTGTTCCAGTTCATACTGATAATTTTTTATTGAGAATAACTGAGGCTCAATTTCCTTAAATCCATATTCATCCTGAAATTTCTTATGGATGGCTTTAACTAATCGCCTTGTTTCATTGGTTATATCAACTGAATCCTGAAGCAGGTCTCGTAATTCGTCAAACAACTTACGCATATTTTGCTTCATACCGTAGGTAGTCAAACTTTTAGACATTTCTGCCTTAGTAACTCTAATAATTTCATCAATTCTATCTTTAGATAATGAGTCAACCAACATTTTTGCCTGAATAGCAAAAACACGACGACTCGCTTGAAAATTTTCTACATTTTCCAAATAAACATTCTGCCTGTCACGCGTTTCCGCCATTAACTTGCCAGTTAAATCTTTATTCTCAAAATCAACTTTTTTGAATTCTTCGAGTTGTTTTGTGGCATTGGCTAATTTCTTACCAATTAAATTTGATGATTCAGTGACTAAAAAACCAATATCTTTTGATACCCTTTCCATCAAAATTTCCCTTCTTTGCTTCAAAATGTCATCCGACAAATAATCCTCTAAGGCACCCAAACGGCTTCTTTCCAATAATTCTGTATCTGACTTGACTTTGGCCAGCAACGCCTGTTTTGCCGAAACAGGAAAAATCGCAGCTTCATCTATACCCAAAGTGGCTGCAGAATTTTTAATCTGGGATTTAATAGCTACATCGTAGCCACTTTCACCCAACAGGTCATCCCACATGGCATCAATTTTATTCATGACCACTGCTAACCCTTGTTTGCTTGATCCTCTGGCAGCACAAATATGACTTCGCCACATTTCCAAATCACTTTTTGTAACCCCTGTATCAGCTGCAAGCACAAATATAATTGCTTGAGCGCTAGGCAGCATATTTAAGGTTAATTCAGGCTCGGTGCCCAATGCATTCAATCCAGGAGTATCAAGAATACATAAGCCTTCTATCAACAACGGATGGGGAAAACTTATCATCGCATGCCGCCAGCGAGGTATTTCAACAGTTTCCGGATTAATGATTCCCTGCTCGGCAGCTTCCCTTTCATTCCATAATCCCAGTTTTTCTGCCTCATCCCGAGAGACTTTTTTTACTGCTATTAACTCTTTAAATGCATTCTGCATTTGATCTGGTGAGCCACAATCCAATTCAATCTTCGTCCAACGTTCAGGTTTATGCTTGAATTCAATCAATGAAGTATCTTCCAGACGACTTTCTATACTGAGCAGACTGATATAATTTCCACCATCTGCATCATGGAAAAGTTCGGTCGGACACATTGTCGTTCTACCTGGAGAGGAAGGTAACAACCGCACTCCGGTTTCCGCAAAAAACAGTGAATTAATCAGCTCTGTTTTGCCCCTGGAGAATTCAGCCGCAAAAGCCAGGGTTACACGGTCTGATTTCAATCCTGACAGCATATTCAAAATAGTATCTGTGCTATGTGGATCTGTTAAATCATAACGATTTCGCCACTCCTGATACATTTCAATCGCTTGTACCAAATTATCTCGCCACTGCGAATATTCGTGCAGTTGCTTTTCAAATTCAAATTTCCGCATGTCTAACCTTTTGTTGCCTAAAGTTTTATTGCCTGTGAGATAAACAGTTTTTTTATAATGTTCTTGAAGTGTAGACCAAAACTTGATAACTGTTAGGTAAAGTCTCTCATTTTTGATAAGACACGACCTATTATGCAATTACTAAGAAACCTTAACAGTAAAAACTTTTGTTACAAACACATTTAACCAATTGATTTATTGATATATAATTTTTTTATCGTGCGATTATTCAGTTCTCTTACAGGCTTCAACATCACTATGTATGTACTATGAATAAAATATTTATCGGCATAAGCAGTTGTTTATTAGGTCATCGCGTCCGTTACGATGGTAGGGATAAAAAGCACACACAAATTATTGATATTTTTAGTCGTTTTTCTGAACTCTATGGTTTTTGCCCTGAAGTTGAAATTGGTCTAGGCATTCCTCGAACACCAATACAGTTAGTTAAAAAAAATGACCAAGTTAGATGCATTGAAATGAATCATCCGAAACGTGATGTAACTCAGGAATTATCTGAAATTGCCTACTCTCAAAAAGCTAACTTTCAGAAATTAAGCGGCTATATTTTTAAAAATAATTCGCCTAGTTGCGGGCTATCCAAGGTAAAAATGTTTGTAGATGATCAAGTTAGGCTTGAGGGAACGGGAATATTCTCCCAAGAAATCACAAAAATATATCCCCTACTACCTGTTGAAGAAGAACACAGGCTTGAGAATTTAACAATACGAAAAAAATTTATTGAAAGTGTCTTTATGTTTTATCGTTGGAAACAATTAACTTCTGATAATTTTTCAGAAAAACGGCTATTTCAATTTCATCAACGATATAAAAAATATGTTACGTTTCATCCCCAATTTTCTGAACTGGAAAAAAAATTGGTCGAAATAGATAGTAACAATTTTGAAAGTTTCAGTCTCTCTTATTTCTGTTTATTAATGAAAATGTTTAAAGCTCGTTAAGCAAAAATAATTATTATTTTTGTGAGTTATTTACCAATACAGAAACTAGAAAATATTTTCCCCAAAAGATCATCGGAAGTAAATTGTCCTGTAATTTCGGATAAAGCATTTTGTGCCTGGCGCAAATCTTCGGCAACTAATTCTCCCGCTTGTTTGACAATTAACTGTTGCAACGCACTATCTATGAATACTGAAGCCCGATCAATCGCTTCAATATGTCGTCGTCTAGCAATAAAGATATGTTCCGCTTCGGAATCAAAGCCCATACATTTTTTCAGGTGGTTTGTTAACAGGTCTAGTCCCTTGTTCTGTTTAATGGATAAATAAATTTGCGTGCCCTGACTAGACTCAATAATCTCTGGTTCTATGCCTAAAAGATCTATTTTGTTATAGATTTTAGTTACTTGTATCCCAGTGGGTAATAATTTCTGAATTGACTGGCTTTCTGGGTATTGAGCATCAATAACCAATAACACTCTGTCGGCCTTGCTAATTTCTTCATGAGCACGTTTAATCCCTTCTCGCTCAATAACATGGTTGCTGTCTCTTAAACCCGCAGTATCAATAATGTGTAATGGCATACCATCAATCTGAATACGTTCTCTCAGGACGTCTCGAGTGGTGCCTTCAATTTCAGTTACAATTGCCGCTTCATGTCCAGTCAAGGCATTTAACAAACTAGATTTTCCTGCATTTGGTTTACCCGCTAAAACGACAGTCATACCATCACGTAATAATCGACCTTGTTTCGCTGTTTTTCTAATCTCTTTAATTTTCCCCAAGACATTTTTGATTCTGTTTTCAACACTCCCATCCGTTAGAAAATCGATTTCCTCATCGACAAAATCAATTGCGGCTTCGATATAAATGCGCAGTTCCGTTAATTCTTCTAACAGATCATTAATACATTTGGAAAATAGCCCTTGCATTGATTTTTGAGCAGAACGAACTGATTGTTCGGTGCTGCTTTCAATTAAATCAGCCACTGCTTCCGCCTGAGCTAAATCCATTTTATTATTTAAAAAAGCCCGTTCGGTAAATTCTCCAGGAGATGCGATTCTTGCGCCCAGCTCTAAAATCCGGCGCAGCACCATATCCAAAATTACTGAACCACCGTGTCCTTGCAATTCAAGAACATCTTCACCGGTATAAGAATGGGGCGCAGGAAAAAAAATTGCTATGCCACTATCAATAGAAGCATTATCTGCATCCAGAAATGAAGTGAAAATTGCCTGTCTGGCCGGTAAAGGTTTGTTGACAATTTGTTTGGCGATTTCAGCAACGGCCTCACCAGAAACTCTAATAATCCCAACTCCGCCATTTCCTGGCGGAGTTGCAATTGCTGCTATGGTGTCAGTGTTTTTAGGCACTGATAAAGAAAAATCATTTTTCTTTTTCAATCTGTTTGGTGATAACCCATTGCTGAATAATTGATAAAGTATTGTTGACTACCCAGTACAAAACCAATCCTGCCGGGAAAAACAGGAAGAACACCGTGAAAATGATAGGAAACATTTTCATCACTTTAGCCTGTAATGGATCGACTGGAGCAGGATTCAAACTTTGCTGAATCTTCATGGTAATTCCCATAAGGACTGGCAAAATATAGAATGGATCTTTAGCTGAAAGGTCCTGAATCCATAAAGCAAATGGAGCTTGTCGAAGTTCTACTGTTTCGACCAAAACCCAATACAAGGCAATAAACACTGGTATTTGCACCAGAATAGGTAAACACCCTCCTAGTGGATTTACCTTTTCTTTCTTGTACAAATTCATCATTTCGGTATTGAAACGTTGCCGATCATCACCAAATTTCTCTTTTAATTCCTGCAAGCGTGGTTGAATCTTACGCATTTTTGCCATTGATTTATAACTTGCCTGGGACAAGGGGAAAAACAATAACTTGATACATAGGGTCACACCCATTATGGCAAAACCCCAGTTTCCAACCAGAGAATAGATTTTATTCAGCAACCAATAAATAGGTTTACCAATAAAAGTTAGCCAACTGTAATCCACAGTCAATTCCAATCCTTTGGCAACTTTTTCCATCATTGGTTGAATTTTAGGACCGGCAAATAAAGTCGCTACCAATGTTTTTTCACTACCAGCAGGTATTGTGACAGGTTCGGTATATGCTCCAATCACATATCGCTGATCTTTAAGCTTCTTAGTGTACAAGGTATTGATCTTGTCCTGAGGAGGAATCCAGGCCGAAGCAAAATAATGCTGAATCATTGCAACCCATCCACCTTTGGTTTGCACTTTAAGATTCTCAGATTCCATGTCACCAAACTTTATTTTTTGATATTTTTCTTCTTCCGTATAAATTACCCCGCCTGCATAGGTTCGGATAAAAGTATTGCCATTTTTATCCTTATAGGGTTTCCTTAGCAACTGAATATATTGTCTGCCAGACCACGATTGATTTGAATGATTGGTTATTTTTTGCTCAAGCTTGACGTCATAGCTACCACGCTTAAAGAAATAGGTTTTAGTGACCGTAAACCCATGACTATCTGTCCAAGTTAATGGTACTTTTAAAATGTTGATTTCATCCGTTAAAACATATTTCTCCTTATCCGATGAAAAAATTGAATGGTGAGTAGGTAAACTTGGACTACCACCAGCAGAAATCAAGCCACTTTGTCCCAGGTATAATTTATCAATTTCACTATTGAACAAGCGAACCACTTTGTCTGGATTATCTTTACTAACAGGATATTTAAGTAAATCCAAGTTTCGCAGTGCTCCTCCTTTAGTATCAATTTCCAGATGATAAACATCGGTTTCAACAGTAATAATTTTATCGCTTTGCGCTTCAAGTAAAGGCACTGCAGAAACATCGGGAGTTGCTGTTTCTGTTTCCGGAATATTTGATTTAGTTTCTGATTGTGGGGATTCAATAACAGAAGTAGTTGGCAAGTCCTCTTTGCTATCTATGACAGGTTGTTCTATAGCTGTTACTTCTGGTTTAGGACCATAATCCACTTGCCAAGCTTCCCATAGCATATAGAGTAACATCGCAAAAACAACTATCAGCAGGAATCTTATATTTTCCATTATTTATTTACAACCTTATCGGGAACTGGATCTATGCCTCCCTCGCAAAAAGGATGGCATCTTAATAATCTTTTAATTGTGAGAACGGAGCCGGCAAAAGCTCCATGTCGCTGAATGGCTTCTAAAGCATAATTTGAACAACTAGGATAAAAACGACAGTTATCACCCAGTAATGGACTAATAAAAAAACGATAAACTTTTATGAGTGATTGGAGTATGAATCGCATCGTTCAGCCAATTTTAGCCAATGCTTAATTAAGGAAGCGGATAATGTCTTTTTTTCAGCATTTGCTGCATTCATTTTAGCTAAAACGACGATATCCCAATATCCAATTTGGAAATGATTATTTCTGAAGCTTTCCCTGGCAAGTCGTTTTATTTTATTTCTATCAACAGCCCGTTTTATATTTTTTTTGGCTATTGCCAGTCCTAGTCTGGAATAATCTAGTTCATTCCTTCGAGCTAAAATGGTAAAAAATTTATCCGAAGTACTAAATGGTTCAGCAAAGACGCGTTGATATTCTACCGCTTTTTTCAGTCTTAGCCGAGGCGAAAAACTGAAATCTTGGTCCGCCAAATTATACAGTCAAACGGGCACGGCCTTTTGCTCGACGAGCATTGATTACTTTTCTACCGCCTTTGGTTGCCATTCTGGCGCGAAAACCATGAGTTCTGGCTCTTTTTATCTTACTTGGTTGATATGTTCTTTTCATCTTGTTGAAGACCTGATTGAAATATGTTAACTAAAAACGGAAACAAAAGAGATGGAATAATAATTAAACTATTGTGAATTGTCAATTTCACCCCTGAAATTTTTAGTTTTTTGGATATAGCTACAAAAATTCAATAATAAATATTGTTTAAAAAATTAAACCTATTATTACTATTAACAACCCGGAATTACTGTAAAAACATTCTTTTCCTCATTCTTTTATGAACTTAGTAGAAATTAAAGTTGTTGATAACAGTCCAGTTGAATTGTGTTTCTCTTGTGGATAAAAAAATCAATTTTCTTTTCTCTCATTTATCCACAAGATAACTCATGTTAAAGTTACAGGGTTGTTAACAA
>CAZGYJ010000003.1:0-12740 GCA_964530345.1 uncultured Methylomonas sp.
TTGACTGAAAATCGTCAACAAAAGAATCAACATCAGCCGCAGAAAAAGGCCAGAATAATTCTTTTCCTGACTCTTTGTGATATAGAACCGGAATTTTGATGGCGTATTTTTCCTGCCACTTTTCTTGCTCCGCTATGTCAACATATTCCAGCTCCTGCTGCTGAATTTTATTAGCGAGAATAACCTCCGCTTCTTCACAAAGATGGCAACCAGATGTACCAAATAAAATAAACGTCACTGTCATCTAGGAACTTTTTGCAATTTTTTCAAGATATCCCATAAACAAGGCTGATACAACTAACGTCAAATGAATAATCACATACCAGATAATCTTGTTATTATCAGTATGCTCCACATTCATGAAAATTTTTAATAAATGTATGGATGAAATAGCGACAACTGATGATGCTACCTTCAATTTTAAGGAGCCATAATCGTGTTTTCCCAACCAATCGAGTTTTTCTGTGTCTTCAGTAAGACTCAATTGGGAAACAAAATTTTCATAGCCACTGAACATAACAATAACCAGCAAACTGCCCACCAAAATCAAATCAACCAGAGACAAGGCAACAAGAATTAGCTGCGATTCCTTGATTTCCATAATCTGAGGAAAAACATGAAAGACCTCCTGAAAAAACTTAATGGTCAACATGATCAAAATAAGACTCATACCAAAATAGATAGGCGCCAAAATCCAGCGACTGGAATATAAAGCCCTTTCCATCACTCTCTCCAGCGAAGAACTGCCTTCTTTTTTATGCATAATTAATGATGCAAATGCGCTGATAACCAACGCTCTGCAACATCCCGACTCATGCCTTTTCGCTTTGCATAGTCTTCCAGCTGATCTTGTGTAATTTTTCCAACATTAAAATAACGGGATTCCGGATGTGCAAAATACCAGCCACTAACGGCTGCTGTGGGGTACATCGCAAAACTTTCTGTTAGCTCAATACTGGTATTTTCTGTCACATTCAGTAGTTCAAACAATTTACCTTTTTCGGTATGATCCGGACAAGCGGGATAACCAGGCGCGGGCCTGATTCCTTGATAGACCTCCTCAATAAGTTGATCATTTGGATAATCTTCGTCCCGTGCATATCCCCAATATTCTTTTCTGACTTTTGCATGCATATATTCTGCAAATGCCTCGGCCAAACGATCTGCCAACGCTTTTAACATGATCGAGTTGTAATCATCATGATCTTTCTCAAATTGCTGTATTTTTTCTTCGATTCCAATACCGGTGGTAACAGCAAACCCTCCGATGTAATCAACTTTTCCGCTATCGACAGGCGCAACAAAATCAGCCAGACAATAATTAGGCTGGCCAGGCGCCTTGACATTCTGCTGCCTTAAATGATGTAGGGTTGCTAATTTTTCCTTAGCTGTCTCATCACGATAAAGAATAATATCATCGCCTTCGCTATTTGCCGGAAAAAAGCCAATCACAGCTCTGGCGGTTAGCCATTTTTCAGAAACAATTTGATCCAGCATTTTTTTAGCATCTGTTAGCAAGACTTTTGCCTGCTCACCAACCACTACGTCATCAAGAATTTTTGGATACTTCCCCGCCAACTCCCAGGTTTGGAAAAAAGGCGTCCAGTCAATATAGTCAACCAATGTCTCTAACGACAAATTATCAATAACCTTGGTTCCCAGAAAATTTGGCCTTACTGGTTCATGACCATCATAAACAAAACGGTTTTGGCGTGCTTTCTCCAAAGCATGTTGTTTGGTCTTTGCTTTTTTGCCCTTATGGCGAACTCTGACCTGCTCATATTCTTCCTGAATTTTTTGGACGAACTCATCTTTTAGTTCCGGAGTGAGTAAATTCCCTGCCACACCCACGCTACGCGAAGCATCAGGCACATAAACTGTCACGCCATGATAGTTCTGATCTATTTTAACAGCGGTATGAGCGCGTGATGTAGTTGCTCCCCCGATCATAACCGGGATATCAAAACCTTGTCGCTCCATTTCCTTTGCGACATGAACCATTTCATCCAAAGAAGGTGTTATGAGACCACTCAAACCGATAATATCAACATTTTCCTCTCTGGCCGTTTGCAAAATTTTCTCGGTTGGCACCATGACCCCCAAATCGACGATATCATAATTGTTACATTGCAAAACAACGGCAACAATATTCTTGCCAATATCGTGAACATCACCTTTTACCGTGGCCATCAAAATTTTTCCGTTTGCCTCTCTTTCTCCATCTTTTTCAGCATCCATAAAAGGCATCAGGTAGGCCACGGCTTTTTTCATCACCCGCGCCGATTTCACAACCTGGGGCAAAAACATTTTACCTTCGCCAAACAAATCACCGACTACATTCATACCATCCATTAACGGCCCTTCAATAACATGCAAAGGCTTGTCCGCTTGTTGCCGTGCTTCTTCGGTATCTTCTTCGATAAAATCAGCAATACCTTTGACCAAGGCATGTTCAAGACGCTTATTAGCTGGCCAACTTCGCCATTCCAGGTCTTCCTTTTTTTCTGCTGTTGAACCATCGCCACGATATTTTTCAGCGATATCCAGTAATTTTTCTGTAGCGCCAGGATGACGGTTTAATACCACATCCTCAACTGTATTTCGTAATTCTTCTGGAATATCATCATATATTGCCAACTGCCCTGCATTAACAATTCCCATGTCCATACCCGCTTTAATGGCATGATAAAGAAATACCGCATGGATCGCCTCTCTAACCGGATTATTGCCCCGGAAAGAAAATGAAACATTTGAAACGCCACCGGAAACCAGCGCATAAGGCAAGGTTTTTTTGATTTCCTGGGTTGCCTCGATAAAGTCGACGCCATAATTATTGTGTTCTTCAATACCTGTGGCGATTGCAAAAATATTGGGATCAAAAATGATATCTTCAGGAGGGAATCCTATCTGCTCAGTCAGAATTCGATAAGCACGCTGACAAATTTCTATTTTTCTTTCTTTAGTATCGGCCTGGCCTTCCTCATCAAAAGCCATAATGATAGCGGCCGCACCATAACGACGAACCAATTTTGCCTGACGGATAAAATTTTCCTCACCTTCCTTGAGTGAAATTGAGTTAACGACCCCTTTGCCCTGGATACACTTTAATCCCGCCTCAAGAATCTCCCATTTTGAGGAATCAATCATAATGGGGACTTTCGAAATATCAGGTTCTGATGCAATAAGATTTAAAAAACGCACCATCGCTTCCTTGGAATCCAGCATTCCCTCATCCATATTGATATCGATAATTTGCGCGCCATTCTCAACTTGTTGACGCGCCACATCCAATGCCGTTTCAAAATCTTCTTCAACAATCAACCGCTTGAATTTGGCTGAGCCTGTGACATTAGTTCTCTCCCCCACATTTACAAACAGTGACTCAGGACCAATATTCATTGGCTCCAGCCCCGCCAGCCGACATTGCTTTTGAATTTGAGGAACAACCCGCGGCGGATGTTTTTGAACTGCTGCAATGATTGCCCTAATATGATCTGGAGATGTTCCGCAACATCCACCGATGATATTCAGATAACCATTTTTTGCCCAGTCCTCAAGTTCTTTAGCCATATCTTCGGGAGATTCATCATACTCTCCAAATTCATTAGGCAAGCCTGCATTGGGATGAGCAGAAACGTGGGTATTGGCAATATTCGATAATTCTTCAATGTATTGCCGTAATTCTTTTGCTCCTAAAGCACAATTGAAGCCAAAGGAAACAGGTTCGATATGGTTTAAAGAATTCCAAAATGCTTCGGCTATTTGGCCCGACAACGTTCGGCCTGACGCATCCGTAATGGTACCGGAAATCATTACTGGCAATTTATAGCCAATCTCCACAAAATACTGATCAACGGCAAAAATTGCGGCCTTGGCATTAAGCGTATCAAATACTGTCTCAATCAGAATAATATCAGCGCCACCTTCAATCAGACCACGTACCGCTTCAGTATAAGCTGAGACCAATTCGTCAAAAGAAACATTTCTGAAACCGGGATCATTGACATCCGGTGAAATTGAAGCAGTTCGATTTGTGGGCCCGAGAACACCAGCCACAAACCTGGGGTTTTCGGGTGTCTTCTGTGTAAATTCCCGGGCAACTTCTTTAGCCAGCCTGGCAGATTCAACATTAATTTCATAGGCCAGTGACTCCATATTATAATCAGCCATGGCAATAGTCGTTGCGTTAAAAGTATTAGTCTCAACAATATCAACGCCAACATCGAAATAGGCTTTATGGATTGCTTTAATAATCTCTGGCTGGGTTAAGGAAAGCAAATCATTATTACCTTTTAAATCGGATTGCCAATCAGCAAAACGCTGACCCCGGTAATCCTTTTCTTCCAGTTTGTAGCTTTGGATCATGGTACCCATTGCCCCGTCCAGAAACAGGATTCGCTTTGAAAGCTGCTGCTTAAACAAGTCGTTGCTATTCATAAATTTCTGTCAATATTATTTGGTCGTGATTAAACGATAACGCCATAACCTCACACGAGTTAAAAAATAGGTATTCTTGAACAAGGAAGGAATATTAAAACAGAGAGCAAATTGGAAATACTGCTAACTGATTTTCCTGATGATTTTTAGATCGATTTATTCATTTCAAGTCAATTACACTAGTATAAATACTAAAATGAATTAAAGTACATTTTTACTGGGCCTGAGTTCTAATTTCTCAAATGTAAATTTTTTCAATTCTTCTTGCTGATCTTCTACCACTAAATTGTCAAACAAAAAAGCCCAAGCAAAACTTGGGCTTTTTATTAAAACTAAATTTAAAAAGTCTACTACTGGCTTGTTTTAAAACTTCGCCCAATATCGATAAACATTTCCTTGATGCCGCTAAAAAGATTTCCTAGCGTTGGTTTTTCTTTAAGAACAACGATCGTCCGAACCAGCCCGGCGCCCAAGACCCCAAAAAAAGGAGGAAGAATATCTGCTATGAAAAATAGAAAGAAAGCCCTAAATCCTCCCGAGCTTTCTGAATTAATCAACTTGGCTCTTCCAGCAAATTCAGGGGAATCAGATGAACCAATATCAACCGAACTGGCCGCCATTGTCATCTCAGCAAAAGTCGAACTCAGCTTTACCATCACAAATTGCACGACAAAAAATACCACACACCCTAGAACCACCCAAACAAGCGCATTATCTTTCTGCGCCTTGACTGCTGCCTGATACATCCAGATAGCAACTAAAACTATAAATACACCACCAATCATTTTTTTATCCCGTTATTATTAAAATTCAAAAACATGATCAAAACCTCATTTGACCATACTGCGTTTGCATACTCCCCACTACCACTATGAGATGAGCTTAATTTATTATTTTTAAATCCTTAAACGTGCATCTAATTATCAACATGTTTAACAAAAATATCAACCATGGATAAATTAGAAATCTCTTAAGTTATAACCTAACCTACATATAAGTATCTTAGAAGTTGTTACTTTTCTAACTAATGAATGTTTCAAAAAATCTACTAGACTTCGTCAATCAGGATTTTTCTTAAAGCAAACTAATCAGCGCCAAAAAAACAAATATTTCAATTTAATATCAATTAATTAAAAAACATTCCTTACTACTTGGATAAACACAAAACTCAATTAATTTTATTCAAAAATCATCTCACCTAAGCACTCAAAATACATACCCTCACCAGCCCAAAGGTTAATAATTCTTGACTTTAACTCAGCATCAAGTACCATGTGACTCTCAAATACTGACGTACAAATCAGTATGTTTAAAATAAATATTAACTTTATTAAGGTAGGAATATCATGGGAGCAATTTTAGATATCACAGAAATGCTTAAAGAACCTGCAGGTATGGTAGGCGCAGTCGTTGTTATTGCAGCTGGCTACTTCCTGGTAAAATGGGTATTCTCTGAGCCAGACGACGAAGAGTAAGCTAAAGCATATTCTTACAGTCCCAAAGGCCGCCCTTTTAAAATTACAATTTTAAAAGGGCGGCCTTTTTTAATACCTGAAATTCTTCCCCTTCTTCCATTTTCCGCACCAACTTCGCACCGCACTGAATTTATTTAATTCGTACACCTAATTTCATTCATATATAATTCCATTCATTTTATAATGTTATTTGATGCCGAATTGTAATGGTCAATTATCTCAATTCCGTAATTTTAAAAAATCTATTTAAACAAGTCCCAACCACGGGAATTGGTCTATTTAGAATATTCTATGGCCTGCTTACCTTTCTAGAAATCTTATTTCTGCTATATTTTAGTCATCTGATATTCGATCCAATTCCTTTTATTGATGTGGAATTCCCCATGATTCCTTTTTTTCTTTGTCTTTGGGGAATGACAGCAATATTTCTGACAATTGGCTACCGCACTCAATTTGCCGCTATCAGCAATTATATTTTCTGGGTGGTTTTCGTCAACTTCACCCCTATGCAACGTGACTTTGATGGTGGATTTGACACCTTCATGATTGGCGTTGGATTTTTTCTGCTATTCCTCCCTATTGATCGTTCATTTTCTATAGACAATTTAAGAAAAAAATTATCGCTTAACATTTTTTCTCTTAAACCTGATCTGCCAAAAACCACGACAATCCTCGCCTATCAAATTCCTGTTTTGATTTGTCTGGGTTTTTTATATTTCGATTCAGCTATCCATAAATTATTTGCAGAACATTGGCGTAATGGATTAGGCGCTTGGCTCCCATCTTCAATGCCTTACTACATTTCCGCAGTTGACATGACGCCTCTTTTGAATATTGAATGGCTCCAAAAGTTCATAGGTTATTTAATTTTAGTTTTTCAATTCTCTTTCATTTTCCTTTTTACTCAACGACATTTCAGGCCAATATTACTTTTAATTGGTATCGCGCTCCACCTGGGAATAACCATTACATTCAATATTTATCCATTTGGACTAGGAATGCTCTTTTTTTACTTTCTGATGGTGCCATTTTGCTTTTGGGAGAGCCTCAAACGAACCTTCACTTTTCCTACTTCTCAGCTGACCGTGTTTTACGACGAACAATGCCCTTTATGCAATAGAACCGTCATTATCATTAATCATTTTGATATCCTCAAAGCCATAGAGTTTAAAGGATTGCAAACCTACGCAACAAAAACTCCCGCCTTGAAAGGAATAAATCAGGAGATTCTTCTCAGCGACCTATACGCTTTGAACAAACAAAACAAACTTTTTTCCGGCCTGGATACTTACATTCAGATTCTGCTTAAAATGCGTTATCCAGCTCTGATTGGCTACTCGCTTAAAACTCCTGGAATCCATCACATTGCCTCCCATGTTTATCGAAAAATCGCTGATAACCGTGTGCGCCAACCCTGTAATGAACTATGTATAAGCGACAATAAAGCCTCTCCGAATATTTCGACATGGCATGATTATTTATTTGATAGTTATGCAAAACCTTTCCCGAAGAAGTTTTCCAGACAATTTAGCAAGATTCTTATTGTGATCACTCTTCTACAGTTAAACTGCACCATCCATTATGGCCTTCTCTATAGACTAGGAATTGACCTAAGAAATTCTACAATATTGAGCCCATTAAATGGCGCGAGTAATGCATTGCTTATGCTCTCTCATACCTTCATTGGCATCACTCCACATGCTCTTTATTTACACGATCATTTTGAAGGTTATGATGATATTCTAGCAATTACTTATTTGGATGAAAAAAGCATCGAGAAGTGGCTTCCTTTCATCAATGAGCAAGGAAGAATGCTAGCCCCCAACTGGGGACGCGTTCATTCAATGTGGGCCAATATTGCAGTCACTCCGACGATAAACACACCTCGCCTTGAAAAATTCATCATGAAGGTCACTGCTTTCTGGGGAACCAAACTGAATTTAAATTTAAATAAAACTCAGTTTATAATTAAACGAAAAAAAATCATCATGCCAAGTCAATGGCAAAAAGATTTAAGAAAAAAAAATCTACAGGGAAAATGGCAAAATGTCGGAATCGCAACCTGGAAAAATCATCAAATAGAAATTCAATGGCAACTAGATCCTGCTGTCTTTTCAATCTCCAGTAACTCTTATAAACACCATCCATCCCACAAACAAGAAACACCTTGAAAAACACAAGGGTAGGAAACTAAAATTCTTATTTGGGTAATATTTAAATTCAGCGCAAAGCCATTCAACACGGCTTTTAATTGGAAAATTACTCCAGTAATTTTAACAACACCTGAAATTTATTATTGCATCATAAATAGAGTCATGATATAAATTATCTACCCTTGCTTTGAGGGTTTGTAAAAAAATAAAATTCTTTAGGAGGATATAATGAAAAAAATCGTAACTTTATTAGCTGCGACTCTTATGGTAGTAGGTTTGACTGGCTGCATGGATGATCCTGATGGATCACAACAAAGAGTTTCAAGCTCTATATCTCAAATCAAATAAGGTATAGGCTTTTGATAACCCAGCTAATTCGTTAGCTGGGTTATTATAAACGCACCCATAGTAGAAAGTGCGAATCAGAAAATAATAATAATCCATCGAGGTTTTCCCTCAACAATTTCTATTTAGTCGTATTCCATTTATCGCTCAGGCCGCTTGAGTTCGATAAGTTTGGCACAACCTTTTGCAATCTCAGCCCACTCACAAAATACAATAAGTCTCGCCAAGGAGGCAGTTGGCAAGAACTTTCCGTCCTCGGGAATTGTAATCTTCTTTGCTGACAAAAAAATCAGTAACTCTTCAAGCCCCGGATTATGGCCAACCAACAATACTCGGGAAATGTTTTCTGGTAATTCAATCAGAACACTCAGCAAATCTTCTACATCCGCCTCATAAAGTCGATTTTCATGCTGAATGACTTGCCCGTCTATACCCATTGCTTCCGATGCAATTTCTGCTGTAGATATTGCTCTTTCCGCCGGCGAACTAATAACCAGATCTGGAACCAGATTCTGCTTGTAAAGCCTTTTCCCCACTTGACTGGCAGCACGCACCCCTCTTTTTTTTAACGGCCTATCAAAATCATCAACCTCGATATTCCAATTCGACTTTCCATGCCTTAATAATAGTAATTCCCGACTCATTGCCGTCCTGACCTCTATATATAATTTTTAAGAATGAAAAACCAGATTTGAATTGTTAAGCCTGGCCTCTCCAGAAACACTTCACAACATACAAAGTTATTTTGCACTGCCCATCTCAGTCAAAGCCAAATATTTATGTTCAAAATCTTCTTTAGCTAATGCCTTGCTGAAATAATAACCTTGGTAATTCCAGCATTTTCTGGATTTAAGAAAAGTTAATTGCTCATGTGTTTCCACTCCTTCAGCAATAATCTCAAAGCCCAGTCGCTCTGCCATGACAATGATAGTTTCAATTATAACTTGCGCGTTTTCATCTTCACTTGAAATATCATCGACGAAAGATTTATCTATCTTTAATTGATCTACTGGAAAACGCTTTAAATACGCTAATGAAGAAAAACCAGTACCAAAATCATCAATTGAAAAATGCACTCCAAGTCTTTTGAGAGCAGCCATCTTTTTTATCACCTCATCACCCTGACTTACCATAATTCCCTCGGTGATTTCCAGTGTCAACTTCTTTGGGTCGATGCGCGTCGCTGCAACCACATGCATCACTGTTTCGACAAAATCTGCCTGTCTGAATTGAGCCGGGCTGACATTCACTGAAATATGTCTAAATCCCTGAAGATGTTGCCAAGATTTTATTTGCATACATGCAGTATGCAATACCCATTCTCCAATCGGAAGGATTAATCCAGTCTCTTCGGCAATAGGAATAAAATCTGCGGGTGAAATCATGCCATGCTTGGTATGCTGCCAACGTAACAATGCCTCCGCCCCAATTAATTCATTATGCTGATTAAACTGAGGCTGATAATAAAGATGTAGCTCTTCTCGCTCAAGCGCATAGCGCAATTCTTTTTCTAAATTAAGCCGCTTATCCGCTACATCCTGCATTTCAGGGAGAAAAAATTGCAGCTTATCGCGACCACTTTCTTTCGCCTTGTACATGGCAGTATCCGCCTGCATTAACAAGGTATCTGGGTCACTTTCTTCACCCGTTATAATCACAATTCCTGCACTTAGAGAAGTAAATAAAACATGCTCCATCACATGAAACTCTTCTGCGATCGTTGCCTGTAATTTTTCTGCGACAGTACGCGCTTCCAATATTGCTGCATCATGCTCAGGAACAATATCCGTAATGACCACAACAAACTCATCGCCACCCAATCGCGCAACTGTATCTTCCGCCCTGACAACTCGACTGAATCTTTTCGCAATTTCAATTAATAATGCATCTCCCACAGGATGACCGAGGGAGTCATTGATATTTTTGAATCGATCAAAATCAATGTACATCAAAGCGCTATATCGATTATTTCGTTTATCGCTCGCAATTATCTGTTTTAACCTGTCGATCAACAGCAATCTATTTGGTAATTTGGTCAAACTGTCATGGTATGCCAAATACTGGGCCTGAGCTTCAGCTTGCTTTCGGGAAATGCATAAACTTAAAGTATCTGCTGCACGTCTCAGGAAATTAGCCTCATAATCTTTTTGCTGATGCCCAGGCGCAACAAATAACACAATAACACCCAAAACTTTTTCGCCATTGAGAATCGGAACATTAAAGTGGCCCTGCGGCGCCATGTTTTTACATATTTCAGAAGAATTGTTTTCAGAATAATTGACAAACTGAAGTTGTTGTTCTGCCGCCGCTTTGCCACAAAAACATTTCCCAAAAGCAACTTTGGAACAGCTTTCAACCAGTTCCATGGGTAAATTGTGATTGGCAATTAATTTTAAAACCCACCCTTCACCATTATTTTCGTTCAGAAAAATGCCGCAATGCGGCAAAATATTAAGCCAGTCTACAGAAACCAACACCTCGGCGGCATGCTGTAAAAATAATTCCAATGGTTCAAAAGATAATTGCAGTAACTTGCTCAACACTTTCTCTTCGCCTACCGTTCTGCGAATATGTTCCTCTTGTAACTTGATTTCGGTGATATCCCTAAAATGAGAAACATAATGAGAAATTTCCCCTTGTTTATCCTTCACAACTGAAATACTTAACCATTCTGGAAAAATATCGCCATTTTTCTTTTTATTATAAATTTCTCCCTGCCAATATCCATATAAATTGAGATCCCGCCACATCTGCTTATAAAAACCATGATCATGCATTCCAGACTTAAATAAACTCGGTTTCTGGCCACAAACCTCATCCATACTAAATCCCGTCAAATCCCGAAAACGCTCATTAACTCTGATAATATTAGTTTCATGGTCGGTAATCATTATCGCTTCATGCGCTTCAAATGCGACAGCAGAAATACGCAGTTCAACTTCGGCTGCTTTCATTTCGGTAACATCACGAATTGAAATAACAGCACCAAAGGTTTCACCTTGATCATCAATAATTCTTTCAGCATTAACGATGGCTGAAATTGGTTGACCCAGCTTAGGTTTAATTAATATCTCGATATTCTTAACATCGTCCCCACGCAAGGATTTTATTAGTGGATTATCTTTTGGCTCAGAAATCTCCTTGTTGTCGGCATCATAAAAACGACAATACTCTCGCCATGAATTGATTTCCGGAAAATTCGTGGTGAATCCAAACATTTTTCGCGCTGACCGGTTCAATAACCTTATATTTCCAAATTTGTCACAAGCGGCGACTGCATCGGTAATATTATCCAAAACAGATTCAAGAAATGCACTTTGCTGTTTCTGAATATGCTCCACTTTGTTCCGCTGAGCATTTTCTTTTGTTAATCGCGTGTTTGCTGAGCGCAAAGATTGCTCCGAGTTACGAAGCCGAAGCATATAACTCATGATAATCAGCAATAAAATTAAAGAAATTACAAAAATACCGAGCTTATAATATTTTTCCAACTCCTGTTTGGTCTTGAAATCCGCTAAATACTCATCTCGGATGCTATTAATGTGTTTAGTAATTATCTGGGTGCTGTTAAAAATTGAGCTTAGCGCAACATCAGATTTGGTTTTTTTTCCTTGAAGGTAAATTTTCGCATCCATTTGCGGATAAATTTGTGATAAAAATTGCTGCACAACCTGATCCAATTTTTTAGTTTCTGCAACAATCTCATCAATACTGTCATCTATTTCAGGAAAACCATGCAAATACAGCTGGTATTTTTCTTGCTTTAGTTTGTCAATAGACTTTCGGATCCCATCACTAAATGGTAACGAATCGACTTTTTTATCAATCAAGCCATTCTGTAGAACCAAAACCTGCTGCTGCAGCTTTGCTATCAAAGTTTCACTCTTTCTAAGATGCTCAAGAACATCTAAATGGTTAATGTTATCTGCATTTTTTGAACTGATAAAAAGCACAGTTAAAACGACAGCAATCATCAAAACAAATATGAATACCTTGATTTTGTCTTTAAAAGTCATAGTTCAGCTTTGATAAATTTTCATTCAAGCGCTTTTTGAAAGTGAAAAAATAATAAATATAGAGGCGGCTACTTTTAGTCTAGCCAATAAAGAACCTTATTCAAGGTGAATATTTACCATATTGCAGATATACACCTAAAGAATGTGAGGAGGCACAAATTTAGAGCGATGATTTGGAAAATATCTTTCGAGTTTGAGAATGTCGCGTTTAAAGTGCATCCGTTTTTTGCGAAGATCCAGGTGCAAAAAAGTTGCTATCACAGGCTATTGAAAGGTTTTACAATGGCGTTATTTGCAAAAAACGAGGGGCTGTA
>CAZGYJ010000003.1:12840-29553 GCA_964530345.1 uncultured Methylomonas sp.
ACAGGCTATTGAAAGGTTTTACAATGGCGTTATTTGCAAAAAACGAGGGGCTGTAAACGAGGAATTCTTGTATACATAACAAAAAGAAGAGGAAATAAATTTTTATAAGAAGGCATAGGTAAAGCAAAACTAGTATCGGCCTGTATCAGAATAATTTTCAATAAAATACCTTGAAATATCACATACTAACAACATTCGAGAGAAAGTTATAAAAATGTTGATCTACGCATCAACGGCACTACCCTTGAAACCTGAAGTAATTGGATAGCGCCTGTCCCGCCCAAAGGCTCTTGGAGTAATCCTGATTCCAGGAGGAGATTGCCTTCTTTTGTATTCATTTCGATCAACCAAAGAAATTGCCCTGATCACATCTTTTTGGGGGAAACCTGCGGCAATTATTTCTTCTGCTGATTTATCCTGCTCAACATACATTTCCAGAATAGGGTCCAATATTGTATAAGGCGGCAAGGAATCTTCATCAATCTGGTCAGGCGCTAATTCGGCAGAAGGTGGCCGGGTAATAACACGCTCAGGAATAACGGGAGAAATACTGTTTCTATAATTAGCCAACTTATATACCAACAATTTGGGAACATCCTTTATTGGCGCAAAGCCTCCCGCCATATCGCCATACAATGTCGCATAGCCGACACTCATTTCGCTTTTATTACCCGTTGTCAGTAATATTTTCCCTTGTTTGTTTGACAGTGCCATTAGTACGATACCCCGGCATCGCGCCTGGATATTTTCTTCGGTAGCATCTTTAGGGGTATCAGCAAAAATATTCGTTAACATATCCTCAAAAGCCTGAACTGCCGGCTCAATGGAAATAATGTGGTAGCTTACTCCCAATGCATTAGCCTCTGCTTCTGCATCATCAATACTCATTTGCTGAGTATAACGATACGGCATGAGCACTGCAGTTACCTTATCTTTCCCCAGGGCGTCAACTGCAAGCGCTAGGACCAAGGCCGAATCAATACCGCCTGACAGGCCTAAAACGGCCCCCTGAAAGCCATTTTTATTGACATAATCCCTGACCCCTAAAACCAATGCCTGGTAGTCACTGGAAACCTCACTATAAAGTGGCGCACAATTGCCTTTTATTGGCTGATTTTCAACAAATTCGACAATACTGGTCTGTTCAGCAAATTCTTCCGCCCGAAAAACCACCTCGCCATTCCTATCCATGACGAACGATGTGCCGTCAAATACCAGTTCGTCCTGCCCGCCAATTTGATTAACATAAACCAAAGGGATTCTCGAAGCCTCAACACGTTCCCGAACAATATTTTCCCTTTCAAGAATTTTTCCGGAGTGAAAGGGAGACGCATTGAGGGTCAATAAAATATCAACACCGGCATCATGATATTGCCCCACCACATCGGTTTGCCAAATATCCTCGCAAATCGTCAAACCCAAGCGGCTACCGCTTTTGGTAAAAATACAAATTTCCTGTCCAGAATCAAAATAGCGATGTTCGTCAAAAACACCATAATTGGGCAATTTATTTTTCCGGTATCGGGCAATAATTTTTCCATCCCGTAACACTAAGGCAGAATTGAACAATTTATCTTGGACCCGCTCAGGGCACCCCAGCACCACATCTATTCCAGAAACTTCCGAAACAATTTTTTCAACTGCTTTTTCAGTTTGATTGATGAAGTCTGCTCTTAACAACAAATCTTCCGGCGGATAACCAGTAACAGTCAGCTCCGGAAATACTACAATTTCCGCAGCCAGCTGATCTCTGGCATGAATCGCGGTGTGGATAATTTTGGCAGCATTTCCAGCTATGTCGCCAACCAATAAATTGATTTGAGCCAGAGCAACTTTCATTGACATGGATTATAAAAGCCCTTTAATTGTTTGCCCCAGTTCGGTTGGTGAATCCACCACATGAATCCCTGCCTCTTGCAACGCTTCCACCTTACTGGCCGCAGTCCCCTTGCCTCCGGTTACAATTGCCCCTGCATGACCCATACGCTTCCCCGGAGGCGCAGTTTGGCCCGCAATATAAGCAACCACCGGCTTGGTTACGTGCTGTTTAATAAATTGCGCCGCATCTTCTTCTTCACCGCCACCAATCTCGCCAACCATAACGATACCTTCGGTTTGTTCATCAGCTTGCAGCAAGCGCAACACATCTACAAAATTCATTCCGTGAATTGGATCTCCGCCAATACCAACACAACTACTTTGTCCCAGCCCTTGATTAGTCGTTTGATGGACGGCTTCATAAGTTAATGTACCAGATCTTGAAACTATCCCGATTGAACCAGGCTGGTGAATATTCCCAGGCATAATACCGATCTTGCATTGGCCCGGGGTAATAACTCCAGGACAGTTAGGTCCGACCAGTAAAGCATCAGTCCCAGTCATAGCTGCCTTTACTCTTAACATTTGCAAGACGGGGATGCCTTCAGTTATACAAACAATCAGCTTGATACCCGCATCAACGGCTTCTAAAATGGCATCTGCAGCAAAAAAAGGCGGTACATAGATCATCGTGGCATCGGCTCCGGTTTCACCAACCGCTTGCTCGACGGTATCAAATACCGGCAAACCCAAATGGGTTGAACCGCCTCGTCCTGGAGTAACACCGCCCATTAACTGAGTGCCATATTCGATGGCTTGTTGGCTATGGAATGTTCCTTGTTTTCCGGTAAAACCCTGACAAATAACCTTTGTTGCTTTGTTGATTAAAATGCTCACGCAACCTCCACTAATTTTACGACTTGCTCTGCTGCTGACGACAAATCATCTGCCGCCAGTAAACCTAACCCTGACTCGTTCAATAATTTTCTGCCAATTTCGGCATTAGTACCTTCCAACCGAACGACAACGGGAACATTAATATCTATTTCTTTTACCGCCGCCAAAATTCCATTGGCAATTACATCACATTGCACAATACCGCCAAAAATATTAACCAAAACTGCTTTGACCTTACCATCTGAGAGGATCAGCTTGAACGCTTCTGCGACCTTTTCAGCAGTCGTGCCGCCGCCGACATCCAGAAAATTTGCCGGAGCGCCCCCTTTCAGCTTGATTAAATCCATGGTCGCCATTGCGAGCCCAGCGCCATTAACCATGCAAGCAATATTGCCATCCAAAGTAATATAATTCAGGCCAAATTGTTGCGCCTTATTCTCTTTTTCATCTTCCTGATTAGGATCTTGCATAGCCAGAATGTCCTGATGAAGCGGCAAAGCGTTATCATCAAAATTGATTTTTGCATCTAATGCTAATACTTCACCTTCTTCAGTTTCGATCAATGGATTTATTTCCACCTGACTGGCATCTTTATCCAGAAATAATTGATACATGCCACGCATCAATTTTTCCAAAACCTTAATCTGCTTGCCCTCAAGCGACAAGGCAAAACCAACTTTTCGGCATTGATACGATTGCAAGCCTGCGGCAGGATGCACTGAAAAAGCTATTATTTTTTCCGGCGTTTGTTCGGCTACCGCTTCGATATCCATTCCGCCAGCCGCAGAAGCAATAAAACTAACCCGCTCGGTGGCTCGGTCAACTAACAGGCTAAGATAGAATTCGCGTTTAATAGGTGATGTTTTTTCTATTAAAATTGATTCAATCGGCAAACCCTGAGCATCGGTCTGTTGCGTAACCAGTCGCTTTCCTAACAATTCCTCGGTAATTTCAGCTGCTTGTTGTTCATTTTCAGCGATTTTTACCCCGCCAACCTTGCCGCGACCACCCGCATGGACTTGAGCTTTCACTGCCCAGCTTTGCCCCCCCAATTCCTTGATTGCTGATGAAACTTCAGCGGCACTGCGAACCACTTTTCCAGGCGGTACCGGGATACCATATTCCTGAAAAATTTGCTTCGCCTGATACTCATGGATGTTCATTTATGACTCCTGATAATACTAAAAGTGGTATTTTATACTGTTCGCGACCAGTTTTCCCCAAGCAAAAAACTTGGTATAACCCAGATTTCGCAAATCGTAAAAAATTCATTTACAACGCTATTCTAGCGAAGTCTTGATAAAACGCTATGCTTTATCATAAGTTAACCAGTCAATCGTATAGCCTGTAAGTCAACACACTTGATCTGATATTCAATGACTAAAACCATTCCTGAAACCATTTATCCTTGCCCTTTTTCAAAATCCTATGGCATACCAGGACGCCAGGCGTGGCTAATACTAAAAATATATCTTGTTTATCGTTTTATTCTGGCTTGCCTGTTTGTAATTTTGTTTCATTCCCGTTTTGGCCCATCGTTGCTAGGCGCTTATGACCAAAAACTTTACATCATCAGCAGCGGACTTTTTTTGCTAGTCACTTTAATTTCAGCTATTGGGGTTTTCTGGCGCTTAACTTCTTACGCAGTCCAAGCTCAAATACTTATTTTCACCGACATTCTATTTATTACTCTTATTATGCATGCCTGTGGCGGTATTGCTAGCGGCACAGGTATGTTGTTAGTGGTTTCCATGGCTGCAGGCGGATTATTAATCGGAGGTCGCTGCGCTATTTTATTTGCGGCACTAGCCACCTTAGCCATACTGGCAGAACAAATCTATGCCGATACCAATAATACTTTTGATGGCACAACTTATACCTACGCAGGAATGTTAGGCGCTTCTTTTTTCACCATAGCTTTACTCACTGTAATTTTAGCGGAACGAACTGAAAAATCCGAACGGCTCGCTGATCAAAGAAAAAAAACTATCACCAAACTGGAGACATTAAACCAGTCCATCATCCAGCATTTCCATTCAGGCATGATTATTTGCAATGAAAACCAGCAAGTCAGCATGATTAATGAAACTGCAAGTCATTTACTAGGCTTTTCAGGCCCTCCTGAAACTCTGTCCCGCATCGACATGCAGCTTTCTAATATTTTCAACAAATGGCAGAAAAACCCTTCCCAACATTTTTTCTTCATGAAAACCAATCAACAAAATGAAATCCAAATTCATTTTCAGGAGCTTCCTGTTCATCAGGAAACCTATTTTTTGATTATGCTTGAAGATATGGCCATCTATAATCAAAGATTACAACAAAGCAAACTGGCCTCTCTTGGCAGATTAACGGCAAGTATTGCCCATGAAATACGAAATCCACTTGGAGCAATCAGCCATGCAGGCCAATTACTTTCTGAATGTCAAGATTTGTCTCCGGAAGATCAACGTTTGACTAGTATTATTCAAATTCATGCCCAAAGAGTTAACACAATTATTGAAGACATTTTACAACTGTCCAGAAGAAATGCATCGAAAAAGCATAAAATAGATCTCGAAGACTGGTTACGCCATTATTTGGAAAATTTCCTTTCTGAACACAATATCAACTCAGATCAATTCACTCTATCTATCGAAAATACTGATTTATGTGCAATAATTGATCCAGGCCAGCTTAAACAAATTATGGATAATTTGTGCCGGAATGCTTTAAGTTATGGCTGTCCGGAAAAAGGGAAAATAACCATAAAATGCTATTATCTACTCACAGAATTAGTTATCGAAGTGATTGACCTGGGTGCGGGAATTGCAGCTGATGATCTTGAACATCTTTTTGAACCTTTTTTTACCACTTCAGGCTCAGGTACAGGACTTGGCCTATATATTTCACGGGAATTAGCTCAACTTAACCAGGCTAAGCTGGACTATTATAATAATGATGGACAAAGCTGTTTTCGCCTTGTTCTGATTGATGCTAACAAAAAAGACTGAATTATGAGCCATTATCTCGCTTTAATTGTTGATGATGAACCAGATATTCGTGAATTACTGGAAATCACGCTCAACAGAATGAAAATCAATACGCTTAGTGCAGAAAATATCACCTCTGCCAAAACACTACTCCAAAACAACAAATTTAATCTGTGCCTGACCGACATGAAATTGCCTGATGGCGACGGACTTGGACTGGTGGATTACATCCAGGCAAAATACAGCCAATTACCTGTTGCTGTCATTACCGCACATGGCAATACCGAAACGGCTGTCAAGGCAATGAAAACCGGTGCTTTTGATTTTCTATCCAAACCGGTAGATCTACAGTCTCTAAGGCAACTGGTTAACAGCGCACTAAAACTGAGCACTCCCGCTGCACGCGAAAGACGTTCTCGAGATACACTACTAGGCGAATCTGAAGCCATGCGTTTTATTCGCTCCAAAATCGCTAAAGTTGCTCGCAGCCAGGCACCGGTTTTTATTAGCGGCGAATCAGGTTCAGGAAAAGAATTAGTTGCCAGACAAATTCACAAACAAAGCCCTCGTAATGACCAACCCTTTATTGCTGTTAATTGTGGCGCCATTCCCCACGAGCTTGTAGAAAGCGAATTTTTCGGCCACAAAAAAGGCAGTTTCACTGGCGCCCATAGCGACAAAGAAGGCTTATTTCAAGCGGCTGAAGGCGGAACATTATTTCTGGACGAAGTCGGTGACCTTCCAGCAGCACTTCAGGTGAAATTGCTGAGAGCCATTCAAGAAAAAAAAATACGTCAGGTTGGCGGCTATCAAGAAATCAGCACCGATGTCCGCATCCTGAGTGCCACCCACCAGAATCTGGCAAAAATGGTCCAAGAAGGACATTTCCGTCAGGATTTATTTTATCGGATTAATGTTATCGAACTGGCAGTTCCACCTTTGCGTGAACGGCGTGAAGACATTCCGAAACTCGCTCAACATTTTCTGGAAAACATCACCGGGAAAAGTGGCTTGCCCCAACCAAAGCTTTCCAGTGACGCTATTCTTGCACTGAAACAATACCCATTCCCAGGCAATGTCCGTGAACTTGAAAACATTCTGGAACGCGCCATTGCTCTTTTTGACGGCGATAGAATTGAAATCACAGATTTAAACCTGCCTGATCTTGTCAGCCCACCACCACAAACCTCATCAAAATCTCAAGATCTAATCCAGGGCTCCTTGGAAAATTATCTGGAAGAAATTGAAAGACAAGCTATTAGCGAAGCTTTAGAGCAAAATAAATGGAATAAAACAGCGACCGCCAAACAGCTGGGATTAACCTTCAGATCCTTACGTTATCGCCTAAAGAAACTGGGTTTGGAATAATATCTGCCTTAAGGAACGGTATTACTGCCATCATCTCAGTCATTTAACGCATCAATAGCCTGAAGAAATTCCAGCCACCCTGGTACAATCAAGCTTTATATTTTTCCAAAGCCTTTAATTTCTCAACTGCTGCATTAATCTTTGTGGTAGCGGCATCATCCAGCTCATTATTCTTGTAGACTTTATCCAGTAATCCCTCAGTCACCATTGCGTCTTTTATCCATCGCTTCATGAAACGATAATTTGCAGCAATAGTTGAAACTTCACCGGTTTCAGGGTTACGTAACTCTTTAACATTTGAAGCTTGTTTCGTTGCCGTTTTGGATTTCGGTTTTGCCTGTTCGGCTTTTTTAACGGGAGCAGGTTTTGGTTTACTACCCGCTACCTTTGGCTTGCTCGGCTTCGCAACCTGAGGTGTTTTTGCTGGGGTTGAGGTTGGGGTTGCTGCGGCAGGGTTTGATTCTGTCTTTTCCTTTTCCGCCTTGGAATCACTAACAATAACGTATACCACGTAAGCGACAAAAATTGTCGTCAAAATAAACAGGCCTTCAGTCATCTTTGCTCTCCATCATTCATTCGAATGTTATTATAATTTTCCCTATGCTTTTCTCGTCACAAAAACAAAGGAATTTGAAAAAATTACTTGTTTACTATCAGCAATCCAACGCTTCATTGATCACCTGATTGCTGAATATACCAGAACTGCCGCGGCAAGGTAAACCATATCATTAAAAATAAGCTTATTATTTAGGAACGTGCGCGTAATAAGTTTGGTAATTGGCTTGTATTATTTTCGTATGCCAAACTGGGTAAATCTTCCCGCAATCCCATTGCATACTGATTAAAAAACTGTTTAATCAGGTGGTTTTTATTAATCCAGTTCATTCCTTCCGATCTAAGCAATACAAAAGGTGAAACAGATACTTTATAAATCTTATTTATGGCATCCATGCTCACCATCATGGCTAGATTATCACCTTTACGCCAACGCTCAAAGCGCCTCAATACACGCCGACTGGCAATGGGTCTATTCGCTGTTTTTGCTTGTATGATTAATTCTGCAATCGCAGCGGCATCTAATAATCCTGCATTAGCCCCTTGCCCAGCCAAAGGATGCATTGCATGTGCGGCATCCCCGATCAGCACAAAATGCTCATCAATATACCGCTGAGCAAATTGAAAACGAAGTGGGAATTTCGCTCTTGGCCCAACCGCAAGCATTTTTCCTAATATTCCTGCCGATTCCTGCTCAAGAACAGCCAGAAAATCGCTATCCTTCAACTGTTGATATTTTTCCGCAGTCTCAGTTGATAATGTCCAGACAATTGAACACTGACCATTAGCTAATGGTAAAAAAGCCAATGGCCCTTCTGATAAAAACCGTTGCCATGCTGTGTTCTGGTGGCTTTTCTCTGTTGTTACCGTGGCCACCAGACCATCTTGCTGATAAGCCCAGCCCGTTGTTTCAATCCCCCGCATTTCCCTTAACTTGGAATCGCGACCATCAGCAGCAATAACCAAATCAGCTTCATATTCGCTACCGTCACCCATCTGTACCCGCCAGCCTTGTTTAAACTCTTGCAATTCATTAACCGTGGCGGGACAAATCAAGCTGGCGTCTGACAGTTCCTCTAACTTATCCCATAATGAAGCAACGGTTATGCGATTTTCAACAATATGTCCTAATTGATCGAACTCTGTATCTGCACAATCAAAATGTAACTCTCCACTACCATTGCCATCCCAAACCCGCATCTGATAGTACGGACCCACACCACGTTCTCTCATGGCAGGCCAAACGTCAATTTTCTCTAAAATATTTTGTGAAGCTTTGGTTAGCGCCGAAACCCGCAGGTCAACGGTATCTTTAGGCCACCTTTTTTGCGGTTGCTTGTCATTAATTAATGCTGTTTTGACACCCGCCTCGGCTAAAATACATGCCGCCGTCGCACCTACGATGCCGCCTCCTACAACAATTACTTCAAACCGTTCAATCATATTATTCTTTACTTTCCGAGTCGCGGCATTCGCCCACTTAAACCCATCGCATGTCTGGCCACCTGAGTTTTTGCAAAAGGCAGCTGATCCAGCAAGGCTAGCCCTACATTTCTTGCTGCTGCGACTGCCCCCCATTGATTAGAAAAAATTCGCACAACGCTATTGGTAAAATTAACCACCTGGTCATGGTCTTGCTGCCTGGCTTGCGCATAATGGTTTAGAACGAAAGCATCACCAACATCATGCCCTGTTTGATGCTGTTCAATAATCATTTCGGCTAATTGCACAACGTCCCTCAAACCCAGATTAAACCCTTGCCCGGCCACTGGATGCAATTGATGCACTGCATTACCAATTATGGCGACTCGATCATCAATCATTCGCTCTGCACGAACCAGAGTTAAAGGAAATGCACGCCTCGGCGCTTGCAATGAAAATTTGCCCAACCGATAGCCAAAACAGTCTTGAAGTTGTTCAACAAAGTTGGCTTCACTTAGACCCAACAGTGATTCTGCCTGCTCATGGGTTCTCGTCCACACTACTGCAAAAGCATTTCCCATAGGTAACAAAGCCAAAGGTCCAGACGAAGTAAATCGTTCATAAGCAATATTCTGGTGATGTTTTTCCGTCTTTACCGTTGTCACGATGGCTGTCTGCCCATATTCGACAACTTTTTGTTTGATTTCCAATAATTTTCTGACCGAAGACTGGCCGCCATCAGCGCCAATAATCAACTGAGCAGAAAGGTTTTTTGCCTCATCATTGCTCTTGATGCTCAGATGGACCAAATCACCACCCGAGGCAAGCCCAACAACCCTGGCTGGACAGATCTGATCAATTTGGTACTGATCTAGCAACTGGGCAACATGACCCTCGATATCGCGGGCAGAAATAACAAAACCTAGTGCTTTTACCCCTTCGCGTTCAGCAGATAGTCTGGTTTTACCAAAATGGCCCTGGTCAGAAATATGAATGTTTTTAATTGCCGTGGCCTGTGTTGCCACCCCCTGCCATATCCCGAGCCTCTCCAACATTTTGACAGTTCCAACCGCCAGGGCCAATGCTCTATCGCCCGCACCAGAACCAGCCCTTTGTTCACGACTTGCAGCTTCAATTACAGCTATGTTCAAACCCGCTTGTTTTAAGGCGATTGCCAAACAGCCACCTGCCAACCCGCCTCCTACAATGATAATTTGATAATCAGTTTGCATCAGTCTGCCTGCATGATCGATTCAATCTCTGCAATGGTTTTTGGAACGCCATTTGTTAACACCTCGTAGCCATTTTTGGTAACCAAAACATCATCTTCAATACGAATACCAATCCCTTGCCATTTCTTGTCAACAGTCTTGCAATTTACAGGAATATATAAACCTGGCTCTATTGTTAACACCATTCCCGGCTCTAAAGCCCGCCATTCTCCTTCAATCTTGTAATCGCCCACATCATGAACATCCATTCCCAGCCAATGTCCAATTCGATGCATAAAAAACTGCTTATATTTCTCATCTTTTATTAGTTTCGGAATCCGGCCTTTTAAAAGACCTAGCTCCACCAACCCAGTAGTAATAACCTTAACTGCTGTCTCATGGGCCAAATTCCAGGGCAAACCTGGCTTAATCTGCTCAATTGCTGCAAGCTGAGCATCTAACACCAATTGATACAATTGCTTTTGTGCTGGCGAAAAACGACCGCTAACAGGAAATGTCCGGGTAATATCAGCCGCATAATGATCACATTCTGCGCCGGCATCGATCAGTAACAAATCACCACGTTTTAATTTGGCATCATTTTCAGTGTAGTGCAACACACAAGCATTCTTGCCGCCCGCCACAATCGATGGATATGCGACTGCCCTCAATCCCTGCTGCATAAAACTGTAGATTAATTCAGATTCCAGCTGATATTCAAACAGCCCTGGCTGGCATATTTGCATGGCGCGAACATGCCCTTTAGCAGAAACATCCGCTGCACGCTTCATTAATTGAATTTCCGCAGCACTTTTAAGTAAGCGCATTTCATGCAAAATATGCTCTAATGAAACTAACTCGCCCGGCGCGGTTACGCCTGTCCTGGACTGAGCGCGAATATGCATTAACCATTCCAGTAAATTATGATCCAACTCGCTATCCCTTCCCATCGGATAATAAACCTTGCTTTTATTTTCTAACAACCCCGGCAGAATATCAGCAACGTCAGTAATGGGAAAAGAATCATCCGCACCATAATCATCAGTTGCACCTTCCAACCCGGCATGGGCACCTTCCCAGAGCGCCTTTTTTTCATCAAACTCTCGACAAAAAAGAATGTACTCACCCTCTTTTCGTTCAGGGATAAATACTGCTAATGCCTCTGGCTCATTAAACCCGGTCAGATAATAAAAATCACTATCCTGACGAAAAGGATAATCAACATCACGATTTCTGGGCCGCATTGAGGCACTACTGATAATTGCAATATTGTTTTTACCAATTTGCGCCATCAATTGCTTGCGACGCCTTTTAAATTCAGTTTGCTTCATTCTCTGTTAGATTAATGTAATACCTTATTGTCATCGCTGACGCTAAATTCCATCTTAAACAACATGATTGCCGCTCTTAAATATTCTTGAATCTCCATCAGAGCATTTTCAATTTCTTCATCATCCTCATCACCGTCAACATCCATCTTAGAAAATTCGACAATATCCTTGAGAATTTCCCGGGTTTCTCCTGGCCATTTCGTTTCTGATGTTGAATAACCCACACCCAGCAAAAAACCTTTACTCCAATTTCTTAACGCTTCAATTCTCAGCCCAAGATCTGCATTATCATCAGGCAGTAACAAATCAAAACTAAATTCGTCTGTATTCAACAACTCTTGCGTCTGTTCAAACAAGGACACCAGCAATTGCTTATCTTCTTCCAGGAGTTGTGTCGTATTTTGAAACACCTCGCTTAACCACGTCATAGCGCCAGTTTCTGAATCAATGCTTAACATCCCGGTTGCCATACCATGAGCCTCTGCTGCAGTAATTGTTGGCTCAATTTTTTCAATTATTGCATCCACAACCTGATAAGTCATGCTTCTATTTTCCTATCCTAAAAAAATCAACTGAAAAATTAAAAATTTCAATAGAGTTATGCTAACATTATAAATTAACTCTTCACACTAAATTTTCTTGTGCAATTTTTTGCAACAATGGTTTATTATCATGACCAACAATAACACAATGAAATCACCAGAAATAACCTTACTTGAGGAAAAGCTTGATGAACTGCTAAACAGTTATAATGTTTTACTCAAAGAAAACCAATTATTAAAAACCAAACAAGAGGAACTGGTGCGTGAAAAGGCAAAATTGATTGAAAAAACTTCAACAGCCCGTTTCCGGGTAGAGTCTATGATTTCACGTCTCAAATCCATGGAGCAAGGAACATGAGCAAAGACGTAATTCCAGTAACCGTTACCATACTAGGCAAAGAATACAAAATTGCCTGTACTGAAGATGGCCGCGATGATCTGCTCAATTCAGCCCAAAAACTGGATGACGAAATGCGCGAAATCAGAGACTCAGGCAAAGTTAGCAGCACAGACCGAATTGCTATTGTTGCCGCATTGAATTTAGCTCATGAATTCACCAAGAACAAAACGCAAAATCAATCACTTAACCAGGGGCTTAGTGAGCAATTGAACCATTTACGCAAAAAAATTGAAGCAGTGCTGGAAAAATAACGTTTGTAATTTTCTCACTATTTTTTAGAGAAAAGTTTCTTCAAAATTAATAAAAATAAGCTAAACTACTACAGTATCTCCTGCGGCGTTCGAGGTAATCTGGGTATTTCCTGAACCTATATTAACCCCGGGGACTGATACCTGGCGATGGTGTGCATGTCCGTTTTATCGGAAAGCCTGATTTGCCCGTGAAGTGCCCACTTGAACCTTTGGTTCAAGGACGAAAGATTATTACGGCGCAGGCGGGAGATACTCACTTACTTTCAAAACAAGCTCATGAAATACTGGTTAATGAAATCTGAACCCACCGAGTTCAGTATTGACGATCTTCAAAACATGCCGAATCAAACAGAGCACTGGGATGGCGTCAGAAATTATCAAGCCAGAAACATGATGCGTGATGATATGAAAGTAGGCGATCAGGTTTTTTTCTACCACTCTAATTGTGACGAACCCGGCATCGTTGGAATCATGGAAGTCGTTAGAGAAAGTTATCCTGACTTTACTGCGTTTGATCCTGATGACAAACACTTTGACCCAAAGAGCGACCCGAACAGCCCTCGCTGGTTTATGGTTGATATTAAATTTAGCAGAAAACTCGCCCGAACCATCCCTCTAAAAGAATTAAAACAAAAGTCCGAACTAGAGGAGTTTCCTTTAGTAAGAAGAGGTAACCGGCTATCAATTATGCCAGTTACAAAACAGCAATGGGACTTTATCCTGTCTTTGGAATAAAATCAGCTGACCCAAAAATTTACTTTTCAGCTTCCTTACCACCCACAAATAAATCATAAGCCAGATTGGACGTAACTTCCTCGTAAGTAAAACCTAAATCATCCAAACAATGCTGGAATATCTTTTTTTCTGCATTCAACATTTGCAAACCCATTAGCACCTTGCCAAATGCAGCTCCGTGATTACGATAATGAAATAAACTGATATTCCAACGCCCACCAATAGCAGTTAAAAATTTCAACAAAGCACCCGGTCTCTCAGGAAATTCCACTCTATAAACATGCTCATTCAATAAACCAGGAGCATGACCACCAACCATATATCGAATATGCTCTTTGGCCAAATCGTTTTGTGTCATATCAATTGCATCAAAACCCACTCGATCTAGCTTTTCAATTAAATCCCTCCGATCAGCCTCATGGTTACTGGTAGAAACCCCAACAAAAATTTGTGCAATTTTATTGTCGAAGTAACGATAATTAAATTCTGTGATATTGCGCTTGCCAAGAATATTACAGAATTTCAGGAACGTGCCAGGAACTTCTGGAATTGCAACTGCCAGCAGAACTTCCTTATGCTCTCCAACCATGGCTCTTTCACTTACATAACGCAAGCGGTCAAAATTTATATTAGCGCCACTTTCAATCGCTACAAAAGTTTCATTTACAACCTGCTTCTGCTCGATATATTTTTTTAAACCCGCGATAGCCAATGCTCCAGCAGGTTCTGGTAAAGATCGTGTATCATCAAAAACGTCTTTTATTGCTGCACAAATCTCATCAGTATCAACTGTAATAACACTATCAACCAAATCCCGTAACAAACGAAAAGGCTCTTTTCCTATTTGCTTTACCGCCACTCCATCAGCAAACAGCCCTACCTGCTTGAGCTTGACTCGTCGTCCAGCAATTAGCGCCTGATTCAAGCAATCTGCATCATCAGGCTCAACCCCGATGATTTTTGTTTCAGGTCTAACAAATTTAATGTATGCAGCAACTCCGGCAATTAGCCCGCCACCACCAACTGGAATAAAAATTGCCGAAATGTTGCCAGTATGCTGCCTTAAAATTTCCATTCCTATAGTGCCCTGGCCAGCAATTACATCAGGATCATCATAAGGATGCACAAAAACCAACTGTTTCTGTCGTCCTAACTCAACTGCGTATTCATAAGCTTCATCATAGGAATCGCCAACCAGAATTGTTTTTGCCCCCTTTTCCCTGACGGCCTGTATTTTGATTTCCGGAGTAGTCGTAGGCATAACGATGTGCGCTTTAATTGCCATTTTATTTGCCGCCAAAGCAAGTCCTTGAGCATGATTTCCTGCCGATGCTGCTATCACCCCCCTCTGTCTTTCTCCATCAGTTAATTGGCTTATTTTATTGTAGGCACCACGCAACTTAAATGAAAATACCGGCTGCAAATCCTCTCTTTTTAGGTAAATATTATTTTTATATCTTGTAGATAAAATAGGCGCCAAATCCAATGAGGTTTCAATGGCAACATCGTAAACCCTGGCCCGTAAAATTTTTTCTATATAGCGATGAATCATTAATAAAACTGCTGCGAATTATGGTTATCTGCGGTATTATCACACAATAATAAATTTCTAACTCAACTCAGGAAATACCTATGGCTATGACACAAGATGAATTAAAAAGAAAAACTGCAGAGGCGGCAATTGAGTATGTAAAAGATGTAGCAATTGTTGGTGTGGGAACAGGTTCGACCGTCAATCATTTTATTGATTGTCTTGCAGAAAACAAAAGCTATCTTGATGGCGCTGTTTCCAGCTCTGAAATGACAACAGAGCGTTTAAAAAAACTCGGCATCCCGGTTCTTGATCTAAATTCGGTTGGCGAACTCGAAGTCTATGTTGATGGCGCTGATGAAATTAATCCGCACAAACAACTCATCAAAGGCGGCGGCGGCGCGTTGACACGGGAAAAAATTGTTGCCGCTGCAAGCCGCAAATTTATTTGTATTGCCGACCAATCCAAACAAGTCGATGTTCTTGGAAAATTTCCTCTACCTATAGAAGTTATTCCCATGGCACAAAGTTATGTGGCTCGCGAAATGGTTAAACTGGGAGGGCAGCCCGAATTACGCGAAGGTTTCACTAGCGACAATGGCAACCCAATCATTGATGTTCATAATATGGATATCCTCGATCCATTAGAACTTGAAAAAACCATCAATAATATTGCCGGTGTTGTTACGGTCGGAATTTTTGCTATTCATAAAGCAGACCTGGTACTTATTGCCACTGAAGATGAAATTATTTCATTTTAATTTCGCGCATAAAAAAGCTTGAGGAAATTAAATTTCCTCAAGCCTCGTTCCTAATTAAGTAAAAATTTATTACTTATACTACACGTTTCGCTTTACGTGAAACCAATCCCAAAAGACCGGTCATAAACAACCATACAGCAGCAGGAACAGGAACAGCAAAACTATCTGTCTGGGCAGAACTGCTAGTTATATTTGAGATAATAATCCCTAATTTATTGCCAAAATTGACAGTACCAGTTGAAGCAATATCAACCAAAAATTCCAACACGCCACCATTACCTACGCCGAAATCCACGACAGTACCTGTTAGATCAACCTTTCCGTCATCAGTTGAAGCAGAAAAATCAATGGCAGGCAGTGAGTTAACATTGCCAGACAACTTGTAAGAAAATGAGCCAGGCATATATAGAGTACCTAGATCCCCATCAAATGCAGTTAATTGTGCAGTTGTGTTAGTCCCATTTTTCAATGAAATCAGCCCCGAACCAGCATCATAATTAATATCCAAATCCTGTGTATTCAAATCTGGATATTGGGTTACCAAACCCAGTGGAATTTGAGTACTTACCGCAGAAGCACTACCTACAGCAAAAACAAACAACAATGGTATAAATTTCAAAAAACTTTTCATTTTTATTTTCTCCTATAAAAAAATATAAATTCAACTTCAATTTAATTACCGACCTCAACACCCTGTCGAGGCCGGACTTACATCAACTACTTACAATTTCCGTCCATGGTTTTTTATATGATGATCGTAATTAATCATCGTCTTTTTCGTGTTTCCTGTGTTTTTTTCCATGCTTCCTTTTTTTGTGATTATCTTCGTCATCACGATCTTTCCACTTACGGTCTTGGTCATCATCGTCATCACGATCCTTCCACTTGCGGTCATCGTTATTTGACCCAGAATTGTTCC
>CAZGYJ010000003.1:29653-35054 GCA_964530345.1 uncultured Methylomonas sp.
TCGTCATCACGATCCTTCCACTTGCGGTCATCGTTATTTGACCCAGAATTGTTCCCATCATTTGATGAACCAGAGCCACCCGAGCAATTAGTTAAATTAACATTCAGATCACCCTGGCCATAATGGATCTTCTTACCCCAGCGATACTTCTTGTAGGTAATCCAGTGTCCTAAACCAAAATCCACATTCCATTGATTTGCTCCATCTCCCATCTGGACAGACAGGCCTTTTTTGGATGACAACACCAACACATTGCCTTTACTACCATCAAACCCAGTCAACTTACCTGAGAAATTTTTGTAGTATTGCCAAGCATTGATATCAACAGGCCCGCCATTTTGCGAATATGCAGATCTTTTCAGACCATTGGTGAAAGGATTGTTAACACTATCTGTTTTACCAGACAATTTAATCTCCATGTTGTACTTGAACCTGTGATCAGGCTTGTACATCAAAGTACCTGTCAGCATTGCATTGCCATCCTTATCTTCAACCAGTTTTCCATTACTTATTACAAATGGGTAACCATTGTAGATAAACGCATAACCACCACCATTCCAGACATTGTAACTATCCTTCGGTGCATCCACTGCATTACATGCAAGAGGCTGTGGATCTGGATTAGTTGGAGGATCAACTGGATCTTCATCACAAACTGCTGATACCTTCAGGTTATCCAGAACGCCACCATATCCATTCATGTCCATGGCTTTTAGCTCTAGGCGTACAGTTTCACCCGTTCCTTCAAGAAAGTAGGTGTGATGAGACCATTTAAACCTGCCTCTACTGGTTAGCTTATCGACAACGTTACCATTCCATAACACTTTGATGCCACTGGGCTTGAATCCTTTTCTACCTGAATAGTCCAGTTCAAATTTATAAATTTGTCCCGGTTTGGTTTCGATATCCAGATACAGGTTGGATGGATCCCAGTCATTGGCTTCCAGTTCGATGACATAATTGTCATTCCATTCGCCGCCGTAGGCTTCCTCCATACCTACTTCGATATGCTGGTTAGGATTATCAGTACTCCAACCAATCAAGCCAGGAGCATTATTCAGGATTGCCCATTGTCTTGAAGTTAGCCCCTGAAAATCAACAAATGAGATGTCTTCAGGCACACAATCTGGAGTTTTATAGCCAAAATCAACATCCATATTGTTTTCATTAGCTGCCAGATCTAACTCCGCCTTATTTGGCGTCCCCAAACCATCAAGATCATAAGTCTGCTCTACCCCATCAGGCAAAGTAGCTGGATCAATAGTGACTTTATAAAAGCCTGCGGGAAGATCTGGGAAGTTATACTTTCCAGAAGCATCCGTAGTCATATCAATGTTGATATCAAAAGTATCATCACCATCGGTATCACCCATTAATGTGACCTTAACTCCTGAAATGCCTTCTTCACCATTATCCTGCTCACCATTTCCATTGGTATCAATCCAAACAGTATCTCCGATGGAACCGGCCTGTTCTTCTTGATAGCCAAAGTCAACATTCAGGTTAGTTTCGTCTGTTCCCAGAGTCAACAATGCTTTATTTGGCGTGTCAATACCATCCAGATCAGCAGTTGGATTAACATCGGCTGGTAAAGTACTTGAATCAATAGTGACCTTATAGCTTCCTTTTGGCAGATTAGAGAAGTCATATAGCCCTGAACTATCAGTGGTGGTATCTATACTAAATTCAAACGAACCATCTGAATTAGTATCGCCCATCAATGTTACGTTCACACCGGCAATACCACTTTCATCTGGATCTTTGATACCATCGCCATTTTCATCCAACCAGACTAGATCACCAATTCTACCGAGATGGCGGTAACCAAAATCAACAGTCAAATTAGTCTCTTGAGGACCAAGATTTAACAATGCTTTATTTGGACTATCTATACCATCCAAATCAAAAGTCGGATTAATATCTGCTGGAAGCGTTGCTGGATCAACGGTTACCTTGTAACTGCCTTGAGGCAGGTTAGGGAAACTGTAAGTACCCGCAGAGCTGGTTACGGTTTCAATACTGAAATCAAACGTACCATTACCATCCACATCACCCATCAAGGTTACTTTAACGCCAGAAATACCATCTTCACCGTCTTCTTTGGTGCCATTGGCATTGTTGTCGCGCCAGATTAAATCACCAATCATGCCTTTTCCGGTATAACCGAAATCGAGACGAGGGTCATTCTGACCGGCTGCTAAATTAACCATAGTGGTGTTATCAAGCGTACCATCAAGATCAAAAGTCTGACTCAATCCCGTTGGCAGTGTTGAATCTTCAACCGTAACGGTATATTTACCGGCTGGTAATTTATCAAAGCCGTAGATGCCATTGCTGTCAGTCTCGGTAGTCTGAGTAAAATCTACAACACCATCATTATTGATATCACCCGTCAATACCAAACGGGTGCCTGTTAGTCCTGGCTCAGAACCATCTTTGCTACCATTAGCATTAAGATCAAGCCAAACCAAATCACCCAAGCTGGCTGTGCCCGTATATCCAAAATCAACATCCAGTCGACTTCCTCCAGCAGGCAAATCAGCTTCGGCCATATTGTCTAACGTGCCGTCAAGGTCAAAAGTCTGAGTTAATCCTGCAGGTAACGTGTTTGCATCGACAGTTACTTTATAAGTCCCGCCAGGCAAACTGTCGAACATATAACGACCCGAAGCATCAGTCACTGTAGTATCAGTAAAATCTACCGTTCCATCACCATTGGTATCAGCTTCCAGTTTGACAGTCACTCCAGAGATACCTGGCTCATCTGCATCCTGGGTTCTATCAGCATCAAGATCCAACCATACGGTATCACCTAATGCACCAGAACCTTTGTATCCAAAATCAACTGATTTATCGTCTTCTCCCGGCGTCAGATTGATAGTAGCCATACCATCTTTGTTACCATCGACATCAAAGGTATTGACATCGACACCAGCGGGTAAAGTAGATGAGTCAACTGTGATTTTGAAATCACCGGCAGGCAACATTCCAAACAAATAGAAACCCGTATCATCTGTAACCTGTTCGCGAACAAACTCCTTCACGCCATCGCCATCGATATCAGCTTCTAAAGTAACTTTGATGCCGGGTAATCCCTCTTCACCCGGATCTTGTGTACCATTTCCATTGGTATCCAACCAGATGGTATCGCCAATAGAACCATTACCCTTATAGCCAAAATCAGCATTAAGTACTGCTTCGTCATTAGCAGTTAAAGTAACAGAGGTTGTGTCGGGCGTAGCAACACCATCCAAATCGTAGGTTTTAACATTAAAACCTGCAGGTAATGTTGAAGGATCAACTGTTACCGTGTAATCACCAATGCACAGTTCATTGAACAAGTACATGCCGCTACTTGCAGTGACAGCAGTTTGAGTGATGCCCATACCAGAAACACTTATGGTAACACCACTAATCCCTTGTTCATCATCATCCTTAACGCCATTACCATTATGATCAAACCAGACATAATCACCAATGCTGCCGGTGCAAGGTTCCGCGCTTCCCATAATTGCGCCAACTTTACCTTTTGCGCCGCCACTCCAACTGGCGCCAAAATCACCTGTAAATACAGCATCACTGGCTTTGCTTTCTGTTGCCAAATAAACACCTAGCTTCTTACGACCATAAAGGGAAGCTAATTGTCCTCCCGTTATATCGAAACTCGCTTCAAAGGCATTTGTCGTTTGTCCTGGCTTGGGAACTGCAAAGCCAAAATCTGAAATTTCAGCTGTTAACAACGTCCCTGAAAAATCGACAGTGCCATCACCGTCAACATCGACTTCCCCAGTAATAACCAGATCATCACCGGCTATCCCGGAATTAAGTGATCCATCATTGTTAAGCTTGAATTGAAGATTCAAGGCTTTTGTTGGGTTGATAATAGCAATTCCAGTATTTTTAAAAAATAATGGATCTGCTTTGACTTTAAGAATTCCGGTTGCAGCATCATATTCTGCTCTACCGGTATTGTTATATTGGATTGTTGGCGCTTCCAGATCTAATCCCAGCATCTGCGCCTGAACAGTACCCGCTATCGCTCCTGTTGCCAGAAGAATAGCGGCACTTATCGGTTTAAATTTCATATTAATCCCCTAAATAGTGATTATTATCAATATTTTCCATCATCTTTTGAATAAAATTAATGAGAGAAAATGCCTACATATAGTTTCAATAACTAATAATCCCCTCCTTTATGTTCCCTTAAAAAATCTTCAATTACGCAATACTTTAAATACTTACATGAAATTTTTGATTTAATTAACATATCAACTTTAATTAAGCTCATCTTAAATTTATGATTGGTAAATTTATCACTACCTTACAAGGAAGTAAATAATTGCTTACGTTATTCGCCGTTAATGATATGGTGATTTTTTGATACTTTACCTAAAATATGTGTAAATATCGGGCAATAACAGAGTGGGCAGGGACATGTCAAAATGTACAATAAGCTTTATATTTTCAATGAATTCTCAATAAAATATTTATTAAGTTCATTAGACTATTGCCTATCATGTAATCAAATTACAATTTCTTTGAATTGGAAATATACGGAGTTATTACCCTCAAATACGCGTATTTAAGAGGGTAACGGTTGCGGAAATATGGAAGATTTTTTACTAGAAGGGTTACTTTTTGGCTTTTGAACCAAGCTTTAAACGTGACTTTTGCTGCACTTCCTTGTGCGTTTAAACATCAATCAAAGTGGAATGACGCTAGTTTGGAAGGTTTTGTTGATCCTTTAATTGTTTTAATTCGCCGCTGATATCCTTTAATTCATCTCCAATCTCATACAAGCCAGGTAATCTTAGTTGGTATCTGCGAGTTTCTCTTCTGGCATCAGCTTTGTTTTGTATAACTCTAGGTGTGATTAATACAATTAATTCGCTTTTTTGTTTTTTTCGCTCAGTTTCACCAAACAAAACACCTAGATAAGGAAGATCTTTTAACCAAGGAATTCCTGTAGTTGAGTCATTGTAAGTCTCACTTATCAACCCTCCTAGTACCACCGTCTCCCCACTATAAATAGCAATTGAAGTTTCAAGCTTTCGTTCAACTATGGTGGGAGAATCAATTTTGGAAGTTGTGGTGCTTGTCGCGTTGTTATTTTCCTGAACTATATCCATAATAACAACCCCATTAGCATTTACCCTGGGCGTCACATTTAAAGTGACCCCAGTTTGAACTGAATCAATACTACCAACTAAACTGCTATTATTTTTATTATCAGTAGTTGGTGCTGTACCGTTGAAAGACCTTGTCTCACCACGCACAGGCACTTTATCACCCACATGTATTGAAGCTTCCTGATTATTTAATACCAACAAGGAAGGAGTGGAAAGTACATTTATATTTTCACCATTTCCAAATGCATCAATTGCCGCCTGGACTGTATTTG
>CAZGYJ010000003.1:35154-45492 GCA_964530345.1 uncultured Methylomonas sp.
ACATTTATATTTTCACCATTTCCAAATGCATCAATTGCCGCCTGGACTGTATTTGTGACATTACTGATAACATAAGAAAAACCTCCTGTACTTGCTCCAGTTGCTGCAGCAAGAGCTAATTCGCCTAGCTGAGCCATTCCTCTGCTTGCTCCAGATCCTCCAGTCTCGGTCACTTTTCCGTTACTATCGGTAGAAGAAGTTACTCCTCTATTATTTCCAATCCCCCAACTAACCCCATATTTGGTTTGGTCTGTCAGTCGCACTTCAATAATGGTAGCCTCAATTAATACCTGCAAAGGCATAACATCCAACTCTTTAATCACTGCCTTTATAGTTTCATATTCCTGGGGTGTAGCCACTATGATAATGGAATTATTAGGGTCATCGGCAATAATCCTGACATCGCCAATTCCTGAAATATCTGGCGCCGAAGATTTTCCACGAGAAGATGTTCGCCTAACTGTTTTTTTAGTTTTGGTTTTGGATTTCTTGTTCCTGCTGCTTATTTTGGTCGCTTTTCTACCAGCTGCTACAGTAGGCTCTTTAGTTTTCTTTTCTTTACCTGTAAAAATTTCATTTAATGTGGAAGCCAATTCATCTGCCTTGACATGCTGACAGCGGTAAACAATAACGCCACCACCAGCGCTCCCAACTGCTCTATCCAGGCGTTTGATCCACAGCTTGATCTTATCCAGGTATCTGGGTTGTGGGGTAATTGCCAGGATAGCATTCATACGCTCTATCGGTACCAGTTTAAACATCCCGGCCATTGGGCTACCTTCTGCAAGGTTATAAACCGCTTCCAGCTCTTTATTAAGCGTTTCAACATCGCTGTTTTTCAGGGTAAAAATACCAAAAGACATTCCAGACATATAATCTACATCAAAAGTAGACACGGTTTGCTTAATACTTTCCAGCTCTTTTGCTGTTCCTGCAACCATCAATAAATTTCTGGCTTTATCCGCTCTGAGAATAGCTGTTCCCGACACCATCGGCTCAAGAATTTCCCGCATCTCTTCAACGCCAACATATTGCAGCGGCATAATTTGCACTTGATAACCGGCAGATTGACCTTTTCCTGACACACTGGTATTGACACCGGCTTTTAAAGCACTACTCAATGGTTCAATGCGATACATACTGCCATCTTTAATTAGTGCCGCATTATTGACCTGTAACAATAATTCCAAAGTCGGCAGTAATTCTTCCCGAGTCAATGGCCTGGAGGTTTGCAAGGTCACTTTTCCTATCACTTTAGGATTGACCATGTAACTTTCGCCCAGAGTATCGCTTAGAATTACCTTGATCACTTCACTTAAAGCCGCATCTTCAAAATTCAAAGTGAATTTGCCAGTCGCTGAACTTTTTTTGGATTTTCCAGGCTTTACAACCGGATTCACAAATCGCCCCGTGCCACGATAAAACTCATCTTTGGGACCGCCATCGGCATCTTCAAGCCCTTTATTACTTAGCTGATCAAAAACCGTTTCCTGAACAACGACATCACTGGGATCCTCGGCAGGCACCATTTTCATTTTTTTATTGGGGTAAGGCCCTAAATGTTCACATGATGCCAACAAAGTAATACTGGCAAGAATAATAATAAATTTTTTCATGGCATTAATGTTTTTACAGTTCGTCATTTTCTTCCATCATCTGTGGCGCTGTTCGTTTCCTTGGAGACCTGACTCTCCTTCTTGGTGGTTTTAATTTAGGAGGTTCTGCTTGCTGTGGGCGCGGTTTTCTTAATGGTAATTCTTTGCGATTTACGCCTCGCCTGACAATTACTTTATCGTCCAGGACATCATCAACATCCCATCCTTCAACATTATCTCCTTTTCTGGCTCGATAATTTTTTTGCTTAAGTTTATCTCTTAGCATAGCAGTTGTACCCTCTGGCGTTTCTACTATTCCGGTCAACTCCAGCTCAATATTCCCGGTAAATTCTTCAGTCGGTTTGTCATCCGCCTCTTCAATTGGCTTTCTTCCTTCAGTGAACAATGGCCGATTAACCATGTGGGAATAACTTTCCAGCGGTTTTTCTGCTAATTTGATCTCTGGCAAAGTTTCCACTTCAGCTTCAGTTTCATCAATATCATCAACCGAAGCCAATAACTCGCGGTATGAATATTCGGCATAAGCCCACTCCGCTATAGCTATAACGGCAAGGACAGCACAAACGGCAAGCAACAATGATATCAGTTTTATATTTAAGCCTGTCCAGATTGTCTTCATGATTTAATTCTCATAAAACTGACTACCTGAAAATTAACATTCATCTTGTTACTCGGCTCTATTTTGCGGGTTTTTCTATTTCTCCGCCCCCTGACAGGGCGAATATCCATCTCCTCAACAAGCATCAAGGGCTTTGACATCTCAATATCGTACAAAACCCGTCGTAAATGCTCGATGGTTCCATTCATTCTTACTTTGACCGTGATTCGGGTAATATCTTCTTCGGTTTTACTCGGCAACACCTGGGTACTGGTTAATTGACCTCCTGCAGCAGATATAGCCGTTTTTATAAATTTTTGCAGGTCGGCAGATGCCAGGGCTTCTGTTTCACGCGTATTAAAATATTCCTGTTCTGCATATTGCCGTTTAACATTTTCGGCATTTGCCATCACTTTGTCTTTACTGGCAATAACCTCCTTATAGCGTTTCAATCGAAAAGCCAAATCCTGTTTGGTTTCATTGTAGTCCAAACCGGCATTGATTAACGGCATAATCACTATCAGAATTACAAACAGAACCACAACGCCCAACAGACCCAGCGCAACCCAGCGCTGTTGCTGCTTATTCAGTTGATCCAACATTCTTCTTTCCTTTACTGATCTCAGCCGAAATCTGGAAACGCTCCAGCCCGGTTCTTCTATCTTGAGTAACAGGTGATACAAACCGCACACTGTCAAACAAATCAGATTCTTCCAACAAACTGATTAATGAGGAAGCAGTTGGTGATTGACCTTGAATCTGTAATTTACCTTTTGAAAATCTCAAGTGCTTTAACCAAGTATCATCAGGAATCAGCTTGCTAAGAACTTCCAGCATTTCAAGCATCGATGCGGCATTGGTTTTCTTTTGCAACAAACGAGCAGTTTTATCCTGAAGCTGTTCAATTTCATTTCGTAATTCTTCAACTTCCGCTGCATCTTTGGCCACATCCTTAATTTGCTCATTCAATTGCTCAACTGCGGTGGCTTCTTTCCAAACCGGAATGACCAAAACTGCTGTTAACAGCATCAATAGCAACCCGATGACACCATAATTAATAGCTTGCGCAAAAACATTTTCCTGCGCTCGCGCCCAAGATGGCAATAAATTATAAGCTTCCCTGTCATGTTCAAAATCATTCGGATGATTTGCAAAATCGGCAATGGCCGGAACTAATCCCCAGCCTTTCAGTTCCTTGCAAATAGCATCCAGTTTTTCCCTGGGTGTTAAAACCAACTGTACCTTAATCTGATCAGGCTGAACGCCTTCATCCAAAACCCTAACGGCAAAATAAACCTGTTCCGGATGAAATGGCGTTAATTTATCCAGTTCGTACGTTACAACTTGCTCCAGATTGTCCCTGGCAGCTGCAGGTAAAAATAATATTTTCTCAATTGCATCGTGATCAGAAAGACGAATCACCAAATCAGACTTTTCCAGTCGATTATCTTTCTCAAGCAAAGCAAGATATTCAGCCTTACCAATCTCATTGAGTTCAAAAACACCAAGTTCTTGTTTCTGGTTTCCAAGTACCAAAAAGACTCGAACAGAATCGGCCTCTGGCTCGACAATAATCTTGCCCTTGCTTTGATTAAATATCTGTTTAAGTGGCTCTGGCACTAAAAAGGCCAGCTCATTTTGCCACCAGCGGAAAAAATCGCTTATATTTCGACCCAATCTATTCATGCGTAATTATTATTTATTGTTCCTCTTCCGTTTCAAACAAAGACTCATCAGAACTATATAATCTGCTCCAGGAAGACACCACAAAAGGAGGCTTGCCTTTTATCGGAGGACTCATTCTTCTAATAATAGTCTTTATCATCGACTTTGCCCCATTTTCTAACTTTGCTTCAGAAAATATAGTAAATGCTCCTTGTATTGTAGTCTTGGATTTGTTTTTTTTGGGATCGAATAAATTGGACAACCCATCCTGTTCATCTTTTATTTCAGTCTCTTTTTGCTTTTTTTCTTGCTGTTGTTGCTGTGTCTGTCCTTCCAAAATAGCCAAAATAATTTCTGATGCAGAATTTTTATCAACATTGCCATTTTTTGAATAGATGGTAATTAACGGCTCAAGGTTTTTATATAACTCCTGGTCAACGCCCAAAACCAATTGTAATTCTTCAATACTTTGAAAAGGCTTGTTTCTGGGCCCATACTTTAAATTTTCATCCTGATATTGGGCTTTTTCCGCCCCATGCAACCGTACCAGATCATTGGTATCACGCCAATCTAGAATTGCATCAGCAATTTTCACAGCCCGATCATCCTCATCATCATCAAAATATTTAATCATATTTTCCAGCAACTTCTTTTTTGCCTTGTTAATATTGATTTTTCCCTGTTCACTGACAATCTTGATTCTAATTTCAGCTCCAGCATAATCCACTGGGTAGACAGTGCCATCAGCCAGCCAGCGTTCATTTTTATCTGGATTTAACAACATTTTTTGAGCAATAATAATCCCCGCCCTGGCAATTGCAGAGGCTTCCGCGCTATCTCTGACACTACTGATAACCGAAGCTTCACGCCTGATACTCAAAGCAAAACTACCCGCCATTATGGTTAATAAAGTTAGTACCCATAATACCAGAACCAATGCCATACCCTGCTGCACCGGAAAGGATTTATAAAAGGTCTGGTTCATCCAAATCAAACCCTTTGTTTCGCGTTGATGTCAATTGTGCAGTACTCATTCTTGGTGCAACAACAAGTTCCGGCCATAATGCGCCATTTTCAAACTCGATTTCTACTTTCACCAACGCGGGCAATTGCTTTTGATCCAGCCACTGTTCATGCCAGGTTGCTTCTTCATCTTCATCAATAGCACCAAAATAAGATAATTTAAAATCAGTGATATTTTCTGCCAGCGTGACTTCTTCATTTTTCCATTCTTCGCCATCGGCTGCTGGAAAAAATGGAACAATATCTACTGCCAAAGTTTCTAAATCGTCAACAGACTTCAGTTTTAAAGAAAAAATTTGTAACCCCTGCCTTCCAGCACTGGCAGGTAATGAGGCAACAAACCTGATTTTTCGACTTTCACCCTGAAAACTGAACTCCGGCTCGTCACCAGAAAAATCATCTTCAAACGGCCGGACTGAAGTCAAAAACCTTTGAAAAAAATTCTGTACACTTGCAACTTCACTAACCTCAAAAATTCGCTTTTCGCCCGCATCCCAGTTGCGAACAGAAATTCTCAAACTGCCAAAAAGCAAGAGCATCATAACGCTTAAAAGACTCATACCAATGAGTACTTCTATCAATGTAAATCCGGAGGGTTTTTTCATGATTAATTGAAACTGTACTTAAGCGTATTCAATTGGACCGTCCGCTCATTCTCATCATCCTCTCCTTCGTTCCAGGCAACGGTAACAATAACCTGAAAAACCTTAAGCTTGTCTTTTTTACCGGCACTGTTTTCTGGCGGCTCCAAATTATGCTGTTCATAAACTTGATAAGGATAGCTGCTGATCGTCCAATTATATTTTTCATATTCTTCGCCACTTACCTCTCCTTCCAGCAATTCATTTTCAACACCGGTCCTGGCCAGCAAGGATTCAGCAATTTGCACTGCGGCCGTATAATCTTCTGACAAAACTGCGGTACGAACGCCTGACGAAAAAATATTGAGCAAAATTCCCAGAGACAAGGAAAGAATGGAAAAGGCCACCAGTATTTCCAACAAGGAAAATCCCTGTTGTTTATTTTGCTTGCTGCTATTCATCTAAAATCTGCACATGACCAGTCAGCCAGTTGACATCAACCAGCCATTCATTATCATTACTGCCTTTCAAAGTGATTCGTCCGCCCGTTGACGAGCCATCAGGAAAAAAACGTATATTGCCTTGTCCTTCACCGGTTTGTTCAGATTGAGCTGTTACCAGGCTAATATCAATATCTTCAGCAATCTTGTATACCTTGTCCCGAGTACTCAATTGATATTCATTACTATCAAGATCAATACTGACATAGACTTCCTTTTGGCTGATTAATGATTGACCTCTCGCATAACGAAGCGCAGAAGCCAAATCCCTGGCTGCGGCTTTTAGTTGCGAAGTGTCTCTGCCCGCTGAAATATGTGGGCCAACAAGCGCTGCCCCTGCAATCATTATGACAAGCACAACAGTTAATTCAATTAACGAGAATCCTTTTTCTCTCATCTGTAATGCCTGTGTCTATTTCAGGAGCTATGATTTTTACTGGCAACTGTTTTTCAATAGTCGATCTGGAAATTTAATATCCTTATTGCCAATAATTAAATTTCATCAGTCCCAGCTTCCAATATCCGCATCTTCACCCTCACCACCTTCTTTACCATCCAGGCCATAGGTGTAGATGTCAAACTTGCCTTTTTCTCCTGGTGAGGCGTATTTATAATCCTCACCCCAGGGATCTTGAGGAATTTTATTTTTGCGTAAATAAGGCCCGTTCCAACGTTTGGCATTATCAGGCTTTTCTACCAAAGCTTGCAGTCCTTGCTCGGTAGTCGGGTATTTGCCAACATCCAGGCGGTACATATCCAGTGCGGCGGATAAATCTTCAATTTGAACTTTCGCAGTTTTACTTTTCGCACCACTCATATGCTTCATTACCTGTGGCGCTACCAATCCCGCCAACATGGCAATAATGGCTAGCACGACCAATAATTCAAGTAAGGTAAAACCTTGCTGTGTTACTGTTTTTTTAATTTTCATCTTTCTTTCCATTACAACTCCAAAAGTTAAAATGCCAAATCATTCACACTCATAATAGCCATCAAAATAGAAACAATTATTCCGGCAATAATCAGCCCCAAAGAAATAATAAGCACTGGTTCCATTAATGCAAGCATTCTTTCGATAGCCACTTTTAATTGCTTATCATAAAGATTTGAAACTTTTAGCAGCATTTCTTCAAGCTTGCCAGTTTCCTCTCCCATTTTGATCATTTGCATGGCCAGTTTGGGGAAGCGCTGACTTTCAATTAATGCGGTTGACATATTTTGACCTTGTTTAAGCTTGCCGGCCGCCTCGCCAACCGCTTCTGCCAATACCAGATTACCAACCGTTTCCTGAACAATAGTTAAAACAGTTAATATTGAAACGCCGCTACCTAACAAAGTTCCCATGGTGCGTGCAAGATTTGCTGTTTCCATATTCAATACAATCTCACCTACCAGCGGCAAATTCAGAAAACGCTTGTCCCACCGCTTCTTCCTGACTGGATCAATCATTTGATAATTGACAAATGCCATCATCAACAATACCCCTGTGATGACCAGCCACCAATACTGCTGCAACCATTCAGCCGCTCCCACAACAATTTGTGTTGAAATAGGCAATTCTTTACCTGCGCTTTCAAACATCTCGGTAAACTGAGGAACTACAAAGGTCAACATAACAAAGATTGACGCCATTGACATCACCAGCAAAATTGCTGGATAAATCAAAGCAGTTCCAACACTGTCTTTTAATTCCTTTGAACGCTCCAGGTATTCAGTCAAACGGCTTAGCACTCCTTCCAGACTGCCACCCAATTCGCCCGCACGAACCATATTCAAGTAAAACTTGTTAAATACATTAGTTTGTCCTTCCAACGCATCCGCCAAGGTTGATCCGCCCTTGACGCGATCCAGTACTTGCTCAATCATCTTGTTTAGTTTGATATTATCTTCTGTAAGATCCATCAATACTGACAAAGATTTATCCAGAGGCAAACCAGCCTCTAACAATGTTGCAAGCTCTCGGGTAAAAAGCAAGATATCCTTCTGTGGCAACTTGTTCGGGTTACTACCCAGCTTTAAAAAGCTAAAAGGATTAGCAGAGGCTAATGACACCTTGATAGGCATCATGCCATCATTCTGTAACGACTGGATCACAGACTGCTCGTCCACCGCCTCTTTATGTTCTTCAACAATTTCCCCATCGCGGGTCACTGCCTTATAAAAATATAATGCCATACCTATTTTTTTCTGTTATTCGCAAGAAATCATCTTCCTTAAATATCAATTTTTTTCTTTGCCTCACTCAGTAAACTACGGGCTTGCAGCAACGCATGGCTTTCAGGAGAAATATTATCAACCGAAACGTGACTCATTACTTCTTCCAGCGTTGTAACCCCTTGTACCACCTTTGTCATCCCATCATCATTCATGGTTAACATGCCTTCCTTTACTGCCAGCTTCTGAATATCTCCTGCCTCAGAGCGGGCCATGATCAATGATCTGATTGGATCAGTCATTTTCAAAAATTCAATAATCGCAATCCGGCCTCGATAGCCAATCCCTGCGCAATCATCGCAACCAACAGGCGCATACATCACAATCTCACCTGCAGGCTGATATTTTCGCAATTGCATTTGTTCAATCAGTTCTTCGCCTACGGGGTGAGGTTTTTTACAACTGGGACATAATTTTCTGACCAACCGTTGCGCCAAAATTCCATTCACTGTCGAACTTAACAAATATTCTTCCAGCCCCATATCAAGAAGCCGTGTCACGCCACCCGCTGCATCATTAGTATGCAGTGTCGATAATACCAGGTGACCAGTCAATGCTGATTGGACAGCTATTTTCGCCGTTTCTAAATCACGCATTTCACCAATCATGATAATATCCGGATCCTGCCGGACGATAGACCTTAACGCAGTAGCAAAAGTTAATCCAATTTGCGGTTTGGTCTGGATCTGATTAACGCCATCCATCTGATATTCAACCGGATCTTCCACAGTGATGATTTTACTTTCAGCGCTATTGAGTTTTTTCAAGGCCGCGTACAAGGTGGTTGATTTACCACTTCCTGTCGGCCCCGTTATCAAAACAATACCATTGGGTTTGTCTAAAATATCAATAAATGCTTTTGCATTTTCTCCTGTAAAACCCAATTGGGTAAAATCAAGAACCGCATTTTCCTTATCCAATAAACGGATTACTACACTTTCACCATACATTGTCGGCACCGTTGAAACCCGCAAATCAATTTCCTTGCCTAGCATTTGCATTTTGATGCGGCCATCCTGGGGTAAGCGGCGTTCCGCAATATTTAGGTTAGCCATGATTTTAATCCGTGAAATCACTGCTGCAACTGAAGACACCGGTGGCGCTTCAATATCCTGCAAAACTCCATCAATGCGCAGCCTGATGCTCAATGAATTATCAAAAGGTTCAATATGAATATCTGAAGCCCGAGTTTCCAAGGCTCTTTGCATAATCAAATTAACCATTTTAATAACCGGTTCTTCACTGGCCAGATCTTTCAGATGCTCAATATCATCATCGCCAATTTCATCAGAATCCAATCCTTCGAAAATTTTTCCCATCTGAGACTTCCCTTCCCCATACTGAATTTCAAGGGCATTATCAATCTCTGAAGCGACACCAACCTTGACTTTGATTTCCTTGCTGCAAGCCAAACGTAAACAATCAAAATTAAACTTAATTTCGGGATCCATGGCAATAACAGAAATTTTCTCGTCTGTCTCCGCTTCACCAATGATATGGTTTTCCTTTAGAAACCTGAGCGAAACATCTTCTGGAAAAGGCGAAGTATCAGGATATTCTGATGCCTCGACAAGTTCCAGGTGGTTTGATTCCGCTAACGCAGCAGCAATATCACGCTCCGAACAAAAACCAAGTTTCATCAGTGTAGTAGGCAAAGGCTCCATTGTGGTTTTTTGGAGCCGTTTCACCTTTGATAAATCAGTGGCGGAAAGTTTATTTTCCCGTTTTAAAACATCCAGAAAATCTTGATACATACTTTAAACACTCAAAAATTTTATTATCCAAAATGCGCACAAACCTATCGTGGAAACTATTCAAATGACCTTATCTTAGGGCTTGATATTCAAACTAAAGTTCAATTGCCCGATTATTTTTTAAAACAATTACAATATTAATTTACGCGTATCTTGCTTAAATTAAGTTCATTCATCACAGCTAAGGAACGAACATGAAATAACTTTGACAACTGGCTTGTCTTTTTATCCGTCTTCTGCGTTGTAAAAATAGTTACATAGCTTGCTATGCGCCTATTTCTACGCCTTGAATACGAATAACAATACGGCGCCAGTTGCCAAACTTATTCCGCGCTCGTTCCTAATAATAGACCACCCCTCAAGTTAATTTTTCACATTGCTGATTTT
>CAZGYJ010000004.1:0-45228 GCA_964530345.1 uncultured Methylomonas sp.
AATATTGAATTTTTATGGCGAAGCTTTGTCTATTGGGTTACACTTAAAAATGAATTTGGGGGCGACCTGGCTTCGACGCGGGTAGCAAAACCTCGAGTGCATGCCGAGGACAGTACACCTCGTAAAACCTACTGACTTTAAAGTAATCGCAAATGACGATAACTACTCAATGGCTTTAGCTGCTTAAAAACAGCACCATTCCTCTGGCAACGTGTGCTTATGCGCGTTGAGTTCTTCGGAACATTCCAGGGGTCATCTTACATAAGATCGCGCCAAGGCTTAGTTCGGAGCCTGAAGCGTTAAACTTAATCGAAATCGCTGCTGGTTTTCTTGGCCCGTCGGGTAGCCAGCAGTTAAATCAAAGCACGGGATAAGCATGTAGACCTTGTGGCGGAGTGCTCGCGGACGGGGGTTCGATTCCCCCCGCCTCCACCATTTGACCTCATTCGTTAGGCTTTTACAATTAAGTATCCACCAGCGCCAATCATAAAGCTACCCGCCACCTTCTTAGCTTTGTTCTCTAAACCATGCCCGCTTGACATGGTAGCAACTTTATTTGCAGTAAAAGCGTAAAATATTTTAACCCCGCCAACGGTAACTATTGTAACTAACATTATCATCAGTACATCAGCTATGCGAAGTGTTTCAAGGTTTACAATTGTTGGAAACAGGCTGATATAAAAAAATATGGCTTTTATATCCCCAAGCGTTAAGAATAAGCCTGCAAGAAAACTTGTTGCTAAATTCCCTTTTTGACTGACTGTCTCAACAGAAATAGTTGTCGTGGATTCAGAGCGAAGTAGCGTATAACCAAGCCATATTAGATAGGTTGCTCCAATATATTTAATAGTTAAAAACAACCACCCCATTGTTTCAGCAACCACAGATAATCCTATGACTGCCAAAAGTATAAATATTAGATCGCCTATGACGATACCTAAAGAGACAGAAATACCATTGGATAGACCATGAGTTACTGAGCGTGTAACAACAAGCGCAACACTCGAGCTAGGAATAAGCGCCAGTGATAGCATTACCAAAAATAATGAAGAAAACTCAAGAATACCCACAATTTTACCTTAATAGGGAATGCCATTTTTACGAGCAAAAGCCCATTCATTATCAATAAATTTCGCTTTAATATCATCGTCAGGATACACAACCTCATCCCCTGGTGTGCGATCTCCGACTTCGAGATAAAAAACATCCTCCTCGGTCTCGTTAACCAAATTATGAGCATTATCCGTTCCAGCAGGAAAACCAATACACATCCCGGGTAATAATTGCATTTGCCCCTCATTAGAATTTAGTGTTGGCTTTCCTTGCAGGATATATATGAATTCATCCTGCTTCGCGTGGGCGTGACGAAGTGAAGAAATAGCGTTTGGCTTTAATCGGGTCAAGTTAACACCAAAATTCGTTAATCCAAAAAAATCGCCCAACTGCCGTTTTTCTCGACCTTCCATCTGCGATGCGAAAGGTTCAGGGTATAAAGAAGGCTTTGATCGTGTTGGTACTTCAAGCGCCAAAATTGCAATATTATTTTTCATCCTCACTCCAAGGGTTATGAAACCAGTCATTGAAAATATAAACCTTCTATTGCAGAAATGAGATAGAGAGCTACAGGGATGTATTTACGCGTGTTTACTATTTTCAATGACTTAACTATCTCCCAAAAGAAAATGAAAAATTTTGTCATGTAAAGAGGTAAACTTTTATTTTTCGCCGCTCATTGTGATAATGATTTTGCGTTCCCCCCCATAATCCCTGTGCTCTCCTAAATAAATTCCTTGCCAAACACCCAGCCATAAGTGACCATCCTTAATGGGGATAGTCAATTCACAGCCAATAGTCACTGCTTTCAGATGAGCTGGCATATCATCAGAACCTTCCAGCACATGGGTATAGTAAGGCTGATTTTCGGCAATGGAACGATTAAAAAAAGCTTCCATATCAACTCTGACACTGGGGTCAGCGTTCTCATTGATCGCCAATGATGCTGAGGTATGTTGAATAAAAAAATGTGCCAAGCCTTTTTTTAACTCTCGTAATTCAGGCAATTGGTTCAAAATCTCATCAGTTACAAGATGAAAACCCCGCTTTCGGGGACGTAAAGAAATGTCTTTTTGAATCCACATTATTTAAACTTAAAACACCAAAGGAACCAGATGATAACTAAAAACACTGATAATAATAACCGCGATGATATTTAAAATCACGCCCAAACGAATCATATCAATGACTTTTACTTTACCACTGCCGAAAATGATGGCATTTGGCGGAGTTGCCACTGGAAACATAAAAGCACACGATGCTGACAGTGTCGCTGGCAACATTAACCAGACCGGCTCAACAGCGACCACTTTTGCTACTGATTGTAAAATCGGCATGACCAATTGGGTTGTCGCTGTATTGGATGTTAATTCGGTAATCAAATTCATGCCAGTTGAAACAGAGAGAATCAAAACGGGCAATCCAACATCTTTCAGACCTTGAAGTTGCAATGCCAGATACGCAGAAAGACCACTTTCAGAAAAACCGTAGGCAAGCGCAAACCCGCCACCAAATAACAGAACCACAGACCAGGGTAATTGCACAAAAACGCTTTCATCCAACAAGGTGGTTTTCCTGCCATCAGCGCCTCTGCCAGGAATAAAAAACATCAGTGTTGCCATGGTAATTGCAACACTGCCATCATCAATCATTTTGCCAAAAGGCAAATGATCACTCCATCCTGAAAACGACCATGCATTTATATTCATTCCTTTTCGAGTGATCCATAAAATGGCCGTCGCTAAAAATACCAGTAAAACAAATAACTCTTCGAGAGTTATTTTACCCAATTGAGCTTTTTCCTCTTCAACTATTCTTTTTAAGCCACTGACCGCAGGAACTCCCCTTAAATAAACGAAACAAAAGATCAGGGTTAATGCTGTCAGTAAGGTTACTCCAGTGGGAACCGCTATAACCATCCATTGGGCAAAGCCAATGCTGTCACCAGTAGCCATTTCATAGAATCTAGAAAAAACCAGATTGGGTGCGGTTCCAACCAGCGTCATCATTCCACCGATTGAAGCTGAATAAGCAATTGCAAGTAATAATGTAATTGCAAATTGCCTTGCTTGTTTGACATCAAGAATTTGCTCAAAACGAGTCAAAATTGCCAGGGCAATTGGTAACAACATTAATGTTGTTGCAGTATTAGAAATCCACATTGATAATCCTGCCGATGCCAACATAAAACCAAGTACTAGACTGGCAGGATGCCCGCCAAACAAACTTAAGACATTGATTGCAATGCGTTTATGCAAGTTCCAGCGTTGCATGGCCAGCGCGATCATGAAACCTCCAATTAATAAAAAAACAGTGGAGTTCATGTATTGCATCGCAACACTTTTACTACTGGCAATACCGAATAACGGCAAAAGAATCAAGGGCAATAAAGAAGTGGCAGCGAGAGGAACAGCTTCTGCAATCCAAAATATCGCCATCAAAATAGCAATAGCAGCCATCTGGCTGACTTTGGGGTTTTCGCCGAAATCGGCAAACAAAACAATGACAACAAAAAAGCCGACCCCACAAACCAGACCGACTTTTTTTAAGGTCATAAATTATTCAGCGTCGTGATAGATTGGGCTGAAACCATGCACTGCATCGACCATCACTCTAACGTGTTCAGGGTTTACGTCTGGTAAAATACCATGCCCCAGGTTAAAAACATGACCCGATCCTTCGCCATATTTTTTCAGGATAGTTTTTACTTTTTCCCGAATAACTTTCGGCTCTGCATACAAAGCAATTGGATCCAGATTACCTTGCAATGCTACTTGGTCGCCAACTCTTGTTCGTGCCAAATTTATATCCGTCTGCCAATCCAGACCCAAGGCATCATAACCTGTTTTTGCCATCGCCTCCAACCATTGACCTCCACCTTTGGTAAACAAAATCGTCGGGATGGTTTGGCCGTCAAGCGTGGTATTCAATGACTCCCGGATTTGCTGGGCATAGCGTAATGAAAATTCCAGATAATCTTCAGTACTTAACATGCCTCCCCAGGTGTCAAACAACATAACGGTTTGAGCGCCAGCAGCAATCTGTGCATTCAAATAAGCGGCAACTGACTGCGCCAGCTTATCCAGCATTTGATGCATTAATGCAGGTTGCTCATACATCAACCCTTTGACATACCTGAAATTTTTGCTGCTTCCACCTTCGACCATATAGGTGGCCAAAGTCCATGGACTACCAGAAAAACCAATCAGCGGCACTCGGCCTTGCAAATTTTTTCTGATCAATCGAACTGCGTCCATAACATAGCCCAATTCAGCCTCAGGATCTGGGACAGATAATTTTTTTACATCCATTTCGGTTCGAACCGGGTTTTCAAATTTTGGCCCTTCTCCTTCACTAAAATACAGCCCCAACCCCATTGCATCAGGAATAGTCAAAATATCTGAGAACAATATCGCCGCATCAAAATCGAAGCGTTCCAGAGGCTGCAAAGTCACTTCGCAGGCTAATTCCGGCTGAGTACATAAATCCATAAAACTGCCTGCTTTTGCTCTAACTTCCCGATATTCTGGCAAATAACGACCCGCCTGACGCATCATCCACACTGGAGTTCTATCAACTGGCTGCTTTAGCAGGGATTTTATAAAAATATCGTTTTTTAAAGTCATATCAGAGAATTTAAGAGTAAAGGAGTGATTATTCAGGGCCAAGTTTTCCTGGTATTTAGAAAATCATCTGAAGCTAATTTTTGGCTTTGATTTCCTTATGCAATAATTTAAAACTTCTTAACCAGGGTTTTGCAAATTTTTTGGGTAATTTTTTGGCTGCTTTTTTCGCTTCATCTAGCGTAGCAAAATTACCATAAAGCAGAACAAACCATTGCTTGCCTTTTTTGGTATTGGGGAAGTAATGGAATTTATTTTTTAACTCCGGGTATTTATTGATGGTTTTCAATAATGCCGATTTTTGGTCCTGTGCAACCGCCATTAATTGTAAAGAATAATTTCCAGGGTTTTGAGATAGCACCCATTTTGTCCCTTGAGTCACCTTAATGTTTCTTTCAACGGATTTTTTAGGCTTGGGCTGTTGTTTAATAACTTTTTGGACTATGGATTCTGACTTTTTAGATGCTGAAACTGCCAGTTTTGGCTTTTGTTTTGGCTCTACTTTTTTAAGCTTGCTTGCTTTTAGCGTTGGTTTTTCAGATGCGGAAGGTTTGACATCGTCAGTTTGATTAGTTTCTTCTTTCGGTTTTTGGGTTTCTTCAGATTGTTTTGATTCCGAAGCAAGCGCCTCGACTTTCGGAGCAGTATTCAGGAATGCTAACTCCCTTTCGATCTGCTTTCCTTCGGCTAGTTGAGACTGTATCTGCTTATCAGTTAAAGATTTAGTATTATTCCCAACAACTATTTGTTCTTGTTCAATTTCCGGTTTTGCAGAAACTGCTTGCTTTTGCCCTTGGTTAATGGGCTGCGTCGAAGGTTGTTCTGCTTCTTTTAAGGCAGTTTTATTGTTAGTAATCGGATTTACAACTTCCTGATTTGATTCCAAACTTGTTTGCTCTGTGCTTTCCTTGCTTTCCTTTTGATTTTCTTTTAGAAACTCAAGCTCCTCAGAAGGAGCAACCAAACCATCCAGTTTTAGTGTCTCTTGTTCAGAAGAATGAAATTCATTTTCAGCAAGTGCTATGCCTTCTTGTACGACACTTTCAAGTTCGGTTGATTCCTCATCACCAGTTGCCAGCACATCTGTATCAGCCAAAATAGGGTCATCAAGAGGAACAATAGTTTCAATATTGGTCATGCTATTGTTTTTTTTCAAATTGTCCGCATCTTGAGCTAATTTTTTAGTCTCAGTTTCAGTTTCAGTTTCAGTTTCTTCAACACGTTGGTTTGATTGTTTTGCAATTTGTGGTTCCTGTTGCGTGGCATCATCTCCCCAAAGAAAAAAACTGATGATGGCGGCAATAAAAACACCGGCAGCCAAAGCATAAAGCCATTGCTGACTTTCTGGCATGGGAATTTTAATTTGTCCTTTTTGCATGGAAATAATTTTTCCAGGTATTCCATGGCTGTCCCGATAAATATTTTTTATTACCGCGGAGGAAATTTCGTCAATGGGTATTGCCGCGCCCGACTTGCCTGCCAAGCTTCTTAAAAAACCTCCACACTGCATTTCAGTTAAAGGCGGAAGGTCGATAAAGTGACAATCACTGACAGTTTTATCAGAACTGTTTTTGATATGTAATTCATCCGGGGTCAAGGCAAAAACCAGGCGCAATGAAGCATGCGCAGAAGCAAATTCACATAAGGAATCGATCACGCCGGGTGGTAATAAGCCAGCATCATCAATAATGAAAACAAATTTTTGATTTTGTTTTTCTGCAGCTGATAATATTTCTGCGACATCCTGCCCGGTGGTGCCAAAATGACTTCTTTGAATAAACTGAATGAGTTCAGCCTTTACTCGATCTATTCCCAACTGAGCCGAACCTTTCAGGTTATAAACCAGCCAGGTATCAGGTTTGTGCTCCAGCAAATACTCCAATAATGTGGTTTTACCAATCCCTTCCGGACCACAAATTACCAATGATTGCTGGAGATTATTGATGAGATGATTCAATAAATCATATTTTTGCGCCCGCTCCTCACTTAATAGCGCCTGTACTGCTGCTTTTGTACGCGATGCAGTATCTAGATGGTGCGCAAACGTATCAGTTTCGGCCATATTCGTCTAAAGTTGCTGTTAATAGCGTCTGATCCACATTCATCGGCAAACAAGCAGAACCAATTGATTTCAGTAATATTAAGCGAATCCCTCCGTCTAGATTTTTCTTGTCGATAGCCATAAGTTCCAAAAATTCTTGTGTTTTTATTCCGGTAGGGGGAGTTACTGGTAATTTAGCACGTTTAAATAAATCAATAATTCGCTGTACATCCTGCTCGTTCAACCATCCCATTCGCTTTGATAAATCTGCTGCCTGACAAGTTCCTATGGCGACAGCTTCGCCATGCAAATAAACACCATAACCCGAACCAGTTTCAATCGCATGGCCAAAAGTATGCCCCAAATTCAAAATAGCTCTAATACCCGATTCTTTTTCATCTTCTGCGACAACTTCTGCTTTGTTTGTACAGGATCTGTCAATAGCAAACGTTAGTGCGTCATTATCCCTGATCAGCAATGCATCAAGATTATTTTCCAGCCATTGAAAAAACTCGGCATCTCGAATGAGTCCATATTTTATCACTTCCGCCAAACCAGCGGAAAATTGTTGGTCATCCAAGGTTTTTAGTACTTCAGTATCGATAATAACTGCTTTAGGCTGATAAAACGCTCCGATCATGTTTTTTCCCAATGGATGATTTACGCCGGTTTTACCTCCCACTGAAGAATCAACTTGCGCCAATAAAGTTGTTGGAATTTGTATAAAATCAATCCCCCGTTGATAACATGCCGCTGCAAACCCGCAAATATCCCCGACAACACCTCCCCCCAATGCAATCAATGTAGCATTTCGATTAAAGCGTTTTTCTAATAAGGCATCAAAAATAGTGGTTGTGGTTTCCAGAGTTTTATATTGCTCGCCATCAGGCAAAACCACCGTTTCTATATTAAAATCAATCAGCAAATCTTTAACTTGCTGAAGATATAACGGTGCAATCGTATCATTAGTTACAATGGCAACTTGTTTACCACGGATTTTTTCTGCCAATAATTCGGCTTGGTGTAATGCGCCCGGGCCAATATAGATTGGATAGCCACGGTCACCCAATTCCAAGTTTAATTGTTTTATATTCCTCATTTTCCTGTGTGTGTTTTTTGATAGGCTTCCAAAATTCGTTTTACCACAGCTTTGTTAGCGATGCGCCCCGTATCAATTGTGACATCAGCGCATTCAAGATATAACGGGTTTCGTTCCAAAAATAATCGCTGCATTTTTTGCTTGCGATCTTTGGTTTGCAATAATGGTCGTTGCGTATCTCTTCGTGTTCGCTGTAGTATTTTGTCAATAGAACATTGTAAATATACAACGAAACCATGTGCCACTAAATTGCGTCGATTTTCCTCCAGCAACACAGATCCTCCTCCCGTTGCTAAAACAATGCCTTTTAATTCAGTCAAATCTTTAATTATTTTTTGTTCTCTTTGGCGAAACCCTCGCTCACCTTCAAATTCGAAAATAGTCGGAATATCAACGCCCGTATGTTCTTCAATCACCTTATCGCTGTCATAGAAAGGGTATTTCAAAGCCTTGGCCAATTGCCTGCCAACTGTGGTTTTACCAGCCCCCATTAGTCCAATTAAATAAATGTTTTCAAACTGGGCCATTGTTTCCACCGCATCATTTTAAAAGGCAATAAAAAGGGGGCATTATGCCCCCTTTTGCGCCTAAGTTGAAGTTTTGCTATTAAATTTTCATCGCTTCTTTTACAATTTTTGGCGTGATAAAGATAAGTAGCTCACTTTTGTCGTGATTATTGTTTCTTTGCTGAAACATCCAACCGACTCCAGGCAAATCTGCAAGCCACGGCACTGTGTTATACGAACTTGATGTATTCCCTTGATAAACACCCCCTAATACTACTGTCTCACCATCTTCCACGTGAACATTTGTGACAATTTCTTTTTTCAGAATGGGAACAGTTTGTACTCCATCAACAATTATTGGCGTTCCTGGCTCATCTTTCTTAATTGTCAGCTCCATAATCACTTTGCCACTAGGTGTAATTTGAGGAGTCACTTCCAGTGAGAGCACTGCATCTATTAACTCTGTTGTTGTACCGTCCTGGCTTCTTGATACGTAAGGTATCTGTGTACCCTGCTTAATAGTTGCCTGACAACGGTCTGATGTTAATATTCTGGGATTAGAAATTGACTCCCCATTACCCTCATCCTGCAATGCTCTGATTTCAAGGTTCAGCACATAATCAGCCCCTCTCGCCAAAGTCATGGCTAAAGCACCTCCACTAGATGCGCTTAAAGCTGATGATAAAGTTTCCAAAGTTCGCGTGCTCCCTAACCCTCCACCACCGAAAGTAAACTGCTTGTCACTATCCAATTTCGAAGTTTTAGCCACGCCAAATTTTGTACCTAGATCCCTTGCAAAACTTTCATTGGCGCTAACCACTCTGGCCTCAATCAAAACCTGTTTGACTGGAACATCCAGGCGTCTGATCAACTTTTTCATTTCTGCAATGCGCCCGGCAGTTTCTCTTATGATCAAAGTATTGGTCCTTGAATCAACTAATGCGACACCACGTCCTGAAAGTAAAGAGAACTCGCCATCCTTGAATAAACTGTCTCTGCTAGTTTTACGAATTCCAGAATTGCTATTCCCCCTTGAATTATTTAATCCATTTTGAGAACGCGATTGTCCACTCGAACTAGTTGCACTACCTCCCTGAGAACCGGTTTGAATTCCGCAGTCACCAAAAGCCCCCGTATCCTGGCCATTCAACAAATTTCTGAAATTTTCAGCCCGGGCAAAATTAATTTTGATATATTCCGTTACTAAAGGTTCTAGCTGCTGCTGAACATGTTTGGATTCCAATTCATCTTTTTCCATCTTGCTTATTTCAGCCGTTGGTCCAACTAAAATAACATTCCCGGTTTTGCGTTTAGCCAAACCCTTTGATTTTAATACCAAGTCCAAAGCCTGATCCCAAGGGACATCGTTTAATCTTAACGTGACATTTCCTGCAACAGTATCTGAAGCTATGATATTCAGTTCTGTAAAATCAGCCAGAATCTGTAATACTGACCGAACCTCAATATCCTGAAAATTCAAAGATAAACGCTCGCCATCGTAAGGAAATTTCACTTTCCGCATTTCTTGCTCAATCGGCGTCAATGGTCGAAATTCGACGGTCAACCGTCCATTCGTCTGAAATGAGGAATATTGATAGTTTGAATTGACCGGAGTGATTTCAATTCGTGTACTTAACCCTCTGGATTTTGCATTAATAGTTTTCACAGGCGTAGCAAAATCCATAACATCCATTTTTTTTGCCCAGGAAGAAGGCAAGCTTGTGTTAAGAAAATTCAATATAATCTTGTCGCCTTGCTCCTGAGCATTGACTACCGTATTGGGATTTGAAAGCGATATTATTAAACGCCCTTCTCCATTTGAACCCCTTCTGAAATCAAGCTTTTCAATTCTTTGCTTAGGTAATAACTTTGCAAGTGCAGACGAGCTTCTATTTGCACGCTTTTGTATGTGTTTTTTGGTAGCCTTATTAATGGCATGTTTTCCGCCATTCAGTGTTACAAAAACTTTATTACCATCAATCTTGACATCATAAGGAACCGTCTCCAAAAGATTGACGACAACTCGTAACCGCCCTGAAGCTTCAACGGCATATAAACTACTTGCAACGCCAACATTAATATTATGTTTTTTTGTCTTTAATCCACTTTTAACGCCTTGAAAATCCAAAGCCAACCTTGCTGGATTATCGGTTTGAAATACTTTGGGAGCACTCGCTTTACCGTCCATTTCAAACTGAATTTGCAACTTGTTACCTGACAAGGCTGCAAAATCAACAGATTTTAATGTCACTGCGCCTGCCTGGGTGATTACTGTTTGCAATACCAAAAATAACCACACTAATGCTTGAGACCGAAACAAGGGTCTTTTTTTGTTCATCATCATGCCATTTTGTCCAATTTTCATTTAAATAACCCTCAAAATCACTCTACTAATGCTAGCGAGGTTTGTTTTTCTCGCCAAGTTCCTGGTTTATCAGGAACAATTTCCATTAACTCAATTCGGTCATCAGCTATCCGGATGATTCTTCCATGGTTTTTACCCATATAATTACCAACCCGTACGCGATGAATGGTGCCATCGCCAGCAGTAACCAAACCCCACAATTTCGATTTCATTGAAAAGGTACCAACCATTCGCAAGGTATCTAGAGAAAATGCTTCCAGCTCTTCCTTATGCCTGGTATTGTCCGGCCTTATGCCTCCGCCGAACACGACGACTTCTTCTTCCGAATCATCCGATCTTTGCATCGGCTTGAAAGGGTCGCGTAACCCGTCTGGCTTGAAAATATAAGGCTCAACTACCTTTATTTCCGGTAAAGGCGGAATAGTCCGTTTGGGCTTGGCTTTAACTTCAGCGACATAGCTATTAAGATCACTGTAATCTTCACTAGCACAACCTGTTAAAACAATTGCAAATGCCAGACTTGAAAGCTTAAACACTTTGTTCTTCAAGTAGCCGGAGTTGATATTGAGTATGCTCACCGTTTTCTCCTCTTCTTGGATTTCTTCCTGGGCCGTCCGTCTCCACCTTCGTTATAAGTTTTGATAATTGCTGTCATTTCCATGAGGTTACTGTCTTTTTTGGGGCTGATCGAGACATTATGTACAGTAACAATACGTGGTAAAGACGCGAGCCCTGAAACAAACAATCCTAATTCTTCGTAAAGCCCTACCACTTTGATATTTATCGGCAATTCCGAGTAAAAATCCTTACGAATGGTGGATCCCGGCTTGAAAAGCTTAAACTCCAGACCTGCCGCCAAACCCGTTTGTGAAATATCAACCAGTAAATTTGCGACTTCTTCCTTGGTTGGCATTTGTCGAATCATATCTCCCAACGATGACTCAATCTGTTTCAACTGATCCCTGTAATCATTCAGATTGATTGCCTTCCTCTGTTTGGTTTCAAAGGTTTTCTTTAATTCCTGTTCCTTTTTCTCAAGCTGTTCCAACTCATCCAATTGGTCGGTGGTGTCATAGTAAATCCACCCAGCTGCGACCAAAAAACATACGATGGCTCCGGCTGCAATTTTGATCGGAGTTGGCCATGTGCCGGCGGCTTCAAGCTCCCAATTAATATCAGATAAATTCATCATTAATTAACTCCTTTTTTCTGATCGTCAGCTTTACCATTACCTTGTTTTGCCAACATAGTGAAGTCCTGACTATGAATACTGTTCCTTTTGCCTTTGGATTTGATAATACTCAACTTAGGTTCTTCCAGCCAAGGCGAAGCCTCTATCGCTCGCATATAGGCCGATACCCGGGCATTTGATTGAGCCATCCCTATCATTGTTAATTTATCGCCTGCTTGCTTAAATTTGGTTAAATAAATTCCTTCTGGCGTACTTTTAGGCAGTTCATCAAATAAATGCACAATTTGAGGACGACTTTCCTGTAATTTCTGAATAACATCAATCTTGGTCAGTAGCTTGTTCTTTTTCGATTCAATATCCTTGATCTCTTTGATTTTTTTATCAAGAACGGCAATTTCACTTTTTAACAAGGAGTTACGGCTATTTTGATAAGTTCTCATGCTTTCAATGTGCATGTGAACAGCAAACAATATTGCTGCTGTAAGCAGTGCAGCTAAACCAACGCCCGTTAGAAACTCCTGCTGTTTTTGCTGCCGCAGCTCTTCACGCCAGGGTAGTAAATTAATCTTAGCCATTAATCAAAACTCCTTAATGCTAATCCACAGGCGAGCAACATTGCAGGGGCATCATTGCTTAAACTCTGGGGTTTTACTCTATTCGACAAAGCCATGTTAATGAATGGATTTGCCACAAATGCTGGGATACCAAGATTTTGCTCTACCAGCTTTTCAATACCTGGTATTGAGGCACAGCCTCCTGCCAAAACAATGTTATCGACATTCCGATTGGCACTTGATGAAACAAAAAACTGTAATGACCGGGCAATTTGTTGAACCATTGCCTGCATGAAAGGATTCAAAACATCAGTGGTGTAATTATCCGGAAGACCACCATGTTTTTTCGCCAATCCAGCTTCTTCATGAGAAAGACCATATCGACGCTGAATTTCTTCCGTCAACTGCTTACCGCCAAAATTTTGCTCCCTGGTATATACCGTCCGGTAGTCATGCATAACATTTAATGTGGTCATCGTAGCGCCAACATCCGCAATAGCAATTGTTTGACCTTCCATCGAATCAGGTAGCTGATCGGCAAGCAAGGTAAACGCATTTTCGGTCGCAAAAGCTTCTACATCGACAATTTTTGCTTTCAGTCCTGCCTTTTTGAGTGCTTCAACCCTGTCATCGACATTCTCTTTTCTTGATGCGGCCAGTAAAACATCAACCATCTCAGGATTTGTTTTACTGGCTCCCTGAACTTCAAAATCCAGCCTTACTTCATCCAGGGAATAAGGAATATATTGATCAGCTTCGACCAGAATCTGTTCCTCCATATCCTCTTCCTCCAAAGAAGCCGGCATGGAAATAATTTTGGTCATAACCGCAGAACCCGAAACTGCAACACAAGCATCTTTCACCTTCGATCCTGATTGTTTGAGAGCAGTTTTAATGACATCGCCAATCACATCAACATTCGCGATGGTCTTATCAACAACAGCATCCTGAGGTAAGGGTGCAACAGCATAACTTTCAACTTTATACCTTGCCCCCGCTTTACTTAACTCTAGTAATTTTACCGCCGCAGTACTGATATCTATACCCAACACCGGCGTGTTTTTATTACCGAATAAACTCATGTTATGCCCCTTGCAGAGGCTGCTTCTATTAGCTTAATTTTGAAATACACTATCGTCTCTCTTCGTATCAATCGAGCAATCAAATTTCTATAAACAAAAAGTATAGTTGGCTTTTGTAATTTTTTTAGTTCAATAGAAAAGATTCTTGTCAACTATTAAATGTATGTATTTTTTAATGCTTGAACTTTTTAAAAAAACCACCTTCTTATGAATATAAGTTTTCGGCCATACATTCCGGCAAAAATGACGTATTTTTAAAGAAAAGGCTTAAAGCGTTGACTACACTAAGGACAATGCGCACAATACGTTACCAACACTTCTACAGATATCCCGGAATTAGCCTTGACTAAAAAAAAATCATTCTTCAAAACAGCCTTCAAATGGCTGTCAATTTTTTCAATTCTCATTGTCATTGCAGCTACAGCTGTTGGCTATGTTGTATATAAGCATTTTGAGGAAAAACTGCCTGATATCAAAGTATTACGAAACATTGAATACCAAGAGCCTTTAAGTATTTATAGTAATGAAGGATTATTAATCGCCCAATTTGGCGATAAAAAAAGAAAACCGGTTGATATTAAAGATGTTCCAACCCGACAAATTAACGCATTTCTGGCCGCGGAAGATAATAGCTTCTATGATCATAACGGGGTTGATTACAAAGGTCTCATTCGTGCGGGGATACAACTGCTATTAACTGGCAAGAAAAAACAAGGCGGGAGTACCATCACCATGCAGGTGACCCGAAATTTTCTGTTATCACGGGAAAAAACTTTCACCAGAAAAATTAAAGAAATTATTCTTTCTTTAAAAATTGAAAAACAATTTTCTAAACAGGAAATTCTGGAGCTATATCTGAACAAAATTTTTCTTGGACACCGTTCATACGGCATTGCCTCTGCAGCTGAAACCTATTATGGAAAAACACTTGCTGAATTAAATCTCGCCCAGCAGGCGATGATTGCAGGGCTTCCAAAAGCTCCATCTCAATACAATCCCATTACGAACCCGAAACGGGCAATCCAAAGAAGGAATTATGTTTTAGCTCGAATGTTAGCGCTTAATCTTATCTCTAATCAAGAATATGATAATGCTGTCGCGCAACCAGCTGTCGCCAAACTTTACTCGCCTAAAACCGAGCTTTACGCTCCTTATCTGGCAGAAATGGTTCGTAATAAAATTATCGAAGACTACGGGGAAAAAGCCTATGGCTCAGGAATGAAGGTCTACACAACAATTAAAGGCAAACTGCAAACAGCTGCGACTCGCGCACTTAGAGAAGCTTTACATGAATATGATGACCGGCATGGTTATCGCATTAAATCACATCCGAATATTGCTCAAGGCGCTTCTTTGGATAATTTCAAAAAAATTGGCGACACTTTACCTGTCATCATCAGCTCTATTCATGACGATCAAGTCATTGCAAAAACATCCGATCACAAAAACATTTCGATCCCCTGGGAAAACCTGAAATCTATTCGTTTTTATAAAACGGCTAATTACACCAGTAACCCAATTAAATCGCCTCATGAATTATTTAAAGAAGGAGATATTGTTCGGGTGAGACTGCTTGGCAATGGCACCTGGAAGCTGACTCAAGTTCCTGAAGTTGAAGGTGCATTCGTTGCATTAGACCCAAAGGACGGTGCGATTTTAGCGATCACGGGTGGTCTGGATTATTTTAACAGCAAATATAACAGAGCCATTCAATCAAGCCGGCAACCCGGCTCAGGATTTAAACCTATCATTTATACCACTGCGTTGGAAAATGGTTTTACTGCTGCAAGTATTATCAATGATGCGCCGTTGGTTATTGATGATCCAACCCAGGAAACCGAGTGGCGCCCTGAAAACTATAGCCACAAGTTCTTTGGCCCAACCCGATTAAGAACCGGACTTAGAAAATCCAGAAATCTTATTTCAATCAGACTATTACACAGACTTGGTATTTCAAAGGTGACAAAAACGGCGATGCGTTTTGGTTTTAAACCCGAACAATTGCCACATAGTTTAACTCTTGCATTAGGCAGCGGCCAAGCCACACCGTTACAAATGGCTCGGGTCTATGCGGTGTTTGCCAATGGCGGTTATTTAGTCAACCCTTATTATATTGAGCATATTGAATCCAATAATGGCGATATCATTTATCAAGCCGAACCCAAAGTGGTCTGTCAAAATTGCCCGGAAACTACAAACGCTTTTTCTAAGTTTGCCCCTAGAGTTATTTCACCAGAAATTAATTTCATTATGAACACCATGCTCAGGGATGTCGTGCAAAGAGGAACCGCGACCCGGGCAAAAAAACTGGGTAGAATCGATTTGGCTGGAAAAACTGGCACCACAAATGATCAATACGATGCCTGGTTTAATGGTTTTACTGCCAACATTGCTGCAACAGCCTGGGTTGGTTTTGATGAACCTAAATCACTCGGAAAATGGGAATCTGGCGGAAAAGCAGCTTTGCCCATGTGGATAAAATTTATGGAAACAGCGTTAAAAGATTATCCTGAACATGAATTACAACAACCTGAAGGTGTTATTAGACGTTTCATCGACCCCGAAACTGGCTTACTAAGCGCAACAGGAAAAAATGGAATTTGGGAATATTTTTTACAAAATAATAGCCCGACAGAATATGCTCCAGTCGAGCCTGTTACGGAAACAAATGGTGCAAGTTCAGAAGAAATCTTTTAGTTTGTGTGCTGCGAACTCGAGATTCTAACTTAGCTTGAAAAACTAAAATTCATTACTTCCTTTCAGCTATATCCACATAGTCACGTGCTGATAAGCCAGTATAGATTTGTCTCGGCCGCCCAATCCGATGTGTTGGTTCCGCCATCATTTCTAACCAATGTGACACCCAGCCGGCTGTGCGCGCAATTACAAACATCACAGTAAACATATCAACCGGAATTTTTAAAGCTTTGTAAATAATTCCTGAATAAAAATCAACATTGGGATAAAGCTTCTTTTCAATAAAATATTCATCTTTCAAAGCAAATTCTTCAAGAGCAAGCGCCAATTCAAAAAGCGGCTCATCGTCAGAAGAAAATTTTTCAAGAATCTCATGACACGTTTCCCTAATAATTGTCGCCCTTGGGTCAAAATTTTTGTAAACCCGATGACCGAACCCCATTAATCTAAAAGGGTCATTTTTGTCTTTCGCCTTTTCGATGAATTTAGGAATATTTTTAGCACTGCCAATCTCATCTAGCATGCTCAGTACTGCTTCATTCGCACCGCCATGAGCAGGCCCCCATAAAGCAGAAATTCCTGCTGCAATACAAGCATAAGGGTTTGCTCCGGTACTGCTGGCAAGTCTTACAGTCGATGTGCTTGCATTTTGCTCATGATCCGCATGCAGAATAAACAGCAAATTCAATGCCTTAACTGCAGCCGGATCGATATAATGCGCCTCATCAATATATTTTTGTGATGGCAGTGAAAACATCATGTTCAGGAAATTTTCACAATATTCCAGATCCTGACGTGGATAAACATACGGCCAACCTACTGAATGCCGATAACTTGCCGCTGCAATTGTTGGTATTTTTGCTAACATCCGCATTGCTGATATGCGACGATGTTCGGGATCATTCATATCCAGTTCGCTATGATAAAAAGCAGATAATGATCCAACCACCCCAACCATCATTGCCATTGGATGAGCATCATAATGAAATCCATCAAAAAAACCTCTTAAGGCTTCATGCAACATTGCATGTTGATTAATTTCATTGATAAATGCATTCAGATCTTGTAGGGAAGGTAGCTCACCATTAATTAACAGATAAGCCACTTCTAGAAATGAACTGTCTTTCGCTAGCTGATCAATAGGGTAGCCCCTATAAAGTAAAATACCGTTTTCACCATCAATATAGGTGATTGCACTTTTACAGCTGGCTGTCGCCATAAAGCCCGGATCATAAGTAAAAATTCCGAGTTTTTTATTCAGTGTACTTATTTCAACTGCCGGATTACCGTGCGTTCCTTTAAGCAAAGGAAAATCCGCTTGCTTTCCGGTTGAATTAACTTTAATAGTTACCGTGTCTTTTTCCATTGATATAGCCCAAAATGCAGATAATTAGCGACTATACACTGAAAGTAAAGCGCCTACAAAAACTATTTACCAAATCTCTTACGGAATTTGTCAACCCGTCCAGCAGTATCTACAACACGCTGTTTACCAGTGTAGAATGGATGGCAAGAAGAACAAACTTCGATATGCAAGTCTTTACATAAAGTAGACCCGGTTTCGAATTTGTTCCCACAACCGCAGGTCACAGTAATTTGTTTATATTCAGGATGAATTTCTGGTTTCATAATTTTTCACATTGCCCACTAAGGGTTACACACATAAAAGAGAACTGTATATAATAGGTCATTTTGCTCAAAACCTGCAAGCTAATATTATATTTTATGCGCATAATCACTTTAAATGCTAATGGTATTCGATCAGCAGAACGAAAAGGCTTTTTTAAATGGCTGCCTGAACAAAATGCTGACTTTGTTTGTATTCAGGAAACCAAAGCCCAGGAACACCAGCTTGATAATGATATTTTCTGTCCTGAAGGCTTCCACTGCTATTATCATGACGCTCAAAAAAAAGGTTACAGCGGCGTTGCGATCTATTGCAAACATAAGCCTGACACTGTCATCAAGGGTATTGGCTGGGATGATGTTGATGCCGAAGGGCGTTATATTGAAGCCCAACTAGGAAATTTAAGCATCATTTCCATTTATGTTCCCTCCGGTTCCTCTAGCGAAGAACGACAAGCAATCAAATTCGAATTTCTTGATCGATTTATGCCCTATTTACATGAACTTGCCAGCAATGGCCGCGATTATTTTATCTGTGGCGACTGGAATATTGCCCATAAAGAAATTGATTTAAAAAATTGGCGTAGCAATCAGAAAAATTCAGGATTCTTACCAGAAGAACGCGCTTGGTTAGACAAACTTTTCTACGAAGAACATTGGATCGACGCGTTTCGAGAAGTCAACCAGGAACCGGAACAATACACTTGGTGGTCAAACCGTGGCCAGGCATGGGCAAAAAATGTGGGTTGGCGCATTGACTACCAAATACTTAGCCCTAATTTGAAATCAATAACCAGATCAGCTTCAATTTATAAAGAGACCCGGTTTTCAGATCATGCACCTCTGATTATGGATTACGAGTATCCACTATAAATTCGCGCCTTCTGTGCATGATTATCAAGACCAAAATAATTGCTGGCAGCCCAACAAATGCAGCGTAAAAAAAGAACGCGCTATAACCAAAAGCATCAACGATAATACCTGAGAATCCCCCCAGCAATTTTGCCGGCAAGGTCATCAATGAGCTAAATAACGCATACTGGGTTGCCGTATAGGCAGTATTGGTCAAACTCGACAAGTAGGCGATAAATACTGAAGTCGCAATCCCACCGCTCAAATTATCTGCACTAATAACACCCGCCAATAGCATCAGGTCTGGTTCTGCATTAGCCATTAACGCAAATAACAAATTGGTAATAGCCACCAGCACCGCACCCAGCAACAGAGGTTTCATAACTCCATATCGAACCACCATAACTCCACCAACGGATGCCCCAATGATGGTCATAAAAAAACCAAAAACTTTACTGACTTCAGCTATTTCGGCTTTACTATACCCCAGATCCAGATAGAATGGATTAGCCATAACACCCATGGTAATGTCACTCATTCTATAAACCGCTATCAATAATAAAATGACAAAACCTGACCTGCCATTGCGGGCAAAAAATTCTATAAATGGGCTAATAACCGCATCTGAAAACCAAGCAATAAAATGCTGAATAATGCCTTGTTTTTTTTCAACGCCTAAAACAGCTTCGACCTGAGTTTCCAGCTCATGAACAGTCTTGTCAATTTTATGCTCCGGCTCATTAATTATCAGTGTCGTAACAACCCCAATCAACATCAAAGCAGCCATCGCCAAATAAGCGCTTCCCCAGCTAAAAAATTCAGCGATATAAAAGGCGCCAGCACCAGCGACCAGCAAAGCTAAGCGATAACCAAACACATAAGTTGCCGCCATTGCACCCTGTAACTCAGAAATTACCGCCTCAATTCTGTACGCATCAATAACAATATCCTGCGTCGACGAACAAAAGGCCACCCACACCGCAAATAACGCTATTTGCTCGATCTGACTCTGGGTATCAGAAGCACTCATACCAATCAAGCCCGCCGCGATTCCAATCTGAGCTAATAGCATCCAGCTGCGCCTTTTACCCAATAAGCGCGTAAAGACCGGCAAAGGCAGCCGATCAACTATTGGCGCCCAAAAAATTTTTATGGAATAAGTAACGCCAACCCAACTAAAAAAACCAATGACCGAGAGTTCAACCCCTTCATCTCTCAGCCATGCAGAAAGCGTTGAAAACACTAGAAGAAAAGGCAAACCGGCAGAAAAGCCAAGAAAAATCATACCCAGCACTCGAGGCTGGGTATAAATTGAGAATGCTGCGCGCCAACTCTGCAGAGTCTCCATAAGACTAGTAGCTAGTGAAAAGTCCCTGAAAATCAAGAATTAGCAGCAATACATTTAGCCATTAACCAGATAGTGAACAAAAATACTTACCGCATATCCTGCGGCAATCGCTGGCGTCCATTTCAGATGACTAAAGAATGTATATTTATGATTGGACTGACCCATTAGCGCCACTCCAGCAGCAGACCCGACTGATAACATGGAACCACCAACCCCTGCTGTCAAAGTCACTAACAGCCATTGATATAGCTCCATATTCAGATCCATACTTAATACCGCAAACATCACTGGAATATTATCGACAATGGCAGAAATTATACCGACCAAAATATTTGCAGGGGTCTGGCCCAGACCATCATACATTGCACTTGAAAGCAGCTCTAAATATCCAATATATCCCAATCCTCCAACAGCAAAAACTACGCCATAAAAGAAAAACAAGGTATCCCATTCAGCATCCCGAACTTTATTAAAAATATCAAAATCGTCAGCTTCACCCACACTATACAGAGCTTTTATTCTAAATCCATAGACCATTAATATTCCCAAACCAGTCATCATGCCCATAAATGGAGCCAGGTGCAGTGCTTGCTTAAAAAACACAGCCAGAACAATAGTAAATGCAAATAATGCGCAAACCTGAATCGCCCCGGGTTTCATTTGAATTGCCGCTTCAGTCGATGCCGCTGGCTGCTCATCAGGCACCGCCAAATACATGATAAAAGCAGGAACAATATAATTAGCGACAGAAGGGATAAATAATTTGAAAAAATCAAAAAACTCGACATAACCAGCCTGCCAAACCATCAAGGTCGTAATATCACCAAACGGACTAAATGCACCGCCAGCATTTGCCGCAACCACTAGGTTTACAAAACCAATGGAAATGAATTTTTCATTATCTTTGCCAACAGCTAATACCACCGCGCCAACTAACAATGCCGAGGTTAAATTATCTGCAACTGCGGAAAGAAAAAAAGTAATAATACCGGTAATCCAGAATAGTTTTTTATAACCAAACTGTTTTCGAATCATCCAGGATCTAAGAGCCTCGAAAACATTACGCTCCGCCATGGCATTAATATATGTCATTGCTACCAGCAAAAACAGCATTAGCTCAGCATATTCTTCTAAATTGAATTCAAATATCGCATGCAGCTCTTCATTTGGGACGCCAGCTTGATTTGCCAAATAAGCTGCATTTGCCCAAATAATACCGGCCACAATAATTACTGGCTTTGATTTCCGCAATCCAGTAAATTCTTCCGCCATCACAAAACCGTATGCGATAATAAACAGCAGAACTGAGTAAATTCCTCGCTCAGTACCTGTTAAACCCAAATTAGCAACATCTGTGGATGCCAAAGCCAACTGTGGTAAAAACAGCACCCCGGCAAAAATAAAAAATAAGCGTAACAAAACGACCCTCCTCGCTCTCAAAAAATAAATAATTTTAGTTATCATGAATTTAACTGAGCAATATTAACATTTAACAATTATCTTTGTCATTTAATCAATTAGCGTTTATTATCAACTACTATCTGTTTTTTATACCAAACTGTTTCTTACAACACAAACGATGTATCAGTACAACAACAAAGATCAAACCCTTATTAATGAAAGAGTAGCTCAATTTCGAAGACAAACTGAACGTTTTCTTAAAGGTGAACTAACCGACGATCAATTTCGTGCTTTGAGATTGATGAATGGACTGTATATTCAAACCCATGCCCCCATGTTGAGAGTCGCTATCCCATACGGACTATTAAACTCCAAACAAATCAGAAAACTCGCAGAAATTGCACGAAAATACGACAAAGGTTATTGTCACTTTTCTACCCGTCAAAATGTTCAATACAATTGGCCGAAACTTGAAACGGTACCCGATATTCTTGAAGAATTAGCCAGCGTCCAAATGCATGCCATTCAAACCAGCGGTAACTGCCTTAGAAACACCACATCAGATCATTTGGCTGGCGTTGCCCCTGACGAACTTGAAGACCCAAGGCCATACTGTGAAATCATTCGACAGTGGTCAACCTTTCATCCTGAATTTGCATACCTGCCCCGAAAATTTAAAATTGCAGTCAGCGCATCTAAAACTGACCGGGCAGCAACTCAGTTCCATGATATCGGCGTTCATCTGGTGCAAAACGAAGTTGGTCAAACTGGCTTTAAAATACTTGCAGGCGGAGGTTTGGGCCGAACACCAATTATTGGACAAATTATTAAACCTTATCTGGAAAAACAACACTTACTTTCTTATCTGGAAGCAATACTCCGTATCTACAATCTTTATGGTCGCCGTGATAATAAATACAAGGCTCGAATTAAAATTCTAGTTAAAGAAACTGGGGTGGGAAATTTCACAGAAATGGTCAATGCGGAATGGGAAAAAATCAAGCAAGGCATGGAAGTAAGTGAAAAACACTTTGAAAGCATGAAAGCACATTTTGTTCCTCCCGCATATAATTCACAAGCAGCACAAGACTCCAGCTTTGATGATGCCATATCTAATAATACTGATTTCGCAACATGGATAAAATTCAACACCACAGATCACAAAGTTGATGGATACCGGGCTGTCTTCGCTTCTCTGAAAGCACCTGACCGCCCCCCCGGTGACGCCACCCACCAACAACTTGACGCTATAGCAAACCTCGCCGATGAATATAGTTTTGGTGAAATCCGTACCACTCACAGACAAAACCTAGTATTTGCCGATGTAGAACAAAGCAATTTATTTGCCTTGTGGCAAAAATTAAACGCACTTAACCTAGCCACACCTAATATCGGCACCGTTACTGATATGATCTGCTGTCCTGGACTGGATTTTTGCAGCCTGGCCAATGCCGGATCAATAGGCATCGCTAAACAAATTAACGATACTTTTGACAGCCTGGATTATATACATGACCTGGGAGAATTAAAAATCAATATATCTGGCTGCATGAATGGCTGTGCGCATCAGAGTGTTGGAAATATTGGCATTTTGGGCGTCGATAAAAAAGGCATTGAATGGTATCAAATCACACTTGGCGGCTCATCAGAAAATGATGCCTCAATTGGAGACCGACTCGGGCCTGCTATTGCAAAAGAAGAAGTTGTTGCAGCGATAGGTACGATTCTTGAGGTCTATTTACAGCATCGCAGCCAAGAAGAAACATTTCTAAATACTGTTAAACGAATAGGTATCACACCTTTCAGGGAGAAAGTTTATGCAAATTCTTAAAAATCAGCAATTAACCGAGAACACCTGGAAATTTCTTCCGGATGACGCTGAATTACCTGATGAACCGATTGATATCACTGTTTCCCTGAAGCGATGGATTCAAGACCAGGAAATTTTAAAGAAATACCCTGGAAAATTAGGCATAAGACTTAACCCGGATGATTCTATTGATTCTTTACCATCTTCTTTAAAAAAGGTTCCATTGATAGAAATTAACTTTCCAACTTTTACAGATGGCCGCGGATTTTCAATTGCGCAAATCTTGAGAACACAATTTAACTACGAGAGCGAAATCCGTGCTGTCGGCGAATTTATGCTCGACCAAATCTATTATCTTTCTCGTGTCGGCGTCAATTCTTTTGCTCTTGAAAACCAAGAAAACCTCCCAGACGCAATAACCATGTTCAATGAGTTTTCTGATTCCTACCAAACTTCTGTAAATTAACCCCTTGTTAACAAATAAGGCCTGCGGCCCATTCACGCCACAGGCCAGAACTTCAGTAATTAGCCACTTGAAAATACAAATACTGCGCAACAAGAATCGTTAGGTTCCATGCATCTTTATACCCAGCATATGTAGATATTTTACGGGTAATAAACAAACTATTTCAGAAAAAATTAACAGCACTCTGCGGTCATTCCAGGCCTGCCTGGCATTTGATGTAAGCGCTGTAAATCTATATCCAACTGCTCGTTTTTCTCCACAGCCGCAAGCACATCATCCAAAATTAGATGTGCCCACCTTGGCAATTCTGGGTTTATCTGATAAATAACCCACTGCCCTTCACGAATATCAACAACGACATTACATTGCCGCAAGGAAGCAAGATGCCGTGAAATTTTTGGCTGCGATAAATCCAGAGCTACAGTCAATTCGCAAACACATAAACGGCCTTCTTTTTGCAACAAAGTGACGCATCGCAAACGGGTCTCATCAGATAAACATTTAAATAAACGGGATGGCTGCATATACAAGGTTAAATTTAAATATTAAAATAATAATATATTAGAAATAACTAATTATCAAGAGTGTCTCATATTTCACTCTCTGTTAGAGACTTCCATCTCAACACGTTATAATGTAATTCAATGAAATTATTGTTGATTATTACTTCATGAAAAAATATCTACCCGCATCTCTTTTTGTCCTTGCGATTATTTTTTTAATTCCTGGTTTAACTCAACCACTGATAACCATTACAGCTACTGTTGACAAACAGGAAATGCTGGGTCTCGCAACCACATCTCTTTTCCCACCCGACCAAAATAATAATTTTGTACAAAATATGTTGCAGTCTGTATTGCAGCAATTACAGATCGAGGGTCATGTTGTGGTTTTTGAATCAACAAGAAGTCTGTTACAAACCATGAATGAGTTAATTTCACATAATCATGAGATCGTTGGTCTTTTGATCGGCTTGTTCGGCGTCATCATTCCATTAACCAAAATAATTCTCACCCTGACTTCATTATTACTTCGAGCGCCTGAAGACAAGAGTCTGATGTTAAAAATCAGCAGCCTATTAAGCAAATGGTCTATGTCAGATGTGTTCATGATGGCCATTATCGTTGCCTTTCTAGCCATTAATGCCAACGAAAACTCGATTGAAACTGTACAAATGAATGCTGAACTTGGCCCCGGATTTTACTATTTTGCCGCCTACTGCTTGATTGCAATTGCCGCAGGCCAACTATTTGAGAGACAAGCAGACCTGAAAAAACTTCCACACCTCCCTGATTAAAATTCATCCGACAAAAATAATTGCTTCATGCCTACACCAGTAACTCCATTACTTGCTGCCGACATAATAATCGAATTGATTGATCAACCCGAACGACCTCTTGTGCTGATTGAACGCGCTAACCCCCCCTATGGATGGGCAATCCCAGGAGGTTTTGTTGACATAGGAGAAACGATAGAACATGCCGCCATTCGCGAAGCTAAAGAAGAAGTTAGTCTTGATGTTACTTTAAAGATTTTATTAGGCCTTTATTCCAACCCTGCACGCGATCCGCGAAATCACACAGTGACAGCCGTTTACGTTGCAGAGGCAAGAGGCACACCAAAAGCAGCAGATGATGCTAAGCACTGCAAAGTTTTTAACATAGAGGAGCTACCGCAGCAATTAGCTTTTGATCATAATATGGTTCTGAGTGATTACCAAAATTTTCGTATCACCGGAAAGTACGCCCCAATACGTTAATCTCAATTATCAACGATATAAACGACCAATTTTTTCTATCCGGTTTTGCCAATAAGGATTAGTTAAGCTAGCAAATTTAACATGTTTGCCAGAACTAGGCGCGTGAATAAACTTTCCTTTCCCTACATAAATGCCAACATGAGATATTTTCCAAAACCCCATCCGAAAAAAAATCACATCTCCTGGCTGCATATCAGTAACTGAAATTTCCTGCGCAGCCTCAAACTGTGTAGATGTTGCTCGAGGAACATTAACGCCAGCTCTCTGATGCGAATATTGAACCAGCCCGCTACAATCAAATCCAGCCGGATCATGGCCGCCGTAAGCGTATGGAACACCCAAATACTGCTTTGCAATTTTAGCAATTTCCGCACCTTTAGCTACATTTATACTGGAAAATTTATTAACTATGGGAGCATCTTTGAAAAAATAAACTTGGCGAGTTTTTGAACACCCGCTTAAACCAACAGAAATGTAGGCACAAACGATTGCTCCCAAAAAACGCCTGAAATTAAACCCCCTCCTGAAAATAGGTAAGCATAAATTTTTTAGTAATATTGAGCTGAATATTTTGCGATATTCAAGGTGCAACATAAAAAACATAATCATGTCATGCTATATAACCAAAGTTGTAACGAAGAAAGTTGCAAAATAAACTCGCAAAAAGTTAAAAATTTACGCCACCCCCTCTTATCCAACTAACTCTATTATTCGTGAGAAATCTTTCCCTTTCAAAATTCTAACTGGCCTCTCAATAAATGCAACCCTTCAAATGTCCGTTGGTACAATTGTAAAAATCGCATTTTGAATTAAACTTGTTTGAAGTAAATTCAACATTCTTCCTTTGGTTAACTTTATGGCGATTCAGATTCAGATTATTGAGAAAAAAAAGCTCACCCAAAGCTTTCTTACACAAGACAATACTGAAGCCAATGATCAAATCGTCACTCATCATGATGAAATTGTCGCTTTGCATTATGCGGCAGAACTTCAACCTGACATGATATTGCTTGATTACCAAATCAGTGACCAGGACACTACTGATTTTATCAGGTTTTTATTCCAAAAATCCCCTGATAGCAAAATCGTTGTGCTTGGTAATAAACTCTCCCAGGAACAAGTTTTAAATTGTTTATTATCTGGTGCAAATGGATATCTGGCCTATCATTCCATTGAGCAGCATATTCGTAAGGCGATTCGGGTTGTTCTTGCAGGTGAAATCTGGATTACCCGTAAAATGACGGCTGTACTTTTAGACCGTTTACGCAATCTTTGACAATATTTTTGTAAAAAATATTCGTTTTTTCCTAAAAATAAAGAATAGCATCACCGTAAATTATGGATAATCCGATCATTCTTCTAGTTTCAGAAAATGCGAATACTCTCAGAGAGTGGAGTTGTCGTCTGACCAATGATTATACCATTGAGGTAGCCCTGGGTTGGCAAGAAAGCAAGCTTTTTCTTGAAAATGCCGGTCTTCATATTGATTTAACCGTTCTTGATGGCAATTTAATTCCGGATGACTACCTTTTTTCTTCATTGTCTGAAAATGCACCGGGTAAGCTTGTGGTTATTGGCCATCAATGGTCGGAACAAAAGCAAATACAATTGATCGCTTCCGGCGCTTCTGGTTATCAGGACAGCCAAAGCGATGATACTTCCTTGACCCTCATTGTTAACCGGGTACTCGAAGGTGAAGTTTGGATTCAAAGACATTTGATTCCGAAAATAATCAAAACCTTAATAGCCAACAAAATTGACCCTCAGAAACTACATGATGACGATGAAATAACTGCAAAAAAGAAAGAACTTTTAAAATCACTTACTCCTCGTGAAATGCAAGTCGCTGATATGGTTTTTCACGGCGGCAGTACAAAAAAAATAGCTGCGACCTTGTTCATAACTGAACGAACAGTCAAAGCGCATTTAAGTGCGATTTTTCGAAAACTTGAGGTTCCAGACCGGATCCACCTGGCAATTTATTTAAGGAGCATTTCTGGAACCAGAGAAGAACAGGAAGAAAATCTAAATTCCCCTGTTGATACCAATGCCGAATAAACCCATAAATTTTTTTGAATAAAAAAAGGCAGCTTTAATAGCTGCCTTCCGAACAACAAAGTAAATTGTGAACTCCGAATAACTATACTTTTTCTTTAATTCTTGCAGCTTTACCGGTTAAGTTACGCAAATAATAAAGCTTGGCTCGTCGCACTTCACCACGGCGTTTAACTTCAATTGAACTGATTAACGGGCTATGTGTTTGAAACACACGTTCAACACCTTCACCATAGGATATCTTTCTCACTGTAAAGGCTGAATTCAGGCCGCGGTTACGCTTGGCAATCACTACACCTTCAAAAGCCTGTAACCTTTCCCGGTTGCCTTCTTTCACCTTTACCTTTACAACTACTGTATCACCTGGATTGAACTCAGGGATATCCTTTTTCATTTGTGCCGCTTCTAATTCATCAATTAAATTGCTCATTTCCACACCCTAATTATCATCAAATTCTGTTCTAAATTCTTCAAGCAACTTTTGCTGCTCTATCGTTAATTTCTTGCTTTGCAACAAATCCGGCCTTTTCTTCCAGGTTTTACCCAAAGACTGTTTTAATCGCCATCTTGCAATTTCCACATGATTGCCACTCAATAATATTTCAGGCACTTTATTATCATCAATCGTTTCAGGCCTGGTGTAATGAGGATAATCCAATAATCCATTGACATGAGAGTCTTGATTTGCAGATTCTTCAGCACCCAATACTCCCGGTATCAAACGAGTTATTCCGTCAATTACCACCAAAGCTGCTAACTCACCACCACTAATTACAAAATCGCCTAAAGACCACTCTTCATCGCAATACGACTCAATAAATCGTTCATCTACACCTTCATAGCGCCCGGCAATTAAAATTAATTGTTCTTGCCTGTTTACCTGCTCAAATAAACTTTGCCTGATTGGCCTACCCTGCGGACTTAAATACACTACCTTCGCATTATTACTATATGCTTCTTTCGCCTTCCCCAAAGCATCTTTTAATGGCTGGTGCTTCATCACCATACCCGGACCGCCGCCATACGGCCGATCATCCACAGTACGATGCTTATCGTGCGTATAATCTCGAGGATTCCAGACTGACAAAGTTACCAGGCCTTTTTCAAGGGCCTTGCCAACAACACCATAACTTGCACCAGAAATAATCATTTCTGGAAACAAGCTGATTACATCAAAATGCATTGGTTTACCAGCGATCCGATTTAAAAATCAGGATCCCAATCTACAATCATTAAACCTTCTTCAAGATCAATTTTGATTATAGTTTGCTGTTGCAAAAAGGGAATTAAACGTTCTTTATCTCCAGCCACTACGAACACATCATTGGCCCCAGTTTCTATGAGATAATCGACAACTCCCAGGTCAATTCCATCTGTTGTGACAACTTTTAGTCCAACAAGATCAGCCCAGTAATATTCCCCATGCTCTATTTTCGGCAATTGCTCCGAACCGATAAATACATCCCAACCGGCAAGTAACTCGGCATCGTTCCGGTTTTCTATTCCTTCCAGGGAAACAACAATAGTCTTACCTTGCTTGCGTCCCGTTATAACATTAAGAATTTTTAACTGCTTGTCTTTCTGTAATCGCCAAGGCGAATACTTTAGAATATTTTCCCGATCTCCAGTATAAGAATGAACTTTAACCCATCCTTTGATACCGTAAACACCAGAAATTTTCCCGACGCAGAGCTTCTTATCGGTCAAGCTTTACGCTGCTGCCTCAATCTCTGCGGAAGCAGCTTCCTTTTTCCAATCTTTAATTAATCTACGCACCCGTGCCGATGGCTGAGCGCCAACAGACATCCAATATTCGGCACGCTCAAGATCAAGACGCAGTCTTTGCTCATTGCCGCAGGCCATTGGATTAAAAAACCCTAAGCGCTCAAGATAACGCCCATCACGACTTGTCCTGCTATCTGCAGCAACGATGTGATAAAAAGGCCGATCTTTTTGCCCACCCCTAGCTAGACGAATAACTACCATTAAAAAATCCTCAAAACTTATAAGTACAATTAGAATTTAGCCTACCTATACTACGCACATTTTGTAAAATTGTAAAGCTTTAGTCTCTTCCAATATTTATTCTGGCTGTACAACAATAGGTAATTTGAGGATTTAAAACCTAATCGATTTTTTACATGGGCATTCCTCGCATATTACTTTTCATCCCCCGCATCATATTGGCCATATTGCCTTTTTTAAATTTTTTCATCATTTTGGCCATCATTTTATGCTGCTTTAATACCCGATTAACATCTTGCAATTCCTGGCCACAACCAGCAGCAATGCGTTTTTTGCGATTTCCTTTAATCAAATCCGGATAGCGCCTTTCTTGAGCTGTCATGGAATTAATTACAGCAATCTGACGCGCCAATTCCTTGTCATTCACTTTATCCTTCATGTTTTGAGGTACATTACCCATACCCGGCAATTTGTCCAACATCGCGCCAACGCCGCCCATGTTTTGCATTTGTAAAAGCTGTTCACGTAAATCTTCAAAATCGAAAGACTTACCTTTTTGTATCTTCTTAGCTAGTTTTTCAGCCTTTTTCCTATCCGCCTTCTGTTCGATTTCTTCAATCAAACTCAGCATATCGCCCATACCCAAAATACGGGATGCAATACGGTCTGGATGGAACAACTCCAGAGCATCAGTTTTTTCGCCAGTACCAATAAATTTTATTGGCTTACCTGTGATGTGACGAATTGATAAGGCTGCACCGCCGCGCGCATCACCGTCAGCCTTGGTTAATACCACCCCTGTCAATGGCAAGGCCTCATCAAATGCTTTCGCTGTTTTTGCAGCATCCTGACCTGTCATACTATCTACAACAAACAAGGTCTCAACAGGATTAATTGCCGCATGCAAATCCTTTATTTCAGACATCATTTCATCATCGATATGCAAACGTCCTGCGGTATCAACAATGACAACATCAAGGAATTTCTTTTTTGCAGCATCGATAGCGTTATTGGCGATGTCGACTGGTTTTTGCGACGTGTCACTTGGAAAAAATTCCAAAGACAAATCATTAGCCAGAGTTTCCAGCTGCTTTATTGCCGCAGGGCGATAAATATCAGCACTGACAACACCGACCTTTTTCTTTTGCGTAGCTTGTAACCAACGCCCCAGCTTTGCTACCGTGGTAGTTTTACCTGCGCCCTGCAAGCCAGCCATCAAAATAATAGCGGGTGGATTTGCACGAAGATCCAAGCCTTCATTGGCCTCACCCATGACATTGATCATTTCGGCTTGAACCACCTTGATCATTGCTTGCCCCGGACTGAGACTTGACTGCACTTCCTGCCCTAGAGCACGTTCTTTAATCTTGTCAATAAATGCCGTTACCACGGGTAAAGCCACATCCGCTTCTAACAGGGCCATGCGCACTTCGCGCAGGGTCTCTTTAATATTTTCTTCGGTCAGCCGACCCTGACCCTTTAGATTTTTTAGGGTTTTACCTAATCGTTCGGTTAAATTATCAAACATGATCTTCCAATCTATAAAATATATTAATTTTTCAATGACTAATCTTGAATTCGAGTCACTTTGCCATTTTTAAAGTAAACGATAAATTTATCGCCCCAGCGGGTTTTCCAGTAAGTCCAGTTATCATATTCCAAACTTGGCGTCTGATGTGTGGGCGGATAACCGATTGCTGCAATCACTGCATCTTTGCGCATACCTACTGCCACTTTACCTTTTTTAATATTGGCCCTTTCTTTTCTGGTAAATTTGGCTAGATTAACTGTTTTCCGGTCAAATAATTTACCAAAATAATAATATGCATCGCCACCCACATGCTTGGCTGCATTTTTAATAAGTAAATCATGACCAAAATCCTCAAGATGGACTTTAATTACTTTTCTGTTGATATCAAGTAATGTTACTTTCGAATTGATCGGCAACAAAACACCAACTCGGTAATTCGTAGTAATAAACCGCCCCTTCTCAAACTGTAAAGCAAACTGCGTGTAATAAGTATCGCCTATGTGAATATTTGCCGGTAATGCTTCAGGGGCTCTACCCATTTTGTTGCAGGACGCCAGCAACACCATCATGGAAAAAACCATCACTAACTGAAAAAACTTTTTCATATTAACGCTCCTCATATTTTTTTACGCTCGCCATCACATAATACGCTCCGGCAAAAAGCAAACCTACAGCCAAACTATAAATAATCACATTATCAGTTAGCGGAATAATCCATAGCGATGATGCTAGTTCGACCAAAATCAAAACAATTAAAATCAGGGCTATTATGTCATTATTTAACTTAGAACAAAAAAATGCCCCTAAAGGGGCGCCAATAATAACAACTGGAATCGCGGCTAGCCAATAATTCCGAATAAGCGGGGTAAAATCTTGAAAATAATACACATGAAGCGCAAAACCAACGATTGCATTAATCGCCATTAAAATAACCGAGGTTGGGGTTGCGACTGATTCTCTGATTCGAAACAACAGCACCATGACTGAAAAACAGATGATATCAATACCATTCCCCACCAATCCCGACATTACCCCGCCAACAAAACCAGCTAACAACAGAATTATCTTCTCGGTTGCTGAAAATGTATGCAGGTCTTCATTATAACTCCTACCCCTTAATCTTAATATTGCCAATGTTACAGCGAAACTGCTAACCATCGCCGTAAACGACATCTTAATTTCTTCTGGCGCAATCAAGGGCGACAACATAGAAATACTTAAGAAAATTCCCGGCACACCGCCAATACTAGCCCACAGAAGCATTTTCCATTGAACTTTTACTCTTAACAACAGAATCATCAACGAGGCCATGGACATTCCAACACTTTGAATAGCCAGTGAAAAAATCTTGGCACTATTTGGCGAAATATCAAGTAGTTTGGTAAAAACAGGGAACGCCACCGCTCCCCCACCTTCACTAGTTGCACCGGCAATAAAAGAGCCAAAAATCATGGTTAAAGAAACCGGCCAGTTTGTTTTCAGTAATGCCAAAGAATTCGGCTCTGTGTGCTGATACCAGAGCAACCAACAGCCAAGGATCATGATAAAATAGATTGTAAAAGACCGATTAAATCTATGCCAAACCAGAGCTTCTTTATCTCTTTGGCTTGATAGTAATGATTTAATTTTGACCATACGTCTATTTACGACTCTCATCAAAGGTGTTTACGAGTGAATCTGGAAAATGCAGAAAAAATATTCAAAATATTATATAGCAGCCTGCCTTCAATAGGCTTTTTGAGCCGAAAAAAGAGAATCCTGGCATTTATCTCTGTGACCAAGGACTTACAAAGTATGGTTGAAGCAGGTGATACAGATGAGGAAGAAGCCATGTTCGTATTATCCATGTTGATGAGAAAAAACAAAAACTTTCAAAAAGCCGCAATGATGAGCGCCTTGAATCTGCAACACATAGGCAGCAAGCCTTTGTCCGAAACCGGCTTCAAGTTTGCCAATGAAATTAGAACCAATATGAAGCTTTTTTCAATAGACAAACAGGAAGATACTGACTAACCGCAATAGCCCTATGCCGCTCCATTTATCTCTAAAAATTGCCAGAATTCTTTCTGATGTGTAATTCCCAATACTTGCTGAGCAGTTTGCATTCCTGAAACGCTCACGCCATAAACCCCACCACCAGGCGTAGTCCAGTGCCCTGCAAAATAAAGCCCCGAAATGGGTGACCGATTTGATATCCGGCCAGGGCCGATTTGATTGGGCGTCACGTCCCAACCGTAGGCCGCACCCTGGTAATTTTGAGTATACCGCCGCATGGTTTCGGGGGAACCAGCATCTATAAACAGCAAATGGTCCTTTAAGTCCAGAATATAACACTCGGCACGATCCAGCATTTGCTCCACAATAATTGGCTTTAATTTCTTCCAGACTTCGCGCGACTGGTATGGTAAAAGTGTGGTTAACATCAACACATGCTCCCCTTCAGGCGCCAAAGTACTGTCCGTCAGAGTTGGCATAGTAATACTAATAAAGGAAAGCTCTCCCCGCTCAATCGTAGCAAAGTTTTCCTCATGATCTTCATTCTGATAACAAAAAGTTTCTTGCGCCAATCCTAATTCATGAATAGGCAAATCAGTAGCTATATAAACCGCAAAAATTGATAAGGAATGCTGCATCCTTTCAAGTCGGTGCAAATATCGCTTTGGAAAATATTCGATACCAACCAGATCAGTCACTGTTTGCCTCATATCGGCATTAGAAATCACAACATTCGCCTCAATCCATTGGCCTGAATTGGTGACAACAGCCTTAACCCGCTGCTTGTCAATTTCAATTTTTTTAACCCAGGTTTTATAACTAATGTCACCATTGTTATTCTGTAAACCTTGAACCAAAGCATTTGCATAGTTTTGAAAACCACCCTTACAATAATATGCCCCATCAACCAAATAACCGATCAACATAGTGGCCCAATAAATAAACGAAACCTGCGAAGGCGGCAAGCCCAAATAAGGCCAGTTGGTTGCAAATAAACTAAGAAGCTTAGGATCATTGATAAACTGTTGACAAACTTCAGCCAAAGTGAATTTTCTATAATGATTAAATGCCGGCAGTTTTTCTTCAATCTGGGAAAAAAGACCACAATCAGCAAAGACCTCATCAGCCTTCGCCACTTCTTCAGTAACTTGCAGGCATAAATTAAGCAATTTTCTCAATCCCTGCACTTCATCAGGAAAAAACCGCCCTAAAGTCTCTACAAAATCATCAATCGATGTGGGCAAACCCACCCTAAAATCTGGATAACATGCCTGGGAAAAAGGATTAACGGGAACAAACTCTATTTGGTCAGTAATTCCAAGGGTACTAATAAGCTTGTAAATGACTTGGCCACCTTGGTAGCCATGTTTTCCGCATCCACTTGTCAAATGGACGCCAGAGTCAAAATGATATCGTTTCCGGTTAAAACCGTGCGCATAGCCTCCTGGCCGATCATGCGCCTCAATAACCAATACCGATTTACCACTTTTCGCCAACAGTGCTGCGGCTGTTAATCCACCAATACCGCTGCCAATGACGATAACATCATATTTGGGTTTAATTTTTGTGGCTTGACCAGAACGCATAAGAAAAGCATTCTACCCGAGATTACAAGAAACTCCGATCTATTCCGCCATTTTGATAGCCGCAGGATGCCGAATCAGCATTGACAGATGTTTTTTTCTTCTCGAAATCCAGCCTCGGACTTCAATTTTTTTGCCGACATATTTTTTCAAATCTGGAAAATACCTTAAATTATCTAAAGCGATTCTGACATCAAATTGCTTAGAAAACACCAGATAGACATATTTTCGGCTTTCTCGAATTCGTAATACGTTTCCAACAAGCCTTTGCCAGCCTTTCAGTCGGCTACCTCCAATTGAAGCAACAGTTTTGGGCTGATACTCCGGATACTCCCATATCCCTAATTTCTTACTTTCTGCCAACTTCTGAGCGCGCAGCAATTCATCGGTAAACTTTAAATTTGGCGGATGAATATTGACAGTAGCCAAACCTAATTCGACCAGTTCCAGATTGATATGCCTGCGATTCTGAGTAAAAATATGCGCAAGCGTGCGACCATATTTATCCTTTTTCTCAATGTCTTTTTGCACTCGGATTTTTTTTCCCAATACGGCTTGTTCCAGCCAGTGCTTCGCCTTCTCGCCACCAGGTTGCCCAGATTTATTTCTGTGTTCGACTTCCGGGGTATTGATACCCAATAATCGAATTTTGGTCCCATTTTCAAGCATCACAGTATCACCATCGAAAACTCTTTTAACATAATAGTAACCATGCCCTGGGTTAACTTTTACCAGTTTCGCCTGAGCTTTTTTTACATCTGAAAAATGCGTCTTGCCAAATTTATCCTTCCATTGATAAATTTCTGATGCAGCGGAAAAAGACACCAAAGCCAGCATTAAGAGTGAAATGAAACTCCTAAGCTCCAAAAAACCGATTTTTTTCATTAATTCCAAGCCAAACTGTGAAATAACCAATAAATATTGTTTAAAGTGTATGCCAAAATAAAAGTCAGCATTAAAAATTTAGCAAAAAAATAATAAGGGAAACATCTATGATCACCATTATTCAGCGGGTTACCCAGTCCAGCGTCACAGTCAATCACAAAATAATTGGAGAAATTGGTCGTGGCATTATGGCTTTAGTCGCGGTAGAAAAAGACGACACCGAGCATGAAGCAGACAGATTGCTTGAGCGGGTTTTGAACTATCGAATTTTTGCCGACGAAAATGACCGAATGAACCTCAGCCTGCGCGATACTCATGGCGATTTATTATTAATTCCTCAATTTACACTTGCCGCAGATACAGAAAAAGGTAACCGACCCAGTTTTACTTCGGCAGCTCCTCCTGAACAAGGCAAAAAACTTTTCCAATATCTCACTGAAAAAGCAAAAAGCCATTATCATACCGTAGCTTGTGGTGAATTTGGCGCTGATATGAAAGTTGCGTTAATTAATGACGGCCCGGTCACATTTACCTTGCGAGCACGACCTACCCACCCTCATCATCGCCATCATAAGGTCGAGTTATAAAATTTTTGGGAATTTTTGGGATATTGGTCATTCTTAACAGTAAAAATGCATTGCCCAAAACATACAGCAACGCAATGATAAATAGAAATAGCCACATCATCGACTCCTGGTTGAAATAAATCGCTGTGCACGGCAAAAAATTCTTACCAAAGCGATTAATAAGTTCCTAAACCCACCGCACCTGTTTTGCTGTCACTACATTTCACTTCATTTCATTTCATTTCAGGCGGATCGGCTTTTGGAACCCTCTTTGACAAGAAAGGTTTATAATAGTTTTATATTAACCCAGTAAAACACTATGAAAACTGTTGAACTCCTATCCCCAGCGGGGACAATTAAAAACATGCGCTACGCCTTCGCTTATGGCGCCGATGCAGTTTACGCCGGACAACCACGCTACAGCCTGCGAGTCCGCAACAACGATTTCCTTTCTGACAATCTGGATAAAGGCATCAAGGAAGCCCATCAGCTTGGGAAAAAATTTTTCCTGGCCACCAATGTTATTCCACATAACAGTAAAATCAAAACTTTTGTAAAAGATCTAGCACCCATCATCGCCATGAAACCGGATGCTTTGATTATGGCGGACCCGGGGTTGATTATGATGACCCGTGAACATTGGCCAGAAATACCAATTCATTTATCCGTACAGGCCAACACCGTCAATTTCGCTACGGTAAAATTCTGGCAGAAAATGGGAATCAGCAGAATTATTCTGTCCAGGGAATTATCGCTGGACGAAATAGCCGAAATTCGTCAGGAATGTCCGGATATGGAACTTGAGGTGTTTGTTCATGGCGCTTTATGTATTGCCTATTCAGGCCGCTGCCTGCTATCAGGGTATTTTAATCACCGAGATCCAAACCAGGGCACTTGTACCAACTCCTGCCGTTGGAAATATGATACTTTACCTGCACATGAAAATGCTGAAGGTGACTATGTTTTAGCAGAAGGTGCACTTTCCATGTCTGAACTCAGCACGGCCAGTTGTGGCGGCGCTGACCGCCACCCCCTAGCTGACAAAGTCTATTTTCTTGAGGAAGAGGGCCGTAAAGGAGAATTGTTACCAGTGATGGAAGACGAAAATGGCACTTATATTATGAACTCTAAGGATTTAAGAGCCATTGAGCATGTTCAAAGACTGGTAGAAATAGGCGTCGACAGCCTGAAAATTGAAGGCCGAACAAAATCCCACTATTATGTTGCACGTACCGCCCAAACCTATCGGCAAGCCATTGATGATGCGCTTGCTGGCCGCGAATTTCGTCCGGAATTACTCGGCGTTCTGGAAAATCTGGCAAATCGCGGCTATACCGACGGATTTTATCAGCGCCACCATACTCACGAATACCAAAACTATATCACCGGTTATTCCAAAAGCCATCAACAACAGTTTTGCGGCGAAATCAGAAATTATGACCCTGCAACCGGCCTGGCCGAAATTGATGTGAAAAACAAATTTTCTGTCGGCGACACCATCGAAGTGATTTTGCCCGGAGGCAATCGGAATATTACCGTCGAATATATGGAAGACCTTTACGGCAACCCGATGCAGGAAGCTTCCGGAGGTGGTTATGAGGTGAAAATCCCATTACCAGAAATAAACGGACAAAAAGGTTTAATTGCCCGGTATTTATAAGGTAAATTTCTGCAAATAAATACCACGATTCTTTTTCATTCCAATGCTGTTCAGTCCTCTTAGCTCTGAGAGGACTTACTCACCTTAGCTTCCCAGAAATCCTCAAAAGTTCTGCTATTCTTCTACTTATTACCAACCTGATAGTAGTTTTTGATGACACCGGAACAATTAGTTGAAAATGTCGATGACCTGATCTCATTACCCGAGTTGTACCTGAAAGTACGAGATACCATTGATGACCCTCGATCTTCAATTGATGATGTTTCCAACATTGTCAGTCAGGATCCAAGCATCTGCGCACGATTAATAAGAATATCCAACAGCTCGTTTTTTGGATTTGCATCAGAAATTGAAACCGTCACCCGCGCCATCAGCATTATGGGTTTATCTCAACTTCATGATCTGGTGCTTGCTACCTCTGTCGTCAAATCTTTCAAAGGTATTCCTAAAGATTTAGTCAATATGAAGGAATTTTGGGCGCGCAGTGTCTATTGCGGCATTATTTCGCGGCTGTTGGCCAGAAAATGTAATGTATTAGACAGCGAAAGGCTGTTCCTGGCCGGTTTGCTTCATGATCTTGGTCATCTGATTATTTATACAAAAATGCCGAGACCAGCATTTGAAATTCTTTCCGAGGCGAAACTGGATAACAAACCTGTCCAGCAAATTGAAAGAGAAACTTTTGGCTTTGATTATTCAAAGATCGGTGCTGCCCTGTTACGATCATGGAAATTACCTAAAAGCCATGTTGAAACGGTCGAGAACCATACTTCGCTTGCAGAGTCCAACCAATTTTTGTTGGATAGTGCAATTGTTCACCTTGCCTCAATCATGGTATTACAAGAAGAAAGCAAAAAAACAGGTATCGATGCTCCGGAAATTAATATCAAGGCATGGGAAATCACTGGACTTGATGAAGAAGCACTAGAGCCGGTTAAAAATGAAGCAAAACATTCCATGCTGGAAGTACTACGACTTTTGTTCACTAACGGCTAATGAAAAAAATAGCAACTGAACGCTTTGGCTTAATCCTGATATCAGCGGCTCTGCTGGTAATTATCACCATTGCCTGGCAGCTTATCATCAACCGCTATCAAAATAAGGAACAGGCAATTAAGCAACAGGGCAGAAATATAGCTCAGGTTTTATCGACCTTGCCATTCGAACAACTTGCCATCAAAAATAGTCGCAGCACCATTCTGGATTTGATTCATAGCCAGCATCAACAATCAGATTTTGCCTACGCTGCTATCGTTGACAAACATGGCAAACCATTGGCCATTTCCAGCTCTGGCTCAACATCTATTCCCAAAACCCAGTTAGCCGACACAGCCAACCTCTGGCCAACTGAACATCGCTTTAACTCTCAAACTGAAAACAAGGAAATTATAGAATTCCGCGCACCGTTACTAGCAGACGGTAAATTAGCGGGACATTATCGAATCGGGTTTTTCAAACCTGATATCAGTGTTGATCTCAAAGAACTCCCGTTCATTGCACAATTGGCTTTACCGGTTTTTTTATTGGTTCCTTTAACCTATTTTTTAATCCGCCGCGAATTACTGCCCTTGCGTCAAGCCAATATAGAAATCAACAAAACACTTCATAAACAGCATCTTGGTGCAGTTAACGAAGCCAATGATTTTCAGGATTTTATCCAGAACTTCAAACACTTTGTTGAAGTCGTTGACCACCGGTTTCAGGAATTACAACACGATAATGTCAAAACCCAGGCATCAACCCTGGCAATTAGTTATCAACGCAAACGCATGGAAGCCGCATTACAATCGTTACCAGATGCAGTCCTGATCATGGATGAAACCGGATTAACCACTTTCGCCAATTCTAAACTGACAACGTTGATTGGCCAACCACTGGAATCTCTTATCCATAAAAATCCCCAGCAATGGTGCAACAACCAAGACGTAATCACCCTGCTGGCTCGTTATCATAGCAATATCAGCCGTTTGCAACGTTCCGAAACAGTTGAATATACCCCTGAAAATAACCCTGGTAAAACCATTGCAGTTGGAGCTTATCCAATATTCACACCGAAAGATGTCGAAACCATTTGTGGAACTTTAGTGATTTTTCACGATAAAACTCAGGAAGTATTAGCGAATAATGCCCGCGATGAATTCATTGCTCATGTCGCCCACGAATTAAAATCCCCCCTGAATGTCATTCGCATGTATGCAGAATTATTATCTGATGAGCAAGGCGTTCCTGATGATCAAAGATTTAATGCAGTCAATGTTATTAATGATGAAGTAGACCGGTTAGCGGGCTTGATTGGAAATTTATTGAATATCACCAAAATAGAGGCGGGTAATATTACCCTGAACCTGCACCGGGTAAAATTTGTTGAATTTCTTCAAGATACCTTCAACAGCGTAGCCCGAAGCGGTAAACATCAAGACATTGACTTTCAATTACAACTACCGCGAACTTTATCCAATATCCAGGTTGATAAAGACTTATTACGCATCGCTATCAATAATTTATTAACCAATGCGGTCAAATATAATCGCCCCAACGGAAAAGTTTTTTTATCAGCAGAAGAACTGGATGATGTGATTGTTATTCGGGTTTCTGATACAGGTTTGGGAATTTCTGCTGCCGACCAGCCCAGAATTTTCGATAAATTTTATCGATCTTCAGAAGAACAAATAACCCGGAAAAATGGTCATGGACTGGGGCTGTCACTTGCCAAGGAAATCATCGAATTGCATCAAGGGGAAATCTCCTTGCAAAGCACTCCCGGTGAAGGCAGTGAATTCACTATTTCCCTGAAAAAGAACTCAACCATTCTTAAGCAGGCTGTCGCATGAAAAAAGTACTGTTAGTTGATGATGAACCTCATGTAACCCTGGTTTTACAGCAATTTCTTGAACGCTCAGGGTATATTGCTTACACCGCACTGAATGGCCAGTTAGCGTTAGATGTCATCGAACAAGAACATCCCGACATCGTCATAACCGACGTGCAAATGCCTAAAATGAATGGTATTGATCTTTGCAAACAGATCATCAGCCAATACCCTCAATTAAGTCAACTGATTATTATCATGACATCCCGCACCGACCGGGATATCCGAACCTGGGCGGAACAATTTGATTCGGTGGAACTAATGGAAAAACCTTTAAGCATGCGCCGTCTAGTCATTCGGCTCAATGATTATTTCGCCTGAACCATGAAAGAAAAACCCGAGCTATTAAAACTTGAGAAATTCCTGCCTTTTGTTGAAGCGGCTGTTTCGTGCCCATGCGCTCTGGCGCTTCATGATGAGCGCGGCCAGACAATAAAAACAACCGTAGATGAAAATACTAATCCTGCTTTTGTAGTGCTTTTAAAAACACTTGATCAACAACCCCTCGACTTAGCAAATAATCAGAATCTTATCCAGATTTCTCCTGAAATCGCTTTATTCCATAAGCATTTTTATTTAGGGGCAAGTCAAAAACATTTTTATTTATCGCTCATCCTCCAACAAGAACTAACTAATTCTTTAAATAAACAACTGGATCAATTAATCACTCACATCATTCAATGTCTTTGCGATGATTATAATCTTGATATCGCCCTTTCAGGGATGGCGGATGAACTAATGGTTCGTTATGAAGAACTCAATTTGTTCTACGGCATGGATGACAGTGAAGTATCCGAAAACAGACATAATGAATACCAGGCTTTGGAACAGCTCATTATCAACAGTTCAAATTACCTGAATATTGATTTAATCCTATTATACTTGCCCGAACAGCACTTTTTCATCCATCATCTAGCCATAGACAGTACGCTCAAGGATCAGCAACAAGCAATTCTGGAAGCTGTGGAAAAATCATTGTGCCGAAAAATGATGGAAAGCAGGGAGACTGTAGTAATTAATCGAGATTCTGACACCGATTGGACCGATGCCGATTTCAATATGCCCTGTAAAATCATTGCCGCCCCGGTACATCCCAGCAAAAATAAACAAAGTGGCATTTTGGTTCTTATTAATTCTCTGCAAAAAAAGGATTTTTCCAACAGTGATCGAAAATTATCTGAAGTTCTGGCTGCAGAAGCCTCTAAATTAATCCAGGCAAGACGCGATAGCCTAACCGGCTTTTATAACCGTCAGGGTTTCATGGAGTGCCTGGAGCACAGTGTAAGCTCAATAAAACAACAATCCGCCTTGCTATTTATTGATGTAGACCAATTCAAGATTATTAATGATACTTCAGGCCAAATTGCCGGAGACCAATTACTCAACCAAATTGGCGCCCTGATAAAAAAACAACTTTCCGATACTGACACACTGGCCAGAATGAGCAGTGATGAATTTGCGGTGCTGCTGGAAGACTGCTCATTAACAAAAGCAGAACAGTGCTCAGAAAAAATCCGTCTGGCGATCAAACAATTTCGTTATTTTTACAAGGATAAATTATTCGATATTGCGGTTAGCATTGGTGTGGTACAGATTAATTCAGACCAGCATGGTTATTCTGACCTCATGGGCAAAGCCGACTTGGCATGTAATATTGCCAAGGAGTTAGGCGGCAATCGAGTGCATGTCTACCATGCATCTGACAAAAACACAGCACAGCGGGAAGATGAATTGCAATGGGTCAGTCGCATCAATCGCGCTTTAGAAGAAGATCGTTTTTTGCTGTATAGGCAATTGATTCAACCTTTGCAAGATAATTCTGACGAACATCAGCATTTTGAAATACTGTTACGCTTACAAGATGAAAACGACAAAATCATTTCTCCGTTTTTCTTTATTCCGGCTGCCGAACGCTACAATCTGATGTCTAAAATAGACCGCTGGGTGATTAAACATGCGCTGCAAAAAATGGCTGATGCTCAAACCCAGCCAACACTTTCCTGCTCAATCAACCTTTCCGGCCAGTCATTTTGTGAACCCGGCTTTGTTGAATATGCTATCGAACAAATTCGCAAAAGTGGCGTTAACCCTGCCAACATCTGTTTTGAAATTACCGAAACAGCTGCAGTTTCAAATTTATCTCAAGCTATTGACTTCATCAACAACCTAAAAAAAATCGGTTGCAAATTCTCACTAGACGATTTCGGCAGTGGCATGAGTTCTTTCACCTATTTGAAAAACCTGCCGGTGGATTATCTAAAAATAGACGGCTATTTCGTTAAATCCCTGTTAGACAGCAAGGTCGATCACGCCATGGTATCGGCTATCAACCAAATTGGTCAGGTGATGGAACTTAAAACCATTGCCGAATTTGTCGAAAATGATGCCATTTTTCAAGAATTAAAAGTATTGGGCATTGATTATGGACAAGGTTACGGCATCGGTAAACCAGAACCATTTTCTGAATAACCACAGATGACTGAAATTATTCGCAGTCAGGTTGGCGTTAATACCTATCTTGCTCCTTCTGGGTCTCTGGCGGAAACTCATAGCCTGAATCTTTTACAAGCAGAAATTGAACAGTGTATCAGTGCGGGTGAAACCTTGCTGATTCTGGATCTCAGCACCGTCCCAACCATCAGCAGCCGAGTCCTGGAATTACTCCTGGAATGGCGTGAACTGCTTTTGCCAAAAGGCGGTTCCATTACCTTGGTCAATACCAATACCATCATTTCCGAAGTACTTAAAATCACAGGTGTTGGCAATTATATCCCGGTCATAAACCGTTCCGGAAAAGACAATCTATACAAACCAGAAATATCGAATAAGCAACGCTTGCGCCTCGGCGATATGCTGATTGCCGAACAATTGGTAGAGCCTGAAATTATCGATAAAGCCCTGCAGCTTCAATCAGCAACCGGCAAACGTATGGGCATGATTCTGCTGGAAAAGGGCTGGGTCAATGAACCCGATTTGTTAAAAATATTAAGTAAACAACTTAACATCCCTTATATCCAGTTACGTCCCGGGTTATGGGATCCGGCTATTGCTAATATTATCGACAAGGATACATCTCAACGTCTGGCGGTTCTGCCGCTGTTCAAGATTCACAACAAATTAATCTTGGCAACCAATGACCCACAGGATTTACCTGCACTGGATGAAATAAAAAACCGCACCAGTTGTACAGTAACGCCAGTGCTGGCAAAAAAAGACGATATTGTCCGCCAACATGGTGAAGCCCTGGAAAGTGATCTGGATATTGCAGAATATCTGGGCAATCTTGAAGAAGATTTTGAAGTCATTGACAACCAGATTCCTGATGATTATTCCATCATTGATGAATTATCCAGTGAAAGTCCGGTTGTTAACCTGATCAATGCCATGATCCAACGCGCCATTCGCGATAATGCCAGCGATATTCATATTGAGCCGGGGCGCAAAAAAAGTCGCATACGTTTTCGTCTGGATGGCATTCTTTACGAAGTTATGTCTCCCGGAGCAGAAATGCATCCAGCTCTGGTTTCCAGACTCAAAGTGATGGCTAATCTTGATATTGCCGAACGCCGTCTGCCCCAGGATGGTAGAATCCAAGTCAATACCCAGGGCCGCGTGGTTGATCTTCGCTTCAGTTCCCTGCCCGGCATTTTTGGCGAAAAAATTGTCTTGCGGGTTCTGGATAAAAACCAGAATCTACTAAATATTGAAAAACTTGCCATGAGCGAAACCAATCAGGCTACCTTCATCAAACTATTAAAACGAACTCATGGCTTGATTCTGGTTACTGGCCCTACTGGCAGCGGTAAAACCACAACGCTATACGCGGCCATTAACTACCTGAATTCCATAGAAAAAAATATTGTCACTATCGAAGACCCGGTTGAATACCAGATAGATATTGTCAATCAAAATCAGGTTAAAGAAGCAATTGGCCTGACTTTTCCGAAAGTATTAAAACACGTTCTCAGACAAGACCCGGATATCGTTATGGTTGGCGAAATCCGAGAAAAAGAAACCGCAGAAATTGCAGTCCAGGCCGCCTTGACCGGCCACCTGGTTTTATCCACGTTGCATACCAACGAAAGCACAGGCGCAATCAGCCGATTACTGGAGATGGGCATTGAACCGTACTTATTATCATCATCATTAATCGGCGTCATTGCACAACGATTGATTCGTACTGTTTGCCATGAATGCAAAACCACCTTCATTGCCAGCACAGAAGATATCAACAGACATCATTGGCAACAACATGGCCAGGTACGATTAACTAAAGGTCGTGGCTGCCCTGCTTGCTATGATTCCGGTTACAAAGGCCGAATTGCCAATCACGAAATTTTACCGATTACGTCAGAATTACAACGGCTCATGATTAATAATCCCACTCAAGACGATTTAAACAACTATTTAATGAACTCAGGTATTGCCACACTTTACCAAGATGGCCTGACCCGAGTGTTGGAAGGAATCACTACCCTGGAAGAAATTTCTCGAGTAATGGTCTATGAATAACCCTATTTGAATCTCCTCACCCAACCCTCTCCATCAGGAGAGCTTTTTCCTCCCTCTCCTGATGGAGAGGGTTGGGTAAGGAGAAATAAAAACAACCAACATATTATTTTCAAAATACCAACATGGCACTGGA
>CAZGYJ010000005.1:0-43509 GCA_964530345.1 uncultured Methylomonas sp.
TTACATTAATTGAAGCGGTATAGTCATTGGCTTTCGTTGCCTGACTTACTAATGGGCCAATTATTGTCCTTTTGTTTCCAAGCCTTCGATGTTGGAGAATATTATTATTTTTTGAGACAAAAACTTTCAGATAAGTCTCTTTTTCTTCATTACACCTTCCCCATATTACTGCACTATTAGCAGTGACTTCTCCAGAAGCAACATAAGGCTTTTTCTCATGGCGGATATGTTGATCAAAAGCAATAGCTTCTTGACCAAAAGCAACAAAGCCAAAAATTAAACTGGCTTTAAATACTGAATAATTCTTCATACAATTTCACTCCTAAGTTATGGTTTGCAGAGTTACAAAACTACATTTCTAAAATAAATGCTCACAAAGCTATATTCCTATAAGCAGGCAGATGCCAAGAATAATCTCTGTCCTTCAACTTGTACGCTTAAAATGTTTAAACCGGATGACAAAACTGTTACCGAATTGTTAAGAAAGAAATGTTTTTGATAATGGTAGTAATGGAAGCGGTGATGATCAATTCACGCAATTTATTGCTTTTAAAGTCACTCCAATACCTCTTCCATCAGCACTTCCTTTGCTTCTCAGTGCTTCCATAGGAGGCTTTATAGTTAGTAGGCCAGAAAGAAAAATATGATGGAGGCTGAGAAACTATGGGGATGTTGATAAGGAATAATAACTTTTTTTTCTTTTGTTATTGCGATTGAGTCGCTTATTTTTTGTCAGTTTTAAAGCCTGGTAATAGTGTTAAGTTGTGTCAAAGGAGTGCTGTACCAAACTATCCTTATTCCCCTCATTCTCGGCGTAAACAAATGTCATCAACATAACATGAAATGTTCACAGTAATGTCATATTGACCATTTATAGTTCAACACTTGAAACATTAACAACAAGTGGGAGAAAATCATTATGAATAAATCATTTCGTAATACGCTGGCTATTTTGCTGGCTAGTTTATGTGCTGCCAGTGCTTCAGCATCAACCAGCTATTTTTCAGAAGGACATTTGAGTTTAGAAGTAATGGGGTTTTTAGATACATCTGGAAACTATTACTCATTTGCGAATAAGCCAAGCGATATTAATTTATCCTATTTGGATAACGCGCTTGACGAGGAATATATTACTTCAATAACAGGTGATGCAACTGCTGACGCTGTTTCTAGTCCTTTCTCAGGCGTTGGTCAAATTGATTTGTATACATCAGCAACCGGAGACGCATATACGGCCTACGCTTTGTCTACATCGGACTCTACGGCAACTGGAAATTTTGGATTTGAGAATACATCATCAACTATTGATTACACCGTTAATCTGTTATTAAGTTACACCTTTAGTAATGAAGTTGAAACAGACTTTCCCGCACCTTTAAATAATCAATTAGCAAGCACTTCAATTGATATGGATGTAGTGGGTGATTTTAATCTGGGTCAGGTTTTACAGTTGTCGGAAGAAACTGAATTAAGCAATGCAAATTTCAACGGTTCTGCAAAATCAAAAGAAATTCAGTTAAGTTTTTTGTTGTCTGCGGGTGATGTTGAAAATGTATTTGCAAGTATTGTTAATCACGGGGAAAGCGAGTCTATTTCAGCTGTTCCATTGCCAGCATCGATATTTTTCTTTGGGCCTGCCTTATTGACATTGGTTGTTCGTAAGAAAAGGCCCGCGTAATTCAATATTAATAATTGTGTAATTCAAATGAATTTTATACTAAACCCAACAGGAGACAAAAACATGAAAAATAGAAGTAAGCTTAGTTCAGGTTTGTTGGCATTATCCGCCACTGTATCAATAAATGCTTGTGCAGCAACTGTAGATGAAGTTAAAGCTGAATCAGCAATGAGCTGGTATCAACAGGGAGAACAGGCTGCTCAAGAATCCATGATGGCAGCTCGTAAAGCGATTAGTAATAGTCGAAAGCGTGCAAAAAACATCATACTTTTTGTAGGTGATGGGATGGGGATTTCGACAATTACAGCAGCACGTATCTATGATGGGCAGTTGAAAGGTAAGACTGGTGAAGAAAACAGATTGTTTTTTGAAACCTTACCATATATGGCATTATCTAAAACTTACAATACAAACCAACAGACTCCTGATTCTGCAGGAACGATGACAGCAATGATGACCGGTATAAAATCAAAAGCCGGAGTCATTAGTGTTGGTCAAAACGTGACTCGTGGAGATTGTTCTACTATGTCGGGCAATGTGTTAACAACTGCATTGGAACATGCTGAAAAAATTGGTATGTCTACTGGCGTGGTATCGACTGCAAGAATTACCCATGCGACACCTGCAGCAACGTATGCACATGTTCCAGAGCGTAATTTTGAAGATGATCGTGACGCTTCGAAGATGGCGAACACAAGTGGTTGTGATGATATAGCCCAGCAATTGGTTGAATTAAAGGACCGTGTCGGTGATGGCCTTGAAGTTGCGCTTGGTGGTGGACGCAGGAGCTTTATTAAACGTATTGATGGTGCTGATCCCGAAAATGGTGGTAAGGGTGAGCGACAGGATGGTCGTGATTTGACAGCTGAGTGGTTAGCAAACTATCAAAATTCGGCTTACGTCTGGAACAAGGCTCAGTTTGATACTGTAGATCCAGCGTCAACTGATCACTTATTGGGATTGTTTAATATGAGCCATATGGAATATGAGGAAGATAGGGAAAATGATACTGGCGGCGAACCATCTCTTTCTGATATGACAGAAAAAGCAATTCAGGTGTTAGAAAAAAATCCCAAGGGGTTTTTCCTTCATGTTGAATCTGGACGCATTGATCATGCGCATCATGCTGGGAATGCTCATAGAGCCCTAACAGACACAATCGAATTTGCCAATGCAGTGAAAAAAGCTTACGAAATGACTGACCCAAAAGAAACTCTGATTATTGTTACTGCTGATCATAGTCATGTGTTTACGATCGCAGGTTATCCAACCCGGGGTAATCCAATTTTAGGTAAAGTCATCGGAAATGATAGTGCAGGCAATCCAAAAACTTCGGTTGCCCTCGCTAAAGATGACTTGCCATTTACAACTTTAGGCTACACAAATGGTCGAGGTTTTGCTGATTTACCTTTAGGTGGTGATACACGTTATGATGAGCCTATTGCTGCTGGAACCAGAGCCGACCTGAGTAATGTAGACACTGAAGGCCAGGGTTTTCATCAGGAAGCATTAGTACCATTAAGTTCTGAAACTCATTCTGCCGAAGATGTTGCTATCTATGCCAGTGGGCCTGGGGCGAGTATGTTTCAGGGAACTGTTGAGCAAAATGTTATTTTTCATGTGATGAATAAAGCTGGACGCTTAAGTAAACGTTCTGGATTGCCTCCAATCAAGTAGATTTAATCAAAGTGAACGTTGAGGGGGGGTTAAATGCCTTGTTATTTAACCCCTTTTGTATTATGGGTAAGATAAGAGTTATTAAGAAAATGAATTTGACTAGAATTTGGCGATATCAATTAATTATTATGATATTGTTTTTATCACCTTGTACTCATGCATTTACAACTGATGTATCTTGTATATTTGAAACTACTGAACAACGAGTTTCTGTTGATCAGCATGATGAACACGATCATAAGGCAAGAACTAATAAGTGGTATTTTTGGCGTACAGATAAGGAAGTCGAGGTAGCAAATGCTGAGCGTAGTTTTGGTGAAAAATGGATAAAATCGAACCAGCGAAATGTTTTTTATCAAGCCTTGTACCATAAAAAGAATTTTTTGCTGAATTTCCAGCCAGTTGATTTGGCGCTATTAGGCAAAAAACAGAATTGGGAAAACCGTTCCAGATTATTCCCACAAGTCATACTGAAACAATTAACAAAACAAGGTTCAGGTAAATTTAATCAGTATCAAGTTGTGAACTACAAGGGGATTGTTTCTGGAACAGAATATCAGGTTGCCTGGTTGCCAGAAGTACAATTGCCCTTGCGTGTTGAAAAAACCAGTTTTAATAAAAAAATAATTACCGAGTTAAAAGAAATATATCCACTTGACAAATCTCCATACAAGCGAAGCAACACAGAAAAATATGAAGATATGGATTATGCTGATATTGGGGATAATGAGAGTCATCCAATCGTATCACAACTACAAAATAACAGTGGGGTTGGGTATTTTCACCACCATTAATACAGAATTTAACAACAACACTGCCAGGCTCAGTACTGAGCTTGGCAACTTTAAATCCCTGGTTAAGTCCGCAGATGCATATATGGAGAAATGGCCTTAATCTATCTTTGCAGCTTTTATTGTCAATTTCCTAACCCATCTTCGTCACTTTGATATGGGAACGCCTGAAAAAACAATAAGTTAAAAATTTAAGGCAACTTGGTTGGCACTACATATTTTTTATTATATATTTATCGTAACTATTCAGCATATTTAATTTAGCTAGAATCACTCACTGATATTGAAACTATAAAACCATCATACAAGTTACTATAAACCTTATATCGCAGCGATGCGATAGAGAGTTACAGGGATGTATATTTACGCGTGTTTTATGTTTTCAATGACTTACCTATTTATTACGATTTTTGTCATATACCATGATATTTGTCTAGCACTGTTAAGTTATTTACATCGAATTTTCTGGTTACAAAAGGTCTGTACCGCATCGTGGCGTTACACAACGAAAAAGATCGGACAATTTCTATTGCTGTAGTAGAATCATCCATTATTTGACAGCTTTCTGATTTTCCACAAAAAACTAACATACTTTAAACGAGTCATTCTCAAGCACGAAAAGTATAAATACAGGAAAGCACTTAGACGTAGCTCAGCTTTTATTTTATAACCCGTAATTTTGGTTTTGGTGGTGTGGGTTCTGGGGGTGGTTCACCAGAGGGGTCATCATCATGATCATCAAAAACCATTCCTTTACCATTTTCCTTTGCATAAATTGCATTTACAGCAGTGACCGGGGCAAAAATATGCATAGATTTACCAGAAAATCTTGCGTCGAATTGTATGTCATCATTTCCGAGTGAAAGATTTTGCACTGCTTCCGGCCTGATGTTTAATACTATTTTTCCATTTTGGATAAAGTCTTCTGGCAATGAGCAACCTTTTTGTTCTGCATCAATAAGTAAATGAGGTGTTAACTGGTTGTCAACAATCCATTCGTAGATTGAACGAATTAAATAAGGTTTAAGTGGTGTCATTTGACGATAGTACCCATTTCTTTTTCAATGCTGGTCAGACTGGAAATGAATCCTTCGCGTTTAAATTGGCGCTGGGCGTAATTTTTCAAAGCTTCGCCGGGTAAATCGATACCTAGTGCTGGAAGACGCCAAAGTAATGGAACTAATGCACAGTCAATTAAAGAAAATTCATCACCCATAAAAAAAGCTTGGGCTTGGAAAATAGGTTCTGCTGAAAGTAAGCTTTCTTTAAGCATTTTCTTAGCTCGCGCGGATTTTTTTTCTCCAGAATTAATAATTTCATCGAATAGTTGATACCAGTCCTGATCAATTCTTTTGATGATCATCCGGGCCTTTGCCCTTGAAACTGGATCCATTGGATGTAACGGCGGGTGGGGGAAGCGTTCATCTAGATATTCCATGATAATTCGAGCATCATACAAAACCAGGCTTCGTTCTACAAGGGTCGGGGAGACCCCGGTTGGATTGAGTTCCAGTAGATCTTCAGGAGGTTCCGAGGGATCATAAAATTCAATATCTGCACTAACGCCTTTTTCGTACATCGCAAAGCGTACACAATGACTCATTGCGCAATCAGAAGATGAAAAAAGGGTCATAGTTGACTTGCGGGGATTAAGGTTTACCACGTATCTATAACCTCGTTAATGAAAGAAAAATTGATAAAATTAACAAGGAATTATAACAAAGTTATCAGTTGCAGTTTCATAATGAATGATTCTAATTAGAAGCTCAAGAAAGTCTAATTATTTAACCTGGCCTCATCTGCATAAATTTCAGTATGCAGATGAGACAATGGAAATTAGCGTAAATTACTCCAGGTTGATTCTTTTTTATGAATGTCTTTCCAATATTCCTTTTTCAACAAGTAAGCAATTACAATAAAAAGAAGCAAGTAAAATAAAACATATTTACCAATTCTTTTCCGCTCTAGTTGATGAGGTTCACCAACATACACCAGAAAATTGACAAGGTCATTGACGAACCTGTCAAACTCTTTTGGCGATAACTCACCTGAATCAATCACTCTGAGTTTTGTTAATTTTTCCTTGCCTGAAATATTTCTGTAAACAGCTTGTTGTAATCCTTGTAGTTGCCACAGAGGATTAGGCATGCCTACATCTTTAAGTACCGCGTTATTAACGCCCAGGGCTTTGGTTTTATCTACGTAGAAACTTCTCAAGTAAGTATATAGCCAGTCGGCCCCCCGAGAGCGGGCAATTAACGACAGATCAGGTGGTTCAATACCAAACCACCTTTCTGCATCATGTCCGTTCATGGCTGAATGCATGGTGTCATAAATACTAGCGCCTTCTGGCGCTATTTCTTCTAACACTTGATCCTCTTCAATACCGAAATCGTAAGCCATTCTGATATAGCGAATATGTTTGGCGGAATGGCACCCTAGACAATAATTCACATAATTTTTTGCGCCTCGCTGTAATGAGAGGCTATCAGTGAGGTCTATTTCCGCTTCGTCAAGTTTATATTCACCGCCAGCCGCCATGACAACAAAAGGCAGCATTAATAATATTGTTATTAGTTTTCTCATAATTAATCAAGGCTGTCTTTAAGTTTTTTAACAATTCTAATCCCGGCTTTTTTCAATCCAACAGGATCAGGTTTTCTTTTTAATACGAGTTTTCCCTCGGCTGTTTTCACAGGTTTTTTCACAGTCACTTCATCAAACAATCGCTTGAGATCCTGTATTCGCTCTTCGAGGGTTGGCTGATGCGTAACTCGCGCCGGTACACGTTTGGTTTTTTCCCAGCGAGTATAAACAGGCATTAGCAAGAAAAATCCAAAATAAATAACCGTGAAGATTCTGGCAAAAATAGTCGCTGTTGGTGTAGCGGGTTGTGTGCCTAAATAACCTAATGCAAAGAAACTGATAACAAAAAGCAGCAACGCCTTTTTATAAATTCCACCTCGATAGCGGATGGATTTAACCGGACCACGATCAAGCCAGGGTAATAAAAATAATACAAATATGGCACCACCCATGCCAATAACACCAGCAAATTTATCAGGGATAGCCCGTAAAATGGCATAAAACGGGGTGAAGTACCAAAGCGGAGCAATATGCTCTGGAGTTGCTAATGGGTCAGCCGGGATAAAGTTGGCATGTTCCAGGAAGTAGCCACCCATTTCCGGCATATAAAAAATGACAATGGAAAAGAAGAACAAAAACACACCAACGCCAACTATATCTTTTACTGTGTAATAAGGATGGAAAGGGATGCCATCAACCGGTACACCAAAGGGATCTTTGGACTCTTTTATTTCAATGCCATCAGGGTTATTGGAACCAACTTCGTGTAATGCAACCAGATGCAGGAAAACCAGCATGATCAGAATCAAGGGAATGGCAATAACGTGGAATGCAAAGAACCTGTTAAGTGTGGCATCTGAAATAACATAATCCCCCCTGATCCATAAGGCCAATTCATCGCCCACAATGGGGATGGCGCTGAACAGGGAGATAATGACTTGAGCGCCCCAGAATGACATCTGTCCCCACGGTAATAGATACCCCATGAAAGCTTCAGCCATCAGGCAAAGGAAGATCAACATGCCAAAAATCCATATTAATTCGCGAGGTTGCTTAAAGGAGCCATAAATGATTCCTCTAAACATATGAAGATAAATGACGATAAAAAAAGCTGAAGCCCCTGTGGAATGCATGTATCTGATTAACCAGCCCCAGTTAACATCTCTCATAATGTATTCAACTGAGTCGAAGGCCAATTTTGCATCCGGCTTGTAGTTCATTGTTAATAAAATGCCGGTAATAATCTGATTGACAAGAACCAGTAAGGCCAGGGAGCCAAAAAAATACCAGAAGTTAAAGTTTTTTGGCGCGTAATAGTGCGCCATATGTTCGTTCCACAGTTTGGCTAACGGAAAACGTTTTAATATCCAGTTTCCACAATCTGCTAAGTGTTTTGATTTCATGCTTGTGCTCCTTCCTCAGCGTCGTCTTCACCAATAATTATTAAAGTTTCAGTAACGTAACGATGGGGTGGGATATCTAGATTTGTTGGAGCAGGGACACCTCGATATACACGTCCTGCCAGATCAAACCAGGAGCCATGACATGGGCAAAAAAACCCTCCTTTCCAGTCAGAGCCTAAATCACTTGGTGCAATTTCAGGTCTAAAAGTGGGGGAACATCCTAGGTGAGTACAAAGGCCGATAGTAACCAACAGCTCGGGCTTGATAGATCGATAACGGTTTTTACAGTATTCGGGTTGAATGGATTCATTTGACATTGGGTCACTGAGTTTATCCTCAAGAGTATCAAGTGTCTCCAAAACCTCGGGGGTTCTGTTTAACAGCCATGCCGGTTTACCTCGCCATTCGACTCGTAGCAACTGGCCTGATTCCATTTTGCTGATATCGACTTCTGTCGGCGCGCCAGCAGCTAAGGCTTTGGTGCTAGGTTGCATTTGAGCGAGAAAAGGAACTGCCAGATAGCCAGCGCCAACGGCGCCAACGACTGTCATTGCAGTTGTTAAGAACTGGCGTTTGGAAGTATCGACATCGACGCCTTCAATATTCATTTTGTAACTCTCCTGCTGTAGTGTTTTGCATACGCGTATCAGATCAATTTAAACGCATGATTACGATGGTCTGTGTAAATTAAAAACGCAAGTAATGAACCATGCATTTGTTAATCTGGCACTGGATATGCAATTTATTGTTTTTTATTTCGCAAGGACAATATACCTTAGAGGCGCGATTATTTGAAGTAGATATTGGATTTTTTATAAGGTAATTCCGGTTTAGGAATTATTTGACTGTGAAAAGCAGTATCAAGGAAAGTCAACGGCTGGTCTAGAAAACCCAGAGAGTATAAAGATGTTTCGTCATAAGAAAACTGTTGAGCAATTTTTTTAAAGGTTAGCTAATATTTTTTTTAAAGCGCTAAGAAACGATAAGTTTTCTTCAGGTTTTCCAACAGTAACACGTAAACAATCAGTCAGTAATCCAGCTTGCGGTGATAAGTTTTTAATGAGAATTCCATGTTCTTTCAATGCCAAAAAAATTGCAGTCGCTTTACTTTTTGGGGCGCGGAATAGTATGAAATTGGCTGCACTTTCGAAAGCGTGTATTTGTGGAAGGGCATTTAGCTCATTAAGAAGCGTTGTACGATCTTGGCAGATTTTTTTGGTTTGCTCTGCAAACAGATCTTGTTGAGCTAGAGCGAACTCAGCGCTGATTTGTGTAAGAACATTAATATTGTATGGCAGACGAATTTTATTAAGCTGTTCAATAATCCCTGTGGAACCGATAAGAAAGCCTAATCGAATTCCCGCCAGGCCAAGTTTGGAAAGCGTTCGCATAACCAGCAGGTTTTCATGGTTTTGTAAATCATTAATCAAGGTAGCATCGGCAAAAGGTGCATAGGCTTCGTCAATAACAACCAGTCCAGTCGATGCTTCAATAATTTCAATAAGGAATGATTTGTTGAATAAATTGGCTGTTGGATTGTTAGGGAAAGCTAAAAAAATGATGCTAGGTTGATGTTTTTTCACAGCATCAAGCGTAGTCGGCAAGTCAAGTTCGAAACTATCAGGTAATAGTGAAATGCCATGGTAGTGTAGACCAAGAGTTTGTGCAATTTGCCGGTACATGACGAAACTTGGTTCAGGAGCAAGAATACTGGATCCTGCTGGTAATGCCATGAGCAGTATCTGAATCAGTTCATCAGACCCATTACCAAATAGAATTTCAAATTGATCTGGTATTTGGTTTAATTTCCTGATGGTAGCAGCTAGTTCTTTGGCGTCAGGATCAGGATAACGATTGAGTTGACAGTTGCGTAATTTATCAAGCCATTGTTCAGTAATATCCGAAGGCCATTGATAAGGATTTTCCATGGCATCGAGTTTAATAAAACCAGAGGCATTGGCAACTTTGTAAGCTGCCATCTTGCCGATTTCCTGACGGAAAAAAGAGCTGGGTGGCAATGCCATTATGTTTTATCAATGATGCGGTATTCAGCAGATCTGGCATGAGCAGTCAAGCCTTCCCCTCTGGCCAAAATAGAGGCAGTTTTTCCTAGAGAATTGGCTCCTTCTGGCGAACAAAAAATCAAACTGGAGCGTTTTTGGAAGTCATAAACACCAAGCGGAGATGAGTAACGGGCTGTACTTGATGTAGGTAGTACATGGTTGGGGCCGGCGCAGTAATCGCCCAGTGCTTCCGCTGTATGTCGGCCTAAAAAGATAGCTCCGGCATTGCGAATTTTGTCGCTTAGTGCTTGCGGTTCGGCAACAGACAATTCAAGATGTTCGGGCGCGATGGAATTGCATACTTCAGCGGCTTCCTCCAAACTTTGAGTATGAATTAATGCGCCTCTATTGGAAAGCGATTCTTTGATAACATCAGCGCGTTCCATTTCAGGTAATAAACGAGAGATACTTTGTTCAACAGCATCCAGAAATTGCAGGTCATCTGAAAGCAAAATGGCCTGGGCGTTTTCATCATGCTCGGCCTGTGAGAAAAGATCCATAGCAATCCAGTCAGGATTGGTTTTGCCATCACAGATAACAAGGATTTCAGAAGGACCGGCAATCATGTCAATGCCAACCTGACCAAAGACCAGTTTTTTTGCTGTAGCTACATAGACATTTCCAGGGCCTACAATTTTATCGACAGCAGGGATGGTTTCGGTTCCATAAGCCAGTGCAGCAATTGCCTGAGCGCCGCCGATCGTAAAAACACGATCTACACCTGCTATATGGGCCGCCGCAAGAACAAGTTCGTTGACCTCGCCTTTTGGCGTGGGAACAACCATGATTAATTCACCTACTCCGGCAACTTTTGCAGGAATAGCGTTCATTAACACCGAGGAGGGATAAGCGGCTTTTCCGCCTGGGACATATAAGCCGGCTTTATCCAGTGCGGTGATTTTTTGACCTAAAATGTTGCCATTTTCTTCCTGATATTGCCATGACTGCATTTTTTGTTTTTCTGCATAACTGCGAATGCGCTCAGCAGCAGTTCGTAATGCCTGAGCCTTATCAGGATCCAATTTTTTCCAGGCAGCTTTTAGTTTATCATGGCCCAGTTCTAGTTCACTACTGCTGGAAAAATGACATTGGTCAAAGCGGTTGGTGTAATCAACAACCGCTTGATCGCCTTGTTCACGAACCGTGCTGATAATCTCAAGTACTTGTTGATGGAGTTCCAGATCAGAACTTTCATCCCAACTGGTCAGCGAGTTGAGTTGTTTGTTAAAGTCTGTTGATATTGTCGATAAACGGGTTATTGAAATGTTCATGATTCACCTTTTAGCAAGAGTGATCTCAAATTGGTTGATTAAGGTTTGAATCGCCTGATGTTTCATTTTCATGGCAGCCTTATTGACTACCAGGCGTGAGCTGATTTCGGTAATCAGTTCTCGTGGCTCAAGTCCGTTTGCTTTTAGTGTGTTGCCTGTGTCAACCAGGTCTACAATGCAATCAGCGAGCCCAACCAATGGTGCAAGTTCCATAGAACCATATAACTTGATAATTTCAGCCTGAATTCCCTTGCTGGCGAAATATAGCCGTGCGGTTTTAACATATTTTGTAGCGACTCTGACGCGTCCAGAAATTTCAGGTTTGTCTTTATGGGTAGCAGTCATTAAACGGCAACCGGCAATTTTGAGATCAAGCGGTTCATATAGACTTTCCGCACCATGTTCTAAAAGCACATCCTTGCCGGCAATTCCCAGATCAGCGGCGCCATATTCAACAAATGTAGGGACGTCAGTGGCACGGATAATTACCAGCTTTACATCATCACGGGTTGTATCAAGAATTAATTTACGACTGGTTTTAGGGTCATCTGTTGGCTGAATGCCGGCCTCGGCCAGTAGTGGTAGCGCTTCTTCAAAAATTCTGCCTTTTGAAACGGCGATAGTAAGCATGTAAAAACCTTGGGCTGTTAATTATTAATTGGGTACGCGACGAATTTTTGCGCCAAGTTGCGCCAATTTTTCTTCAATATGGTCATAACCGCGATCGATATGATATATCCTGTCCACCATTGTATCACCTTCAGCAACCAAGCCAGCCAATACCAGGCTTGCTGAAGCACGTAAATCTGTTGCCATAACTGGAGCAGCGGCCAGTTTTTCAACACCTTTACAAATTGCGTTATGTGATTCAAGTTGAATATCAGCGCCCATTCGTTGCATTTCCTGAACATGCATAAAGCGGTTCTCAAAAACAGTTTCGGTAATAACAGCAACGCCTTCAGCAATTGCATTCATAGCAGTAAATTGGGCTTGCATGTCAGTTGGAAAGGCCGGATATGGAGCGGTTCTGACAGAAACGGCTTTAGGTTTTTTACCTTTCATATCAAGCTTTATCCAGTCGTCGCCATTGGAGATTTCTGCTCCGGCTTCTTTTAATTTTTCCAGGACTGCATCCAGAGTGTTGGGTTTGGTATTTTTAACTGTAATCTTACCTCCCGTCATTGCGGCAGCCACAAGGTAGGTACCGGTTTCGATACGATCTGGAAGAATGTCGAAGTGAAGGTTTTCTGTTCCAAGTTGATCAACACCATCAATTTCAAGAATGTCAGTACCGATACCGGTGATTTTGGCTCCCATTTTATTTAGAAAATGAGCAAGATCACTGACTTCGGGTTCTTTGGCGGCATTTTCTATCACAGTTTTTCCTTTGGCCAATGTTGCAGCCATCAATAAATTTTCTGTGCCTGTTACCGTAATTTTTTCCATTACTAGATGGGCGCCTTTCAATCGTTTGGCCTTGGCTAGAATATATCCTCCCTCGACTTTGATTTCAGCACCCATTTTAGCTAGTCCGTCAAGGTGAATGTCAACGGGGCGGGTGCCAATGGCGCAGCCGCCGGGAAGTGATACATGTGCAGAACCAAATCGAGCTAATAATGGCCCAAGCACCAGAATAGAAGCACGCATGGTTCGAACCAGTTCATAGGGGGCTTCAAAATTAGTTATGGTGCTGGTATCGATCTCGATGTTCATTTTTTCATCAATGATCAGTTGTACACCCATGCGTCCTAATAGCTCCATGGTGGTGGTGATGTCATGGAGGTGGGGAATATTGCCGATGATTACAGGGGTATTAGAAAGTAATGCACCGGCAAGAATAGGCAATGCAGAATTTTTTGCTCCGGAAATACGCAGTTCTCCAGAAAGTTGTTTGCCGCCTGTTATGATAAGTTTATCCATGATTTGTTTTGATGTTCAGCTGTATGTCGTTTGACTGAAAAAGGTATTCAAAGCCGCTTAAGCGGGCAAGCGCCAGTAATTGCTTTGGAACGTTAATAAAATTCAGACTTATATTTCTTGCGTGGGCAATTTTCAACCATTCTATGATAAGTGCCAACCCGGCACTGTCAACCGCTTTTACCTTTTTTAAGTCAATGGTTATATCATGGGGAGTTAAAATCTTTTCCATGATTTTGGCGGTATTTTTGTCGATGGTGGAGAAAGTTAAATCACCTTCTATTTCAAGGCTTTTAACAGTTGCTTGCTTTACCTTGATTGGAGTCACCGTTATTTTTTGTCGGATTTATTCTGGTATAAAAACTGCCCAATTAATTTTTCCAGCACAATAGCTGATTGGGTATACTCGATGACACTGCCATCTTGCAGATAATCTTCTGAACCACCAGCAGTTAATCCAACGTATTGTTCACCAAGTAAACCGGCCGTCAGTATGCTCGCAGATGTATCGTCAGGGAGGGTATTGTATTGTTTGCCAATGCGCATTTCAACAACCGATTCATAGGTTTGGGTATCGAAGCGGATATCAGTGACTCTGCCAATTCTTACGCCCGCAATCGAGACGGGGGATTTAACCTTCAGACCGCCCGAATTTTCAAAACGTGCGTAAATTGTATAACCTTTATCTTCGGTCAGAGGATTCAAGTTGCTGACATGCATTGCCAGAAAAAATAAGGCTATAATGCCAGAGGCAACAAACAGACCGACTAAAAGCTCAAGGGTTTTGCATTGCTGCATATTAATCGTCTCCAAACATCATTGCAGTTAATAGGAAATCCAGGCCCAAGACGGCAAATGCAGAATTGACAACGGTGCGGGTTGTGGCTCGACTGACGCCTTCAGAAGTGGGTATTGCATCATATCCTTCAAAAAGAGCGATCCATGAAGTAACAAAGCCAAATACAATACTTTTAATTATGCCATTCATAATGTCGTCGTAAAAATCTAGATTAGCTTGCATTTGTGACCAGAAAGAGCCTTCATCAACGCCAAGAAGTCCTACTCCAACCATTTCTCCGCCTAGTATGCCAATGGCGCTGAATAAAGCAGCAAGAATGGGTAAAGAAATAAAACCAGCAAAAAAACGTGGTGCAATAATTCTTTTAACGGGGTCAACCGCCATCATTTCCATGCCGGAGAGTTGTTCAGTTGCCTTCATCAGGCCAATTTCTGCAGTTAAGGCAGAGCCGGCTCTGCCGGCAAACAATAGGGCGGCAACAACGGGCCCAAGTTCCCGAACCAAGGAGGCAGCAACCATAACGCCAAGTGACTCTTCGGCGCCAAAATCAGATAGCGTATAGTAGCCTTGCAGGCCAAGAACCATGCCAACAAAAAGTCCAGAGATAACGATAATTAAAAAAGTGAGTACGCCAACAAAATAAAGTTGTCTGATCAATAAGCTGGGGCGGAATAATATTTCGGTCAGACCACTAAGGGTATGGCTTAAAAATATACTACTGCGTCCAAGTTTGGTCAGGCTTGCTAAGGTAAACCGCCCGAGTTGGCGAGTGAGTTGAATCATTGCCTTGAATTAGTGATAAGAAAGTAAGTCTTCAATATAGTCCTTGGCAGGATAATGAAAAGGAACGGGGCCATCGGCTTCGCCGCGCATGAATTGTCTGACCCATTCAGAGTCTGAATTTTCAATTTCTTTTGGCGTTCCCTGGCCAACAACATGGCCTCCGGAAATGACATAAATATAGTCCGCGATAGATGAAGTTTCCTGAACATCATGCGATACGATAATGCTAGTCAATCCTAAAGTATTATTTAATTTTTTGATTAATTCTACAAGTACGCCAAGTGAAATTGGATCTTGGCCAGTGAAAGGTTCATCATACATGATCATCATTGGGTCAAGGGCGATAGCTCTCGCCAATGCCACGCGTCTTGCCATACCGCCGGATAATTCATTAGGCATTAGATTTCGGGCGCCTCGTAGACCAACAGCCTGAAGTTTCATTAATACTAATGAACGAATCATTGCTTCGCTAAGTGCAGTGTGTTCTCGCAATGGGAAGGCAATGTTATCATAGACATCCATATCTGTTAGTAACGCACCACTTTGAAATAACATGCCCATTCGTTTGCGCAGTTGGTAAAGCGATTTAAGAGAAAGTTGATGAACATTATTGTGATCGACAGTGACAGAGCCTTGGTCAGGTTTTAGTTGGCCGCCAATTAATTTTAACAGGGTGGTTTTTCCTGTGCCGCTCGGTCCCATGATCGCGGTAATTTTTCCTCGTTGAAAGTCTAGCGAAATTGAATCAAATATTTTTCGGGTACCTCTCGAAAAAGATAAATTTTTTATTGAAACTAATGTTTCATCTACTTGTGTACCCTCAGGCATTCTAAGCGGTTTTTTTATTTTAAAAAAACACTATTGTCCATGACGATCGCTAACTAAGTCAAATCGAGTAAAAATTATTCATTGGAAAACAGCTACCATACGGAACTCGGTTCATGGCATAATATGCAATTTTCGAACCACACTGATGATAATTAACGCTGCTGCCTTGTTGGGGGGCTTGATTCTGCTGGTCTATGCAGCTGACCGTTTTGTCGATGGGGCTGTTTCAATAGCAAAAACTTTTGGCATTTCACCTTTGTTAATTGGGCTGACGATAGTCGGCTTGGGCACTTCTGCGCCTGAGATTCTGGTTTCGGTTATTGCCTCATGGCAAGGTAACTTTGGCTTGGCTATTGGAAATGCATTAGGCTCCAATATTGCCAATATTGGCTTGATATTAGGTGCGACTGCGTTAATTTCGCCGCTTGCTTTCCATTCTCGTTTGTTAATGCGAGAGTTGCCTGTTTTATTGGTTGTCAGCATTATTTGCTTTGGGCTTGCTTTTGATGGCCTTTCAATCATTGATGGCATGATTATGATGACTGGTCTGATAATATTCCTTTGGTGGCTTGTTAATACAGCAAAAAATGATATGCAGAAAGATATTTTGGCTGTAGAGTTTGAAGAGGAATTATCAGATGGGTTGCCAACACAAAAAGCCTGGATATATTTTGTTTTCGGACTTTTGGGTTTATTGGTTAGTTCAAAAATCATTGTCTGGGCCGCTGTTAATATTGCTGAATATTTTGGCGTCAGCGATTTGATTATCGGGCTTACAATTGTTGCTTTGGGAACCAGTTTGCCAGAATTGGCGGCATCCATTTCCAGTGTTTTGAAAAAAGAAGATGATTTGGCTGTAGGTAATGTTATTGGTTCAAATATGTACAATTTATTAGCTGTTTATTCGGTACCGGGATTTTTTTCTTCGGGCGCAGTGGGAGAAAATGTACTTTATCGGGATTTTCCTGTGATGCTCGGCTTAACGGTGATTTTATTTGTTTTGGGGATCGGTTTTTTTAAGCCCGGAAACATCTCGCGTTTTGAGGGCGGAGTTTTGTTGTTATGTTATGCGGCCTATCAGTGTTTAATTTATCAGTCAGCAATGGCATGAAGCAAATGGATGCATTGCAAATAAAAGCTTCAGGTTTGATGGTTGTGGATATCGAAATGCGGGCAGTAGCAATGCTTCAGTGCCGAATTGATGAGAATTTCATTAAAGCATGTGAATTGCTATTTAACTGTAAAGGCCGAATTGTCGTTATTGGCATGGGAAAATCCGGTCATATTAGTGGCAAGATAGCTGCTACCTTAGCCAGCACAGGATCTCCCGCTTTTTTTGTGCATCCAGGTGAAGCCAGTCATGGCGACCTTGGCATGATTACGCAACAAGATGTGGTTCTGGCATTATCGCATTCGGGTGAAACAGATGAGATTTTAACAATTTTACCCATCATAAAACGTTTGGGTGTTCCGTTGATTGCAATGACTGGCCAGCAAAAATCCTCGTTGGCTTCATTTGCTGATGTTCACCTGGATGTCAGTGTTGAGCAGGAAGCTTGTTCTTTAGGATTGGCGCCGACATCTAGTACCACAGTTATGCTGGTCATGGGGGATGCGCTGGCTGTTTCATTACTGGAGGCTCGAGGGTTTACGCGTAATGATTTTGCTTTATCTCATCCTGGAGGCAGTCTCGGCAAGCGTTTACTTTTAAGAGTTGCTGATCTTATGCATTCTGATCATGAGATTCCTGTTGTTTCTGAGGCAGCATTAATAAGTGATGCTTTGCTGGAGATGACGGAAAAGAAACTAGGGATGACCGGGGTTGTTGATAATGAAGGCAGGGTTTCAGGTATATTCACAGATGGAGATTTACGCAGGATGCTTGGCCAAAATATTGATGTGCATAACACTGAGGTTTCGAAGGTGATGACTCGACATTGCACTATTATTACTAAGGATATTTTGGCAGCTGAAGCGATGCAGATTATGGAAGAAAAAAAAATAAATGCTTTGATTGTTGTAGATACTGATAATAAACCGGTGGGTGCTTTAAATATGCACGATCTGATACGGGCAGGGATAGTGTAGATTCATGTTGGATATTATTGACAAAGCAAAAAAATTAAAACTTCTGATTCTGGATGTTGATGGGGTATTAACGGATGGAAAACTATTTTTTGACGATCAGGGTAGAGAATATAAATCCTTTCATGCGCGAGATGGTCATGGCATAAAATTACTCCAACGAACAGGGGTTGTTGTAGCTGTCATTTCAGGCAGAAAATCAACTTCGGTTGCTTTGCGGATGAGAAGCCTGGGAATAGAACATGTTTATCAAGGGCATGAAAATAAAATTGCGGCTTTTGAAGAAGTGGTCAAAAAAGTAGGCTGCCAGACAGGGCAGGTTGCCCATGTTGGGGATGACTTGTTGGACTTGCCAATAATGGCTCGAGTCGGATTATCGATAGCAGTTAATGATGCAGTGAAAGAAGTCAAGGAGTTTGCCGATTGGAATACCTCGCTTTCTGGAGGAGAAGGGGCAGTACGTGAGGTTTGTGATTTGATTATGGAAGCACAGGGAACATTTGCCGAAATAGTCGATGATTATAAGAAATAATGACTGAAAAATACCCTTTTTACGGATTAATTAGTGTTATTGCACTCATTATCTGGTGGATGGCGCAAATAACCGTTTCCAAGCAAGTGGTTTCTCCCAAACTTTCCCCTGATAGTCCTGATTATTTCAGTAATGGCTATGAAAAAATTGAAATGGATCTGGAGGGGAAGCTTAAAAGTCGGGTTGTGGCTGATAAGGTTGTGCATTACAGTGCAACCGATATTGCTGAGTTGGAAAACCTGGTCATGACCATGTATAAACCTGACGCACCTGAATGGGTTATTCGTTCAGAAACCGGAACAGTTCCGGCCGGCGGAAGGAATATTTTTCTCAATGGCAAGGTATTTATTGATAGAGCTAAAGCCCCGGGTTTTAGAGAAATTAAAATTATTACTTCAAATTTAAAAGTTAAACCGGACATAAATTATGCCGAAACTGAAGAGTGGACAGATCTGATTATGCCTCCTAATAAAACTTCAGGAAAAGGTATGGAAGCAACTTTCAGCAGCCCTATTCACTTGAAGTTATTAGCTAATGTACGAGGAATTTATGAATAAAATTGTGTTTTTATTTTTGGGCTGTTTGAGTTTTTACTCGAGTCTTAGTATGGCATTAGTCAATGATTCAGATCAGCCCATAACAATTGATTCCAATAGTGCGGTTTATGATGAAAAAAAAGGTGTCAGTATCTATTATGGCAATGTAATTTCCATTCAAGGGAGCTTGCGTGTAAATTCGGATAAATTGGTAGCCTATTTACGCGATGGAGATGTTGTAAAGCTGGTCTGGACTGGAAAACCAGCACGATTCAAGCAAAAGCCTGAAGGAGGCAAGGAAGAAATACATGGTAAAGCGCTAACTTTAGAATACTATCCCGATAAGGCTTTGTTTGTCCTAATCAAGGAAGCTGTGGTGACGCAGGGTACAAATACCTACAAAAGTGATTTGATTAAATACGATACCCGAAATTCAGTGGTCAAGGCAGGTGAAAGGAATACCGAAAATAACCGTGTCAGGGTTATTCTCAAGCCCAAGAAAAAACAATCCAATACAAAATAATGGCACGATTAGCAGCAAAAAATTTGGTTAAAAGTTATCATGGCCGAAAAGTGGTCAACAATGTTTCCCTGCATGTTGATACTGGAGAAGTTGTGGGGTTGCTGGGTCCCAATGGCGCCGGGAAAACTACTAGCTTTTATATTATGGTGGGTTTGATAAAAGCTGATGAAGGCAGGGTTTTATTTGATGATTTAGATATCACCCATTATCCCATGCACGTCAGGGCTAAAATGGGGGTCGGATATTTACCTCAAGAACCCTCGGTTTTTAGAAAATTAACAGTTGCTGATAATTTACGTGCTGTTTTACAACTTCGCCCGGATTTAACTGACGGCCAAATTGAATTATTAATAGAAGAACTTCTTCAGGAATTTCATGTTGGTCATCTTCGTGACAATGTGGCAATGGGATTGTCCGGCGGTGAGCGTCGTCGGGTCGAAATTGCTCGTGCCCTGGCTACAGACCCGCAATTTATTTTACTGGATGAACCGTTTGCGGGAGTTGACCCGCTTTCGGTTATTGATATTCAAAAAATCATAGAACATTTGAGAAACAGGAAAATAGGAATTTTGATTACTGAGCATAATGTTAGGGAAACATTGGGGATTTGTAACAGGGCCTATATTTTAAATGAGGGGCGGGTTATTGCAGAGGGTGATGCTGCGGAAATTGTTAACAATAATGAGGTTAGGAAGGTGTATTTAGGTGAGAATTTTAGCCTATAGTCTACTATTAGTCGTAAAACACTAGTTAAATAATAGTATGAAACAATCCTTACAGTTACGTATTGGCCAACAATTATCAATGACGCCACAATTGCAGCAGGCGATCAAATTGCTGCAATTATCGACACTGGATTTACAACAAGAAATTCAACAAGCGCTTGATTCCAACATGATGCTGGAAGTTGCCGAGGACGATACTGAAAACGATGCTGTCAGTCAAAATTTGGAAAACAAGACTGAACAGCAAACTGCGACTGCCGAGGAAGGCCAGTCTGTTGAGCTTTCAGAAACCATGGCAACCGATAATATTCCCGATGAGTTGCCGACAGATAGCTCCTGGGAAGATGTTTTTGATGTCGCCCAAATCACTTCAAATATCCAGGCATCCGCTGAACAGCCAGATTTTGAGGTATTGCGCAGCAAGGATGAAACCTTGCTGGATCATCTGTTCTGGCAGCTGGAGACCATGCAGTTTTCAGAACGTGATCATGCCATTGCCATGGCCATTATTGATTCAGTCAATGAAGAAGGTTATTTGCTCGATACCTTGGAAAATATCCATCAGGGTTTGCAGGACCAGCTTGAAGATTTGTATCCGGATGAAGTGCAGGCAGTTTTGCATCGAGTGCAACGCTTTGATCCTGTTGGCGTTGCGGCGGTTGATCTTGCTGATTGCTTAACAATCCAATTGCAGCAAATGCCAGAAGATACGCCGTTCAGAGATGAGGCGATTGTACTGGTATCGCGGTATCTGGATTTACTGGCAGGACAGGATCAGGTCAAGTTGATTCGTAAAATGGGGGTGACTGAACAGCAGTTAAGCGACATTGTTGCTTTGATACGGATGCTGGATCCCAGGCCGGGAAATAGCATACAAAGTTCAACGGCAGATTATGTCGTGCCTGATGTTTTTGTCGCCAAAGTCAATGATCATTGGCAGGTTAGTTTGAATCCTGAGATTGCGCCAAAATTGCGTATCAATTCGGCTTATTCCGGCATGATAAAAAGAGCCGATAACAGCAAGGATAACACTTGCATGAAAGATCATTTGCAGGAGGCGAAATGGTTTATTAAAAGCCTTTACAGTCGCAATGATACGTTACTGCGGGTCGCGAAAAGTATTGTCGAAAAACAGGAGGGATTTTTCGAACATGGCGCCATCGCGATGAAACCGATGGTGTTGAGAGATATTGCCGAAGAACTGGAGCTGCATGAATCAACCATTTCCAGGATTACCACCCAGAAATATATGCACACCCCTAACGGCATTATTGAATTCAAATACTTCTTTTCCAGTCATGTTTCAACAGCGGCAGGAGGGGAATGTTCGGCAACCGCCATCAAGGCCTTTATCAAGGAGCTAGTCTCAGGAGAAAACCCGGCAAAACCTTTAAGTGACAACAAGATTGCTGATTTATTAAAAGAAAAAGGTATCAATGTTGCCCGGCGCACCGTGGCCAAATATCGTGAGGCTTTGTCGATTCCTTCTTCAAGTCAGAGGAAGTCGATTATTTAAAATGAAAAAAATCTGGGTGAAAAGATAATTTCACCGAAAATTTTTTGGCAGTTTGTTGAGTAAAATTGCCGAAAAAGTAATAATATATCGTTGTTTTTATGATGTTCTTTAACGAACATGTGCTTTTTATAAATGGCCAAATGATAGCTAAGGACTCAATGTTGCATTATCCGAAATTGCAATAATTGTGTACTATAAAAGCGAAATTAGAAAAAAGGTCACAAGTTTTTTACAGAGGAGTTAATTTTTATGCAGATAAGTATCACGGGCCACCATTTGGAAGTGACTGACTCATTACGAGCCTATGTTGAAACGAAATTTCAAAAATTGGAGCGTCATTTTGACCATGTAACCGATGTTCATGTTATTTTGGGAGTTGAAAAGCTGAATAAAAAAGCTGAAGCCACTGTTCATATTAGCGGAGCAACTTTATTTGCAGAAGATCATCAAGAAGATATGTATGCAGCAATCGATAATTTGGTTGATAAATTAGATCGACAGATAATAAAGCATAAAGAAAAAATAACGAAACACAGATAATAGAGGCCGAAAAAGGGCATCACAGATGCCCTTTTTTTTGGGGCAAAAATTATGAAACTCATTATCGTCAGTGGACTTTCCGGATCAGGTAAAAGTATAGCTTTGCATACCTTTGAGGATTGTGGCTACTATTGTATTGATAACTTGCCGATTACTTTGCTGCCTGGATTTGTCAGCAAAATTATGTTGCAAGATGAAAAATTATACAATAAAACAGCTATTGGTATTGATGCCAGAAATCAGAATGAATATCTGGCTGCTTTTGGTGAAAATATGGAGTTTATTCGCAGGCAAGGAATTGACTGCAAGGTTTTTTATATGCAGGCTGATGATGAAACGCTTCTAAAAAGATATAGCGAAACCAGACGTCGTCATCCCTTGACCGAATATAATCTGACGCTACCGGAAGCAATACAGGCCGAAAAGGACGTTCTCAAAAATATTTTAAAATATGCTGATTTGGTTATTGATACCAGTCGAACTCAATTCCATCAGTTGCGTCAACTAATTAAAAGCCATATTGAAGCAGAAGATGCACAACAATTATTAATTCAAATTCAGTCATTTGGATATAAACACGGCATGCCTTTGAATGCTGATTATGTCTTCGATGTGAGAATTTTACCAAATCCGTATTGGTTGCCAGAACTACGTGGATTAACTGGCCAAGATCAGCCTGTTATTGATTTTTTAGCGTCTGAAGATATTGTCCAGGAATATTTTGAAACCATGTGCGAATTTCTGGAGCATTGGATTCCTTTTTTCAAGGAAGAAAATCGCAGTTATCTAACTATTGCTATTGGTTGTACTGGAGGGCAGCATCGATCTGTTTTTTTAGCGGAGAAACTAGCTAGAAAACTAGAGCAGAACAGCATAAAAACTATTTTTCATCATAGGGAGCTTAGTTAGACAGCTATTTTGAAAATGAAAATATGCTGAAATATTGATGCCTAAATTTCATTTATTTTTTGCTTGATGCCATCCATATGACTGTTTTTAATGCAGATTTTCATGGGATATTTTTGCTGCGGTAAATGTCATCTAACAGCATTGATTTCAATCAATCTTAACTAAAAGAAAATAATATGCCTGCTGCCCATAAAATTGATCATAGAAAAGAATATTTACAGAAGGTTTCAGCCTTGCTGAAAGAAGGGGCTTTAAATGATGTAAGGCTATATCTTCATTCTCTGCACCCAGCTGAGATAGCAACGGTTTTGGAAAGTTTGCCTGTTGAGGATCGAAAAAAAGTATGGCCTCTTATTCCTCCAGCCATTATGGGAAATATCCTTGTCGGCTTGCATGAGGAGGTTGCGCAGGGTCTTATCGAAATTACCAGTAATGCTGATTTAATAAAAGCAGCAAGTAGTTTGGATTCAGATGATTTAGTCGATCTGCTCCAGGTTATGCCGGAGCCTCTGGTAGCTAAGATTCTAAAAAAATTAGGAAAAGAGCAAGGTGCGAGATTAGAGTCAGCACTTTCTTATCAGGAGAATACTGCTGGTGGGTTAATGCAATTGGAGGTACTAACGACAAGGAAAGATGTCACCCTAGATACGGTTCTACGTTATTTGCGCAGGCGTGGTGAAATTCCAAAGGCGACTGAAAGTTTAGTTGTTACCGACAGAGATAACATTGTCCATGGGGTGCTTCCGATCACTGAGCTATTGACTAAGCCGCCTGAGTCACTGGTATCTGAATGGATGGATAGGGATGTCGTATTAATTCCTTATGATATGCCTGCTGTTGATGTTGCGATGCTTTTTGAGCAGCGGGATTTAATTTCTGCGCCAGTTGTGGCAGAAAACAATCGTTTGTTGGGAATAATTACGATTGACGATGTTGTTGACGTGATTCGTGATCAAGCCGATCATTCATTTATGAGTATGGCCGGCCTAGATGAAGAGCACGACATGTTTGCGCCGGTTGTTGATAGTGCTAAACGCAGAGCTGTATGGCTGGGTGTCAATTTGCTGACCGCATTTTTTGCTTCCTGGGTTATCGATATATATGAAGATACGATAGACCAAATTGTTGCTTTGGCTGTATTAATGCCGATTGTTGCCAGTATGGGCGGAATTGCTGGCAGCCAGACTCTAACACTGGTAGTACGCGGATTGGCGCTTCGACAGATAGGGGCAGCCAATGCATTGAATTTGATTATCAAGGAACTTTCCATCGGTGCAATAAATGGTGTTGCATGGGCTGTTATTGTTGCGATAATTGCTGGAATATGGTTCGGTCCCAGTATTGGTTTCCTACTGGGGGCTGCTTTGGTTATCAACCTTATTTGTGCAGCTCTTGCTGGGGCAGGAATTCCACTTATTCTACATAAATTAGGGATTGATCCGGCGCTTGCAGGAGGCGTGTTGTTGACTACAGTGACAGATGTGGTTGGATTTATGGCCTTTTTAGGGTTGGCGACTGCTTTCCTGTTATAGCCATTTTGCCCAATTCAGCGTTCAGGAGTGCTGAATTGGGTGGTGTTTTTTTGTACAGAAACACGGTGTGATTGTTACTGTTTTTACTCGACAAGTGTTAGCATTTCAGTCCGACCTTGTTGCTCGATTGAAATTTTTTCTTCACGAGCCAGCCATCCGATTGCGCGGTGAATATCATTTTTGCTAAGGCCAGTTCCATTAGCTATTTTATTAACGCTGGAAGCGCCGTTGCTGCTCAGATACTTCCATACTTTTCCTGCGGAATTGCCAATTGATGTGGTTAAGTTCATACAATTCTCCTGTTAATTTCTAGATGCGTGGGATTCTTTCTGCTGGGCGTCTGGGAGTACAATATTTAACTCCAAAGTTTCCTGTTCATCGTCCTGCTCAAAAATAACTGAAATATCTTCTTGATCAACATGAACATATTTGCGTACAACTTCAAGCAATTCTTGTTGTAGTCTGGGCAAGTATGACGGCTGGTGCTGTGATGCCCGCTCATGTGCAACAAGAATTTGAAGTCTCTCTTTAGCTATCGAGGCAGATTTAGGTTTAGATTTTTTAAAGTAATCCAATAAACTCATTTATTTGCTCCCGAACAACTTGCTGAAAATGCCTTTTTTTTCTTCATTAATAAAGCGGTGAGGTACATCTTCGCCTAAATAACGTGCGACTATATCTTGGTAGGCCCTTCCAGCATCACTTTGCTCATCCAAAATAACGGGTGTTCCCGCATTTGAAGCATTTAATACGGATTGAGATTCTGGAATGACTCCTAACAAGTGTAACGACAAAATTTCTTGCACATCATCAACACTCAACATTTCCCCCATATTTACTCTTTTTGGGGAATACCGGGAAAGTAAAAGATATTCCTTGATCGGATCTTTATTTTGTTCAGCGCGTCGAGATTTACTTGAAAGTATCCCTAGCATTCTGTCTGAATCTCTTACAGAAGCGACTTCTGGGTTGGTAACTACAAACGCATCATCCGCGTAGTACATTGCCAAGTGTGCACCTTTTTCAATTCCTGCCGGGGAATCACAAACAATATATTTAAAAGTTTTGCTCAGTTCATCAAGAACTTTACCTACGCCTTCCAGTGTTAAAGCATCTTTATCGCGCGTCTGTGAGGCAGGAAGTACATAGAGTTGATTACAGCGTTTATCTTTGATTAATGCCTGATTGAGTGAAGCTTCTTCATTAATAACATTAATAAAGTCATAAACCACACGTCGCTCGCAACCCATAATCAAGTCGAGATTACGCAAGCCGACATCAAAATCAATAACAGCGGTTTTATGGCCTCGTTTTGCAAGGCCCATGGCAATTGCTGCGCTCGTCGTGGTTTTTCCGACGCCGCCTTTTCCGGATGTTACGACGATAATTCTAGCCAATGGATTTTTCCCCCTTCATAATTATAAGTATTCAATTTCTAAATTTTGCTCATTAAGAAATAATTGTACAGGCTTGCCTGATGAAATGTCATTCAGGTCATCACTAATTTTATAAATGCCATCAATTGAAACAAGTTCAGCCTGGAGGTCGGAACAGAATATACGGCTATTACTGTTACCTTGAACACCTGCCAAAGCCCTGCCTCGTAAGGTGCCGTAGATGTGGATGTTACCTTCCGCCATAATTTCACTCCCAGCGCTCACTTGACTCAGTACTATCAAATCGCCATGCGAGTACACTCTTTGTCCTGAACGGACAGGATGGGTAATAATTTTGGTTTGGTTTTTTACATTATCCGATTGTTGTTCTGCAACAGGAGCGGGTTCTATTTTTTGTGGTTTAGGCGTTGGTCTATTCGTTTGCGTAGCTGACTGAACTGGAATACCTAATTCATTTGCAGCGGCATTGTGTTCTGGTTTGCCACCGCGAATACCAACAGGAATAAACTTATGTTTTCTAACGATGCCAAACAAGGCCTTTAAATCAATATCTTTCGTTGTTTTGACCAAGGTGTCCAGGTCAATTATCAGCGGCGAATTTTTAAAAAATTCCGGTGCTTGCTGCACTTTAAAGGCGAGCTGGTCAGATATGAGATGAAGATCATATTTATTCAGAACAAGTAAAGGCACAGTAAAAGAGCTACTTTTAAGTTCCAGCACAGGCCGTTGAGTTGCAGCGTTTTGTGGATTCGAAGACATCCGTAATTGTTGGGATTGAAATTGATCAGTTAATAGTCGCAAATTTTAACATTGCTATTAAAAAAAAGCATTGTTCAATGATAGAAAACCATGTTTTTGATTTTATAGAATAAAAATAATTGTGGATAAATTGTTTGTACACGATAAAAAAACCTTACAAAAATGGTTTAAAGAGATAAATTATATGCTTTTCATGTTCAAGAATCCGCCATTTATCATACGCCATTTTTTGTAAATGACATTGTTTTAAATCCTTCTTATTGTCTGCAATTTCTACTTTTTTTCCTCTAGTTCTTTACGAAAACTGATGCACTCTTACAAGGAGCTCTCAAATACAAAAGCTATATGCATAAAAATGATTTGAGACTTGCATTACTGTCGGTTATCCTTTATTTTAACTAATCCCAAAAGGCTAGGGGTGCTTTGGAAAGAAAAATTATATAAGATTTTTCTTTCCAAAAAGCTGAGACAAACCCTTTGAACCTGATTCCGGTTAATTCCGGCGTAGGAAAGCCCGCTTTTTCTGCGCTATGTTATTGTATTTTAGGAGATAAGCATGAGCGCTATCCGCAAAGAAATCTCATCAAATTCAGAGGCAAGTGTCGAAATAGATTCTTATCCTGCATCTGAAAAAGTTTATATTCAAGGTAGTCGACCTGATATTCGTGTGCCCATGAGGAAAATCAGTTTATCTGATACACCTGCATCGTTTGGCGCAGAAAAAAACGGCCCGGTTTATGTCTATGATACTTCTGGTGTTTATACAGACCCTGACGTTAAAGTTGATTTGCAAAAAGGGCTTGCTGCAATACGGAGCACATGGGTTGAAGAGCGCCAAGATACAGAGTTATTATCTGGACCCAGTTCTGAATATGGACAGGAACGTTTGACCGATAAATCGACGGCACATCTGCGATTTGAACACATTCGTATACCCAGAAGGGCAAAGCCAGGGAAAAATGTTACGCAGATGCATTATGCCCGGCAGGGAATTATTACCCCGGAAATGGAATTTATTGCCATTCGTGAAAATCAAAATCTGGATGAGATGCGTGATTTATATAAAAATCAGCATCCAGGACAGTCATTTGGCGCATCAATTCAAGAGAGGATTACTCCGGAATTTGTCAGGGACGAAGTTGCAAGAGGTCGGGCAATTATTCCAGCCAATATTAACCATCCCGAGCTTGAACCAATGATTATTGGTCGTAATTTTCTGGTCAAAGTGAATGGTAATCTGGGTAACTCTGCTGTCACTTCTTCTATCGAAGAAGAAGTAGAAAAAATGCTTTGGGGAATTCGTTGGGGCGGCGATACCATTATGGATCTTTCCACCGGAAAAAATATTCATGAAACACGGGAATGGATGTTGAGAAATTCCCCTGTTCCGATTGGAACGGTTCCTATTTACCAAGCGTTAGAAAAAGTGGATGGCAAGGCCGAAGAACTAACCTGGGAAATTTATCGGGATACCTTGATTGAGCAGGCTGAACAAGGCGTGGATTATTTTACTATTCATGCTGGGGTACGTTTGCATCATGTTCCTTTAACCGCTAAACGACTGACCGGAATAGTCTCTCGTGGTGGTTCTATTATGGCTAAATGGTGTCTTGCCCATCATACAGAAAGTTTCCTTTACACGAATTTTGAGGAAATTTGTGAAATCATGAAAGCTTACGATGTTTCATTTTCACTGGGTGACGGCCTAAGACCCGGTTCGATTGCAGATGCAAATGACGAAGCTCAGTTTGCAGAACTTGAAACCTTGGGCGAATTGACCAAAATAGCCTGGCAACACGATGTTCAAACCATGATTGAAGGTCCTGGGCATGTGCCATTGCACATGGTCAAAATTAACATGGAAAAACAATTGGAAGATTGTTACGAGGCGCCATTTTATACTTTAGGTCCATTAACAACCGATATTGCACCTGGATATGACCATATCACTTCAGCGATTGGTGCTGCCAATATTGGCTGGTATGGCTGTGCAATGCTTTGTTATGTGACACAGAAGGAGCATTTGGGGCTGCCAAATAAACAAGATGTGCGTGAAGGTATCGTTACTTATAAAATTGCCGCTCATGCTGCTGATTTGGCGAAAGGTCATCCTGGCGCTCAGGCAAGGGATAATGCCATGTCCAAGGCGCGTTTTGAATTTCGCTGGGAGGATCAGTTTAACCTTGGACTTGATCCAGAAAAAGCCCGATCTTTTCATGATGAAACATTACCTAAGGATTCAGCCAAAGTCGCTCATTTTTGCTCAATGTGTGGACCGCATTTCTGCTCCATGAAAATCAGCCAGGATGTTCGAGATTATGCGGCTAAAAAAGGCATAGATGAGCAGGAAGCATTAAAAGCTGGAATGGAAGAAAAATCCAAGGAATTTCTTGAAGAAGGTGCAGATATTTACCATAAACTCTAGAAGCTTACTCCTATGTGTAGGCCTCGTTGTCGTAACTGATGGGGCAAAGTAAAGGTGATCATAAAACACTGACTAGACACCTGTGATGTGTCATCTAGACAAACTGATTTATCGGTGGGTGATTAGGAAATATAAAAAGCATGGACGTAATTTCAAAAGAGCAGAAAATTGGCTAAAGCGCATTAAGCGTCAGTCGCCTAATTATTTTATTCACTGGAGTTTGCTGCGTGCCTGACTGAATGATAAGAGCGGTATAAGTCGAGAGGTTCAAGCACGGTTCTGTGAGAAGCTTGTGGAGGGGAGGTTCCACTTGCTTACTCGACCCCAGCATATTAACTTGGTTCGAAAAATCTCAATATAAATAAATATATTTTGTAGTTAATTGTTTAGGGAATCGTGTATGAATATATTTGTAATTTTTTTGCTATCCTTTCTAGTTTCAGGATGTATGATAACTACTTCAAGTCCTGAAAGTTTGAAACTTCATGATGCTGTTCAGTTAATCGTCCCTCCTGAAAAAATCGGAATAGCTCGTAAGGAAGGATGGCTTTCAGATCAATTTGTCAATAATCCAGCTAAGATTAAGGAGGCATTACAGATAGCCTATGACAAGTACAAAAATCTCAAGGAAGGAGCCAACGCAGATTACATTCCAGTACTGGCTAAGGTTGATTCGAATATTTTTGGTATCGCACTTGTTACCACTAGCGGTAAGGTTTATTCGGTTGGTGATACCAATTCAGAAGTTTCTATTCAGTCCATCTCTAAGGTCTTCACAATGGCTCGTGTTATCGAAGAATCCGGTACAAAGGCTATCTCTGACAACATGGGGGTGGATGCAACTGGGCAGCCATTCAATTCAATCGTAGCTATTGAGCAATATAAGGGCAAGCAGATGAATCCTTTGGTTAATCCCGGCGCTATTGCAGCAACTAGTATGATCAAAGGTGATAATGGTGATGATGTTTGGAAAACTATTATTGATACTTATAGTGATTTTGCTGGCCGCAAACTATCTATCGATAAAGAGGTTTATAAGTCCGAAGCCGATACTAATCAGCGTAATCGAGCATTAGCCATGCTAATGCATGCTTATGGGCGACTCAACGGCGATCCCATCGAAGCAACTGATATCTACACGCGACAATGCTCTGTTGCAGTGAATACAATGGATCTGGCAAACATGGCGGCGACACTGGCAAATGGCGGCACAAATCCAGTTACTGGCAAGAAAGTGGTTAGTCCTGACAATATTGATGAAATTCTTGCTGTCATGGCTACTGCAGGTCTGTATGATGATTCCGGTCAGTGGTTGTATCGGACTGGTCTGCCAGCCAAAAGTGGTGTTGGTGGAGGTATATTGGCGGTATCTCCTGGTAAATTCGGTATAGCTGCAATATCTCCTCCCTTGGACGCGGCAGGTAACAGCATCCGTGCCCAAAGAGCGATTACTGATATTTCCAATGCACTGGGGGGGAATCCTTATAAAGTAACGCCTAAGTAGAGTTTAAAGGTGTTATTTCATGGGTTGGAAAAGAATAAGGGGGGCGATCTTTTGAGGCAAAAAAAGAAATTGATAATTAAAGGTATGCTTTGTATTAAGCTTTGTCCAAAACGAAATGAGTCTGAAAAGAACTCTTTATTTCCGCCAACAGATGACCCGTCTAATCGCACAGTATAAAAAACTGCTTATGCCCAATATAGCCCGGCAACTGACAATGGTTTTAATCGAAAGCACACAAGGACATTCGATTGTTGGCAGAGATGGATGAATGGCACGATACATCTTGCGGGCATGCGATAAAAAAGCTGATTGTGCGTTCATATCATGTTTGCGGTGAAAAGTAGTATTAAATCTGGCTGCTATCTCAGTCTCGTATCTCTACAACCTCAGAACCTCAAAAATTTACCAGGTGCAACGAAGAAACTTTGATATTTACTGGTGAAAGCATTAAATGATGCCAGTTATTTTAGAGCTCACGAAGTCCATCAGTTGGTTCACCTTTAATGGTCCTGAAACCAGCCAATAATGCGGAGCAAAATGCCGCTAAGCTGGTGATGGCAAATGCCAGAAAATAGTGGATTGGTAACAAGCGGCAAATGTCAGTAGCCTTCGTTAATTCAGAAATAAAGTGGCCCATTGCAAATCCAACAAATTGAAAAATAAAAACGGCTAATATCCAGCCTAGGCAAGCAGTTAACAATGCCTGAATAATTGGGAAGAAAATAATTTCGCTGGTTCGAAAGCCAGTCAAACGTAAAATACAGAGTTCTTTGTACTTGCGATCAACATTGGCCCAAAGGCTGGCGCCAAGGGAGAGAACATAGCCAATTATGCTGGTAAAAGCCACTACCCAGTACACTGTCGTCAAATTTTTATCTAGATTATTTACCATTGCAATTTCATGGGCACGGGTTCTAACGTCAATTCCCTGATTGTTTAACCATTGTTTTAGTGGTTCAACATCATTGATTGTCTGGGCAAATAATCGGAATCCAGTGTAATAATTCATTGTCACATTAGGTTTTCCTGGCCAGTCAAGTTCTGGTACGGCATGACCATCACGAAAATTTTCTAAAGCTTCAACTAAGGTTAGAGAGCAGAAAGCACCATCTCGGTTAAATGATTGGCTTTCAGCGACAGCGAGTACCCGTAGTGGGATATGAACTCTTTGGGTTTTATTATGGTACTTTCTTGATATGCTGCCATCTATACGATCACCTGCTTTTACTGATAATTTATTAGCTGCGCTTTTTGATAAAATGATTTCGTCAATTTGTTTGGGCGCACGATTTATTTCAGGAAGTAAAGGATCATTTTCCGCGGTTGGGATCAGCTCGACATTTAATATTTTGTTAGCAGTTTTGCTCTTCAACTGAATATTGGCCGCCAGGTTCCTCTTTAAAGGTATGACAAAAGATACATCAGAACGACTTTTAATTTCTTTAAACCAATCAGGCTCAATATGTTTACTACTAACCGGTCGTAATTCCCGGTTGAGTGGTTCTTCAACAAGTTGGCTTACCATGTTGCCAATGATGCCAAATTTTAAGCCAAATAAGATCATCAAGGGAGCAAGTATTGATGCCAGCGCTAAAACGTGACAAATGGAAATTTGCCACTCATAAAAATAGTCTCGTGTAGCAAGTTTGAAAATTTTAAACATAAAGGAAGTTTAAATGATGCTGGTTTCGGTCAAGTCTTCAGCATAGCTAGTATGAAGATAATACCTGTGCAGGCCAAAATTTTTTAGAGGTTGCCAATCATGGCTGGCAATGATTAATGTGATATTGAATTGTTCGGCCAGTTTGATAAAAAGCTCCATGACAATTTTTGCTGAGTAGGGGTCTAACGAAGCAGTTGGTTCGTCTGCAATGACAATTTTAGGTTTATGGGAGAGAGCACGGGCAATAGCAACACGCTGACGTTCGCCAATCGAAAGAACTGCGGGCGATTTATTTAAATGTCTTTCCAGTTTCAAATCATTAATTAATTGAAAAACAATTTCGTCTTCGAGCGGCAAATCCAGAATTTCCCGTGACAATAAAATGTTTTCCTTGACCGTAAGATAGGGTAGCAGTCCCCCAGTTTGCATGACATATCCAATATAGCGTTTTCTGAGTTGGCTTAAGGGGTCAAGATGTTTTTTTTGCCATTCGCAGTAGATATTAATCGGTCGTTGGTGTTGTAAATAAAAACTAAAAGCCTCAGAGTAACTGGGTTTAGCAATGAATGCCAACATATCAAGAAGCGTTGATTTGCCACAGCCACTTTCGCCAATAAATGCTATTTTGTCGCCTTGGTGAATGCGCAGATTATGGATGACCATATTAAATTTTGCATTTTCTGTTCCCCTGCATCGGCTGACCTTGAAGAGTCTGTAAAGTAGCAGTTTTGTCTTGTTGGAATGAGTTTTCATACGAGCAAAAGAAGCAGGCTTATTTGGTTATTTGTTGAATAGAAAGAATAAATGCAATTGTTAACAGAAGAATGAAGTCAGGTTTTGAAAAATTAACGAATTGAGTCGGTTATAATAACCGGAACATTGGAAGGTGATGAAATAGGTTGCAATCAATTTGGTTGAATATAACTCTACTTAAACCTACCTATTATAAACTTTTTGTTTGTTTTTTGATTATTGATTTTCAATTTTTTTAGTATCGGTTAATAAGGTAATTTTCCAGAATGTCTTCACCACACTCAGATCATATTCAAGACCCTTTTGGTCCGGAACCAGAGCTTGATTATTTTTATATTTCTTCAAGTCTGAAATCAGTTTACCAACAAGTTTTTTCAGATATTAGCTGTGGTGAAGGGGCTGTTTTGATCAGCGGTGAACCCGGTATGGGTAAAAGCTTATTGCTAAAATCGCTGCTGCATGACCTGGAAAAAAAAGTGCAGTTTTATGCACTTAATAATAATGATATTTTGCATAAAAGTTTTTCAGAAATTGTCAATCAACTTTGCCATTTTCTAGGGATTGATACCGAGGATATGGATTTCTTTGAAAATATACTGGCATTGGATCATTATTTGAATCAACCTGGAAATATTAATAAACGGGTGGCCTTGGTAATTGATGATGCTGATCAATTATCTGATGAAATATTAAAAAAACTGCTGATGCTTTCAGTTGCGCCGCTGTCGGATCGAGGTTCATTACAGATTATTTTGACTGGCGAGTCAAATCTAAAGTCGCGTGTTCAGAAAATACAATTACCTGCTGAAGCTGAGTTGAATGTCAGTTCATATCAATTGCAAAAGTTATCCGGGCAAGAAGTTAAGGCATATATTGATAAGCGACTTCGAACCATCGGCCAAACCATTGAAAATTTATTTAAATCTGATGCTATAGAAAAAATTGTTGACCATTCCAAGGGGATTCCCGCTCTAATAAATATTCTTTGCTCTTTAGCATTAAAAAAAGTAGCGAAAGAAAAAAAATCAGTGGTTACCCAAGGGGTTATTAAGGAAGTGATTAAGGATGTCCCCGTTTTAGGGAGAATTTCAATGAAAAAAACCAATACCGTAGAGACAGTTGAATCAGATTCTGTGACAACTATTGAAAAATTTCACCACAGGTTAATTCATGACAAGCAATTCGGCAAAGAGGAAAAAACTTCTGAGCAAGAAACAAAATCTGAGTATGTAACAAAAACCGGTTACGCTTGGGGATTTGCTGCCATTATACTGCTGCTATTTATTATGTTTTTATACAGTCCGGCAGATAATATTCTGGAAAAAGCCGGTAATAAAGATGTGATGGTGAAAACTGATAAAACAGCTAAACCTGAAGACATTGAACAATCGGATCAAGCGGCTGCTTCCTTTGCTGAGACAAATATTCCTGATCAGCCATCAGGTTCGTTAAAACCTTTGTTAATGCCGGGCAAAAAAAGTTTATTTCAAAAAGTTCTGACACAGCCTGGAGCAATACTCTACCAACAACCCAAGGTTTCATCATTTGATGCAATCCCTTTACCAGCATTTTCTGTTTATTATGTCTATCTAAGACTGAAAGATAATTCTGGTCGTGAGTGGGTTCAGGTTGGGCTTGGACGCAAAGGTAATTTGGCTGGCTGGATAAGAACTGATAATGTTCAGGACTGGAATCAGGGATTAACCTTAAGTTTTAAAGATCCTAAAAATCAGGACAGGGTGATGTTGTTTAAAGACAAGTCATCTTTAATTAAACTTGCAGAAAATTATGATCTTGAAACCTATAAAAAACTCTATAAAGAGGCAACACAAGGAAAAGTTAGCAAAGATTCACCAGTCGTTGCAATGCAACCAGACAAACATATAGATTTTAACAAGAATTTTTATCTGTTGCCGATTCAGGATCATGAACAAATTTATCTGAATAATGAAGTGGCGCGGTTATTGAAGGTTTCCAGTGTGGCTCAAAAGGAAAGGCCGTTAAAAAAAGTGGGAGATAATCAACCACATAATTCTAATGCAAGCCATGGTTCAACAGATATCCTCGGGAAACCTTACAAGGCGGGTATTACCTTCGTCATTGATTCAACCTTGTCAATGCAACCTTTTATTGACTCAACCCGTCAGGCTGTGGCAAAAGTTTATGACTCATTAGAAGAAGCTGGCCTGATTGGCCATGTTAATTTTGGTCTGATTGCTTTTAGGGACAATACCAAGGCCGTTCCTGGAATTGAGTATTTAACTAGACAATATGTGAGTTTAAAGCAAGGCGAAAATGCCCAAACCTTCTTGGCAGCTGTCAATGGTTTAAAGGCAGCTGAAATTTCCAGTAGAGGATTTATAGAAGATAGCTATGCAGGTATTTCAAGCGCCTTTAACAATCTTGACTGGTCGCCATTTACAGCACGATACGTTATTTTAATTACCGATGCTGGCGCCAGGGAAGCGGGCGATCCACTAGCTACGACCAGCCTGACTGCACAGCGTGTAAAACAACTAGCCAAAGAAAATAATGCCGCCATCTTTGTGATGCATATTTTAACACCTGATCCCCAGGCAGATCATGAGCTGGCAGAAAAACAGTATCGTACTATTTCATATTATCCAGGAATTGGCAGTTTTTACTATGCGGTTCCTACAACGAGTCTGGAAGAGTTTGCTCATGTGATTGAGCAACTGGCGAAGCAGATTACCAATCAGGTTGCGAAAATAAATGGCGGTAAATCTGTCCCATTCAAACCAGAGCGCCAAAATCCACAGTTGATAGAGTTGCAACAAAAAGTTGCAAAACTCGGCCATGCCCTGGAATTACAATATCTTCAAAAAACAGAGCAGGAGCAAGTTCCCGATGTCTTTAGTGCCTGGGTTTTGGATAAAGATTTTAAACATCCTGAGAAACCAGCTTTGGAAGTAAGAGCCTTATTAACTCGTGATCAATTATCTGATTTGCATGAGGTGTTAAATCAAGTATTGGAAACCGCAAGACAAGGACGGGTGTCCCCAAAACAGTTTCTGGATGAGCTGAAAAGTCTTGCGGCGACATTAGTTCGCGATCCCAAACAATTAGGGACAACCACAAGCACAACTTCGGGACAGCCACGAAACTTGGCAGAAATGGGATTTATGAGAGAGTACATTGAGGATTTACCTTATACGGGTGAAATTATGAATGTCTCGCTAGAAGACTGGCAAAGTTGGTCTGCAAAGCGACAAGAAGAGTTTTTAAAACGTCTGCAAGATAAAATCAATTATTACCAAAAGATCCATGATAATGTCGATTTATGGGTCAGCCTTGATGGTGAGGCAATTGATGGTGACGCTGTTTATGCATTACCGTTAGAAATGTTGCCATGACGAAATAACAATGATTAAGCTATCCCTGAAGATTCTCAGGGATAGGCTATACCTTATCTTCTAAAAAAGTCCGTTATTGCTGCGTTTTTACACTTAGTCCTTAAAAAAAGGGAGGTACTTTCTAAACGAGATATCCTCAAACGCAAAAGACAGATTTACCCATAATGCGATTCAATATACTTCTCAACAATTTGCTGAAATTCACCGGCAATATTGTCGCCTTTTAAGGTTACTGTTTTTTGGCCGTCTTCATAGACGGGGGCGACTGGCGATTCACCCGTGCCAGGTAGGCTGATACCAATATTGGCATTTTTGCTTTCACCCGGGCCATTAACAACACATCCCATTACCGCGACTTCCATTTCTTCGACGCCTTGATATTTCTCACGCCAAATTGGCATTTGGTCGCGCAGGAAGCCTTGAATATCCATCGCCAGTTTCTGGAAATAATCGCTAGTGGTGCGACCGCAGCCTGGGCAAGCGATTACCATTGGCACAAAAGAACGAAAGCCCATGGTTTGTAAAATTTCCTGGGCGACGACGACTTCTTTGGTTCTTGCGCCTCCCGGCTCTGGTGTTAAAGAAATTCGAATAGTGTCGCCAATGCCTTGCTGCATAAGCACCGAAAGAGCCGCGGCGGAAGATACAATGCCTTTTGAACCCATGCCAGCTTCAGTTAATCCTAAATGCAGGGCATAATCACTGCGGTTGGATAAATCCTGGTAAATGTTGATTAAATCTTGTACATTGCTGATTTTACAAGATAAAATTATTTTGTCTCTGGGCAGGCCTAGTTCATGTGCCGTGGCTGCGCTTTCCAATGCAGAAACAATGATGGCTTCGCGCATTACTACGGATAAATCATCCGGTGTCGCTTTTTGCCGGTTTTCATCAATCAGGCGGGTTAAAACCGCCTGATCCAGGCTTCCGCCATTAACACCAATTCTGACGGGTTTGTTATAGCGACAGGCAAATTCAATCATTTGGGCAAATTGTGGATCACGGCTTTTGCCGCGTCCAACATTACCGGGGTTAATTCGAAATTTCGCTAATGCTGCAGCGCAATCTGGATATTTATCCAGTAATTTGTGACCATTAAAGTGGAAATCACCAATAATGGGAACAGAAAACCCTTTTTGGTCAAGCTTGTTGCGAATTTCAGCTACGGATCTGGCCGCAGCTTCACTATTGACAGTTACTCGAACCAATTCAGAGCCAGCCGTTGCCAACTCCATAATCTGTTTTACAGTCGCGTCAATATCCGCAGTGTCGGTATTGGTCATCGACTGGACTACGATAGGTGCGCCGCCCCCCACTTTGACGTCGCCAATCAAAACTTGTTGGGTATTTTTTCTCGGACTGATGGACATAATTTATAAACTCAAATTAACAATTCTGCGGATTTTAAATGCTCGTTCCTAAGCTGTTAAAAATATATGTTCGATATTTTACAGGTAAATGTTAGGCAATATAAATTTTTTGAAAATGGTCTCAGCAGGTCAAGAATCATCAACTAAACTTAATGAGATATGTTTTCTATAAAATAACCATGTTCTGAAAACTGGTGAAGATTAATTACTTTTCTGACATTCATTTGGAGTTTGGCGAGCTTGAAATGCCAAATTCTGATGCTGATATTATTATTGCCGCAGGTGATATTGGCGTAGCGAGGCAAGGCGTTGATTGGTTAAAAACTTTTAACAAGCCGGTTATTTATGTTGCTGGCAATCATGAGTTCTATGGAAATGAGCACGCTGAAATATTAAGGGATATTGCTAACCAATGTAAAAACAGCAATATTCATTTTCTGGAAAACCAGCATATAACACTCTACGGTGTGCGCATTCTGGGTTGTACGCTTTGGGCAGATCTTTATATTGAGGGTGAAAAAAAAGCAGGTAAGCTGAATAGGTCATTAAATGATTTTAAACGGATAACATTTCTGGATGATGCTTTTGACCCGGATCACTTCAGTTGGCTACACCAGCGCTCAAAAAACTGGCTAGAGGAAGAATTGGCCAAGCCCTTTGCCGGAAAAACCATCGTAGTGACTCATCATGCGCCAACCGCCTGGAGCTGGAATGATTCACCCAAGGCATTAAAAAAACTGGCCTATTGCAATGATTTGAAATCTTTGTTTCATGAATATGACATTGCAGCCTGGTTTCATGGACATATCCATTCGCCGGCGGATTATCGAATTTCAGGCGCCAGAATTTTGTCCAATCCCAGAGGTTACTTTGGTAGAAAAATGGTTGAAAGTTTTGATGTGAATAAGACGGTTGAGATATAACCGAAATTATTTAAACCAAGAGATTTATTTCATTTTCAGTGGCATTATCGACATCAGATTCATTTTGATTATTTTGAAAAATCTCCGCTCTAGCCTTATTAGCCATGGCCGAGGCCTGACTGGCAACTGCTTTATCTTGAGCTGATGGATTGGCAGGCGCCAGTGCAGCTCTACGAATTGTTTCGGCTTTTTTCAAAGTCGCAATAGGATCGCCGGCAACGTCCGATGTATCAATATTCACTTCACCGCCGATGGCATAACTTGTTCCATCGGGTCCTTTTTCATAGCTGAAACTGGCGCCGCCCATCGCCAAACCGCCAGCAGCGCTAAGATGAGCTTGCTCATGGGTTTTTACCTCGCGGTCTCGGGATTTTAGATATTCCAGTTTCTGTTGGTCTTCTTGAGATAATTCTTGCTGTAGTGATTGTTCAGATAATTCTGGCAGCTTTTCAGTAGAATTTTTGTCTTGTTCTACAGGTACAGCCTGTTCTCCTTGCAAGGCGGGAAAAACGGTTGGTAACGGACTTGAAATGGCAGCAAGCATAGCCAGACTATAATGATATTGTGATAAAGCTAAAAATAGCAGAATCTGAAAATTCTGCCTTGAACTGGATCACGTATAATAAAATATTTTGTTTTCCCATTGATGAGCAGTATCCCCGAACAAATTCAGCAATTAATTCGCCAGCTACCGAAATGTCTGAATAAGGACAGATTTCAGATCAAGCGACAATTAGACAGGCTGCGTAGTGAGCATAATAGAGGCAAGCAATTGTCAGTTCCGCTCTCTGACATTTCCAGACGAATTCAAAACTCAATTAATGCCCGAAAAAAGCGAGCTGCCAGTATCCCGGTTCTTGAATATCCTGATTTGCCGGTTACTGCTAAGAAAGATGAAATTGCCAAGCTGATCAAACAAAATCAGGTGGTGATCGTTTGTGGCGAAACCGGCTCCGGTAAAACCACACAGTTGCCTAAAATTTGTTTAGCGATTGGAAGAGGCTGTGCAGGATTTATTGGCCACACTCAACCCCGCCGAATTGCCGCCCGTACTGTTGCCGACCGAATAGCCGAAGAATTAGCGGAGACAGTTGGAAAAACGGTTGGGTATAAAGTCCGTTTTCATGATAAAACCCGGGATCAATCGCTTATCAAATTGATGACCGATGGTATATTATTAGCCGAGTCGCAAAATGATCCCTATCTGAATCAATACGATACCATTATCATTGATGAAGCTCACGAGCGCAGCCTGAATATTGATTTTTTACTCGGCTATCTGAAATGGTTATTACCACGGAGGCCGGATTTAAAGCTGATTATCACTTCGGCAACCATTGATCCTGAACGGTTTTCCAAGCATTTTAATGATGCCCCGATTATTGAAGTGTCGGGCAGAACTTATCCGGTAGAAATTCGTTATCGTCCAGTTGAGCAAATCGAAGAAGACGATGAAACCACGCCGGATTTGCAACAATCGATTGCTAATGCGGTGGATGAATTACAGCGGGATATACCAGGTGATATTCTGATTTTTCTCAGTGGCGAACATGAAATCAGGGAGACTGCCGAAACCCTACGCAAACACAATCTGAAACATTGCGAAATTTTACCGCTTTACGCCAAATTAAGCGTGAGTGAACAGGAGCGTGTATTCAAACCCAAAGGACAAAGACGGATTGTGTTGGCAACCAATGTTGCCGAAACCTCATTAACCGTGCCGGGAATTCGCTCGGTCATTGATACCGGCCATGCCCGGATCAGTCGTTACAGTCATCGCAGCAAGATTCAGCGTTTACCGATAGAAAAAATCTCTCAGGCCAGCGCCAATCAGCGTGCGGGACGGTGCGGACGTGTCGCTGAGGGAATCTGTATTCGCTTATATTCTGAAGAAGATTATTTAGCCAGACCTGAATTTACAACACCGGAAATTTTACGCACCAACCTGTCATCGGTGATTTTACAAATGGCTAGTTTGAAGCTGGGTGATATTGAAAAATTCCCATTTGTCGAACCGCCGGAAAGTAAAATGATCCGGGATGGTAAAACATCGTTGCAGGAAGTTAATGCCCTGGATAAAACAGGGAAATTGACTGAAACCGGAAGGCGGCTGGCAAAATTGCCGATTGATCCGAAACTGGCACGGATGTTATTGGAGGCAAATAAACAACACTGTTTGACTGAAGTGGCGATCATTGTTTCCGGTTTGAGTGTTCAGGATCCCAGAGAAAAACCGGCGGATAAAATGCAGCAAGCAGATGCCAAGCACGCTGCTTTTCGGGTGGAAAATTCGGATTTTTTAACTTTTCTCAACATCTGGAATATTTTTGAAGAAAAGAAAAAACATTTGTCGAACAATAAATTACGCAAATATTGCCGCGACAATTTTCTTTCCTATCTGCGCATGCGGGAATGGCATGATATTCATACCCAGATCATGCAGGTTATTAAAGGCGAGTTAAAGCTTAAAGCCAATCAGATTGATGCCAGTTATGAGGAAATTCATCGGGCGCTGTTAACCGGCCTGTTATCCAATATCGGTTTTAAACATGAACAATATGAATATCTTGGCGCCAGAAATCTCAAATTTTTTATTTTTCCTGGATCGGGTTTGCATAAAGTGCGGCCCAAATGGATTATGGCGGCAGAACAGGTTGAAACCAGTAAGGTTTATGCAAGGTGCGTGGCAAAAATTGAACCGGAATGGATTGAGCAGGCTGGAAAGCATCTGTTAAAGCACAGTTATTTTGATCCTCATTGGGAAAAGAAAGCTGGCCGTAGTGCGGTTTATGAGCGAACCACCTTGTATGGATTGACGTTGCAGGCAAAACGCAAGGTGCCTTTTGAACGGATTGACCCAGTTGCAGCGCGGGAAATTTTTATACGTTCAGCGTTGGTGAATCACGAATATCACACGAATGCGCCATTTTTTAAAGCCAATCAAAAATTACTGGAAGAGGTGGGTTATATTCAGCATAAAGGCCGCAGGGTTGATTTGGTTGAAGATGAAGAGTGGTTATATCGCTTTTATGATCGAAAACTTCCTGAACAAGTTGTCAATGGCATTACCTTGGATAAATGGCGTAAGCAGGCAGAAAAACAAAATCCGAAAGTTCTTTTTTTAACCCGGGAAGATTTAACCCGAGAGCAGGATCATCAAGTCAATGAATGGGATTTTCCAGACCAGATCAAAATTGGGGAATTGAAAATAGCTTTGCAATATCGCTTTGAACCTGGGCATGAGGAAGACGGGGTAACTGCCATTGTTCCGGTTCACCAGTTAAATCAATTGACTGAGGTTCCCTTTGAATGGCTGGTGCCAGGGTTGCTCAAGGAAAAACTGGTGGCCTTGGTTAAGTCATTGCCAAAAAATATCAGAAAACACTTTGTGCCGGTTCCACAAACCGTTGAAAGATGTCTGGAAATAGAACCGGATGCCAAAGGTTCACTTTATGAATGGTTAGGAACAAGGTTGCGCAAATTGACGGGCGAAGCTATTCCAAACACCGCCTGGAATCCGGATGAATTACCAGATCATTTGCGGATGAACTTTCGGGTGATTGACGAAAATGATAAATTGCTGGATTTTGGCCGAAATCTCAAAGCATTACAGCAACAGTACACAGTCAAGGCAGAGCAGAGTTTCGATCAATTGGCGGTAGATGAATTAAATTACACAGATTGTGTAGACTGGATTTTTGGCGATCTGCCGGAAACCTGGCAATTCACGCAGAACGGCCAGGCTTTTGTCGGTTATCCGGCCATAATAGATGAAGCTGATTCAGTTGGTGTCAGAATTATAGAAACCCAAAAAAAGGCGGAACAATTACATCGGGTGGGGTTGGTGCGTCTGTTTTTGTTGCAGTTACGCAAGGACAGTAAGTATATTCTGAAAAACCTCCCGTATGCGCCGGAAGCTGAATTGGTTTATCAACGCCTGGGAAAACATCCGATAGTGCCAATGTCAAATCATCCTGCCAATTTTCGGGATGATATCTTGTTTCTGGTTTTTTCAGAAGTATTTGTCAGCCAGGCTTCGATACGCAAACAGCAGGATTTTGAACAATGCCTGGCAGAAAAAAAATCTCAATTGATTGCATTTGCTAATGAGGCAGGAACCCGCATCAAAGATTTAATGCAGCAATATATTGAATTAAAAAAACAATTACAGAAATTGCCGCAGCAGGAAGCGGCAACGCAGGATATCATTCAGCAACTTGATTGTCTGGTTTATCAGGGATTTCTCAAAACCGTCAATTATGAAAATTTAACAGCTTATCCGCGTTATTTAAAAGCCATTGAATATCGAATTGAAAAAATGTTTCAGGAACCCCAAAAAGACCAGCAAAAAATGCAGGAGGTCAGACGTTTTCAAAGCTGGTTCTGGGACAAGCAAAAAAAACTGGCCAAACAAGAGCAAATTCAACCAGAACACAGCCGTTTTCGCTGGATGCTTGAAGAATTCAGGGTGTCATTGTTCGCTCAACAATTGAAAACCGCTTATCCGGTTTCGGCTAAAAGATTGGAAAAAATCTGGAATGATGAGGTTTAAGGTTTTTCGTAACTATTCAGCGTATTTATAATTTCAATATCAGTAACTTATGGAAGAAGTGTATGTGTCATGGATGACACAATCAAGCCTACACG
>CAZGYJ010000006.1:0-33103 GCA_964530345.1 uncultured Methylomonas sp.
TCAAAGGGAATGCCCTATAAAGAAAACTGGAAAATCATACCAAGTGTTGAATCAATTCAAAATCTTCAACTGGTTCTTAAAGTAAATCTTCCAAGGCCTTGTACTGACGATTTAATCCCAAAGCTTCCGCTACTTTAAAATAAGTAATGTACCCGGCATGGACATTAATCGCTTTTGCTAAATTCCTATTTAATTTGAAAAAATCTAACCCATCTCGGGCTAAATTCATTAAATAAGGCATCGCTGCCTCCGTTAAAGCGATCGTTGATGTTCTGGGGTAGGCGCCAGGCATATTAGTGACACAATAATGAATCACCCCGTACTTGATAAATGTCGGCTGAGCATGAGTAGTTGGCCGCGACGTCTCGATGCAGCCACCCTGGTCAATACTGACATCAACCACCACAGAGCCAGAAACCATATTTTTAATCATTGTCTCGGTGACAACATAAGGCGCTTTGGCGCCCCTAGAAAGAACTGCGCCAACCACTAAATCTGCATCGCTAGTATGGCAAGCAATATTGTCTGGTGTCGACAACACAAAATAGCTCCCAGGCAATTCACTTTCGATGATTTTCTTAGCTTTCTCCTCACTCAAACCAGCAATATAGACCTCTGCTCCCATACTCAGCGCCACATGGGCCGCGTGACGACCAACAACACCATCACCAACAACCAAAACTTTGCCATATTTTTTTCCCATTACAGTACCTAGTTGCATTCCCTTACCCTGATTAAAACTGGCTAAATAATAGCTGCCCATTAAAGTCGCCATATTTCCAGCTACCGCACTCATTGGTGCTAAAATTGGCAATCGGCCCTGCTCATCTTCCAAGGTTTCATAAGCGATCGCAGTCACTTTATTTTTCAATAAAACCTGGGTTAGTTCAGGATCAACACCCGCCAAATGAAAAAAAGTAAACACCATTTGCTGATTCAGATATTGATATTCTGACGGCAGAGGTTCTTTGACTTTTACCACAAGCTCAACTTGCCAGGCTTTCCCAGTATCAACAATATCTGCTCCTGCCTGCTGATATTGCTCATCTGAAAAACCTGACCCGTCACCCGCCTTGGCTTCAACCAAAACCACATGACCTTCCTGACACAAACGCTTAACGCCGTCTGGCGTTACAGAAACACGATTTTCCTTTTCTTTGATCTCTTTGACGATACCGATTTTCATGACATAAATTTAACTACTCAAAGCCAATGCTTTTTGAAACGCGCCTAACAAACCAACCTCAGGATTCAAGCAAACTCTCACGGATATTTTCTGCAAGATTTGATGATAACGACCTTTTGCTAAAAAACCCTTCATGAAACATCCTTTTTTCAACAAAGGAAGGATTTTAGGGGCAATCCCGCCTGCTAAATACACGCCGCCATAGGGAAGGCATTTTAGAGCCAAATTGCCCGCTTCATTGCCATAGATTCGGCAAAACATCTCCAAAGCCTGCCGACATAATTGATCGCGTGCTGAAACACCGGCTTCACCAATCACAGAAGGAGCATCATTTGTCGCTTTCAATGCTTGCTCAACCTCAGTAGATGGCTCGACGCCTGCTTGCTTTAAAAATTGGTAAATATTATGCAACCCTTCACCAGAGACCAAACGCTCGTAGCTGACATGATCAGGATATTTTTTCCACAGATAGTTCAACAAATCAATCTCATGGCCATTTGTTGGCGCAAAATCCGCATGACCTCCTTCAGTAGCAATAGGATGATACCTACCTTCATCCCAACACATAATTGCTTCACCCAATCCAGTTCCTGCAGCAAGAACGGCAATATGCCCTTGTGTTTGCTCTGAATCCGGATTTAATTCAAAAAACTCCTTACTGGGCAAGCCCAATACACCCCAGGCAGCTGCTTCCAGGTCATTAATCAAACAACAATGGGGGGTTTGTAAAATTCTGCCTAACTCTTGCTGTTTAATCGTCCAGCCTAGATTGGTTAAATAGCAATCGCCATTTACAATCGGTCCCGCAACCCCAAGGCATGCAGAAGCAATAGCTGGATGAGATGATTGTTCAAGAAATTCGGATAATATCTGATCGAAAGATTGATATTTAGCACAAATATATGTCTTTTTGTTGACGCACCTTGTTTCTCCAGACTCGTGGAGGTAAAGCGCCAGTATCGTTTTGGTTCCGCCAATGTCACCGGCAAGGATCATTAATAGCCCTCATAATGATTGAAAACTGAGAATTTGCCATCTTTATCAAAAGCAACTACGTCGAAAGGATCTTTTCTGCCACCCATTTCCATTCCTGGCGTACCTGCTGGCATAGCGGGTACAGATATCCCAACAATTTTTGGACGTTTGGCCAGTAAAGTAATTATATCTGCCGCTGGTACATGACCTTCGATGACATAACCATTTATGATTGCCGTGTGACAGGATTGCATCGCTGCCGGGACGCCATATTTCTGTTTCATAGCATTGACATCATCAGTCACAATATCTTTGACAGTAAATTGGTGCTTTTTTAAATGTTCAACCCACTTATGACAGCAACCGCATGTTGAACTACGGTAAACCACAATTTCCGTTGGCATAGCCAGCTGTACTTCAGATTTATCCCAAACACTTTCGGCTTTGACTTGCACAGAAACCATCAAGACAAAAAACAATGTCAGAAAATTTTTCAAATTCATAAAAACACCTGGATATTAGTTATTAATATTTCCATGTTAAGCGCAATTACAATGCTAAACAACCGTTTCTCACTGCATTACTATTAAAAGAACTGCTGAAGGGACCAATAGTTCCCCTTCATTACTAAGGGAACGAGCATGAAATAACTTGGACAACTGGCTTGCCTTTTTATCCGTCTTCTGCGTTGTAAAAATAGTTACATAGCTGACTATGCGCCTATTCCTACGCCTTGAATACGAATAAAAATACGGCGCCAGTTGCCAAACTTATTCCGGGCACGTTCCTAAAGCAGCCCGTGCTCCGCAAATGAAAATGGCACACCATCACCAATAATAAAATGATCCAGCACTCTGATATCAAACAAATTCAAAGCCTGCTTGAGCTTATCCGTAATGAGCCGGTCAGCCTGACTGGGTTCGGCGATGCCGGAAGGATGGTTATGCGCAAAAATGACAGCCGCTGCATTATGATGTAAAGCTCTTTTTGCGACTTCTCTGGGATAAACGCTGGCGCCATCAATCGTGCCCCGAAATAATTCTTCAAGCTTGATAATTCTATGTTTATTGTCAAGAAACAGACAAGCAAAAACCTCGTAAGAATATCCACGTAATTGAGCGCTTAAATAAGCTCGAGTTGCTTCTGGGCTGGTCAACACATCATCTTGTTGTAATGTTTCTACAAAATGCCGTCTAGCCATTTCCAATACTGCCTGAAGTTGAGCATATTTTGCGGTTCCCAAACCCAGACTTTGACAGAATCGTTGACAATCTGCGGCCAACAGGGCTTTTAAAGATCCAAAATCAGCCAATAATTCCCGCGCCAAATCAACAGCTGTTTTCCCACGGGTTCCTGTGCGTAAAAAAATGGCCAGCAATTCAGCGTCGCTTAATGCCGCCGAACCACGTTGCAATAACTTTTCTCTGGGCCTTTCCTGCTCGGGCCAATCAGTAATAGACAAACTATTCTCCTGCAAATTATCCAGTAAGATTAGAAGAAATTGTCTAGACTTGCCATAATATCCAATGAATTAACCGAGTTGTGGTAAGCAAAATTAACAAAAAAATCTTATTAGCCGTTTCCGGCGGTATTGCTGCGTACAAAACTGCGGAGCTAGCCAGGCTATTACGCAAAAAAAATGCCGAAGTACGCGTTGTACTAACTCATGCTGCTGAAAAATTTGTTACGCCATTAACATTTCAGGCGCTTTCCGGCCATGCCGTTGCTACTGAGTTACTCGATACCGAACAGGAAAATGCCATGGGCCATATTAATCTGGCTAGATGGGCAGATTTACTGATTGTTGCACCGGCAACTGCTGATATTATTGCCAAATTCAGCCACGGCCTTGCCGATGACTTGCTTAGCACCTTGTATCTTGCCGCTGAATGCCCGGTTTATATCGCACCCGCAATGAACCAGGCAATGTGGAACAAAACCGTCACCCAAGATAATATCAAAAAATTGCAAAATCATGGCGTGACAATAATAGGCCCGGAATCCGGAGACCAGGCTTGCGGAGAACAAGGTTTTGGACGCATGTCAGAACCAGAAGAAATTTGCAACCATTTATTAACTGGCAGTTCATCTTCGCTGCTGCAAGGAAAGTCGGTTTTAATCAGTGCAGGACCAACACGTGAACCGTTAGACCCGGTGCGATATATCACTAATCGCAGCTCTGGAAAAATGGGCTATGCTTTGGCAGAAGCGGCAATTAATCAAGGCGCATCCGTTACTTTGGTTAGCGGCCCTGTGTCATTGTCTGCGCCAGCTAAAACCAACCTGGTTAATGTTGAAACCGCGCAGCAAATGTATGAAGAAGTTCTGCAACGGGCAGGTCTTTACGATGTATATATTGGCGCCGCAGCTGTTGCAGATTACAGCCCTGACCAAATAAAAGAAGAAAAAATAAAAAAACAGGCGGATAGAACGACTATAGTTTTGCGGAAAAACAAAGATATTTTAAGTGCGGTAGCCCACTTAAAACAGCGGCCGTTTACAGTAGGCTTTGCCGCCGAAACCCATGAACTGGAAAAATATGCCCGAGGCAAACTGGAACGAAAAAATCTGGATATGATCGCTGCAAACTGGGTTGGTAAAGAGTCTGGCGGTTTTGAAGATGACAATAATGCACTGCAAGTATTCTGGCACCAGGGCAAACAAAACTTTGAAATGATGAATAAAAAAAGATTGGCTGAAAAGTTAATCGAATTAATTGCTGAGAAATTAGATGAAAAAAATACAACTAAAAATCCTTGATTCCAGACTGGGCAATGATATTCCACTCCCGGAATATGCCACACAAGGCTCTGCTGGACTTGATATCAGGGCTTGTGTTGATAAACCAGTCACATTGAAACCAGGTGAAACCACACTCATTCCCAGCGGCTTTGCAATCCATATTGCCGACCCAACACTAGCGGCTGTTTTACTCCCTCGATCAGGATTAGGTCATAAACACGGCATTGTACTGGGAAACCTGGTAGGTTTAATTGATTCTGATTATCAGGGTCAAGTTTTTGTTTCCTGCTGGAACCGGGGCAACGACCAGTTTACCATCCAAATAGGCGAACGAATCGCACAAATGGTGTTTGTTCCCATCGTCCAGACACAATTTGAAATGGTTACTGAATTTGATGATAGTCACCGGGGTGAGGGTGGTTTTGGACATACCGGACGACATTAGTCGTTCCTTATTGACGGAGTAAATGTATGGTTCGTATTTTTTCAGTTTTAGGCATCCTGGCTGTTTCACTCATCCTTTTGGTGGGAGGTGGTGTCTATTGGTTTTCAAAAGCCCAGATATCACAAGCTAATGAACAGGCTAGAACCAGCCTATCCAAAGGAATCGCTTTTAATATCTCCGGGCATATCACCGTACTCAACCAAATGCTCGATCAAATGGCAGAAAACCCTGAATTAATTGCAGCCGTCAACGCAACTAACCAACTGGCTATGAAAGGAATCGCCAGCAAAATGCAAACCTACCTGCCTGGTGCAATGATCGTTCGGATATTGATTCCAGATTCTGCAACTGTCGATAAAATCAATGTTCCAAACATGGGCTTTGCAGACCTTGATCTGGTTCGGGAAACGGCTAAAAAGCATCAACCCGCCGTTATTCAGGGTGCTGACCAGCACCGGCATCTTGCCATTGCCCGACAAATCAAAGATCGTGGCAGAGTCATCGGGGTTATTCTGGCCAGCCTGCAATACGATTTTTTGAAAAAAAGTATTGATGCCTTGGTGCCAAAACAAAGTCTTGCAATCCTTAAACAAGATAAAATCGTGTTACATAGCTCTGGCGATAAATCGTTGATGGAAACTTCAAGCGCGGAAGAAATCAGTATTCCAGAAACAAACTGGAAAATTCAATTTTGGGACAATAATCAACTGAGCCTGTCCGATCTGGGTATTATAAGCGCCATCATCTTGATTCCACTATTATTTGCCGCACTCGCATTTCTTTTTGGCTTTCGCCGTATCACCGCGATGCTGCGCGAAGACATGAGCAGCGTTGTAAAAGTTGTAAAAGATTTAATGACCAACAAGCCTTTGGGTAATTACCCAATCACCCTCAATGAAATGCGCGCAAGTATTTCTACCCTTGTGCAATTTAAACGAGTCCTGGAGCATGAAGGCGGCGACTTTGAAAGCAATGATGAAGATATGGGACTGTCCAGCTTTTTTGACGAGTCCCCGCCAGAACCGGAAGCAGAATCTGAACCAGAAGGCTTGACATTTCTGAACGCCAAGGAAGGAATAGAAGTATTTGAAACGGAATCAACTGACACTGACTTGCCTGATGAAATACCGCCTATTCCGGAACAAACAAGTTTAAAAGATAAACCCGAAGATATCGAAATTCAATCGCTAGCGCCTGACCTCATTACCGAAACGGCAAGTGATGAAACTTCTAACATGTTTCGCGCCTATGATATACGTGGCATAGCAAACAAAAACCTAACCAAGGAATTCGTTTACGATCTGGGCCGTGCCGTTGCTTCCGAAGCAAAAGAACAAAACTGTTCAACTATTGTGGTTGCCAGAGATGGCCGAACTTCCAGCCCTGTCTTGGCGGACTCGCTGGCAAAAGGCATTATCTCAACTGGTTTGAATGTTCTGGATCTGGGCATGGTGCCAACCCCAGTATTATATTTTGTTGTTCAGCACAGCGATGGTCATAGCGGCGTTATGGTCACTGGCAGCCACAACCCTGCCGACTACAATGGCTTAAAAATTGTCATTGGCGGTGAAACCCTGTCCGGCGATAAAATTCAAATGCTCAAACAACGAATTGAAAATAATGATTTTGCGACTGGCGAAGAAGGAACGATAGACCAGAATAATATGTTTGTAAATGAATACATCGGCATGCTGACTGATGATATTCGTATTGGCCGCCCCATGAAAGTGGTTGTTGATTGCGGTAATGGCGTTGCAGGAGAATTGGGCCCGACGCTACTGAAAACCATGGGCTGTGAAGTTATTGAATTATATTGCGAGATTGATGGTAACTTCCCGAATCACCATCCCGACCCAAGCAACCCTGAAAACCTGCAAGCATTGATTCAAGCGGTACAGGATAATGGAGCCGATCTGGGTATTGCTTTTGACGGTGATGGCGACAGGTTGGGAATTGTAGACACCCAAGGTGAAATTATCTGGCCTGACCGGCAAATGATGTTATTTGCCAAAGATGTTCTGGACCGTAAACCAGGCTCAGAAATAATCTATGACGTTAAATGCTCCCGTCATCTCGAAGAACAAATCCTGAAATTCGGTGGCCGCCCGATTATGTGGAAAACCGGCCACTCCCTGATGAAAGCCAAAATCAAAGAAACCGGGGCAAAATTGGCCGGTGAAATGAGTGGACATATTTTCTTTAATGACCGCTGGTTTGGTTTTGATGACGCCCTGTACGCAGCCGCAAGAATGATAGAAATTCTTTCCGCTGACAGTCGAAACAGTCATGAAGTTTTTTCTAGCTACCCTGACAGCATCAATACCCCAGAGCTTAATATCTCCATTGCTGATGATGAAAAATTTGATTTTGTTTCCAAAATACAAGATCAAGCCAATTTTGCCCAGGGTAAAATCATCGACATTGATGGTTTAAGGGTTGATTTTCCAGATGGCTGGGGGCTAGTAAGAGCCTCTAATACGACGCCATCTCTGGTACTGCGTTTTGAGGCTGACAACCAAGAAGCACTAAAGCGCATCCAGGATCAATTCAAACAATTAATGTTATCAATCAAGCCAGATCTTAATTTGCCATTTTAGGGACAACTGATTGACCTTGCTTTTTGACCGTTGCAACCAATGTAGAAGCATCGCCCCCATCTTTCAGGATTAATGATAAAATCTTGGCCAATATCAACCATACATTGCCAAGAAATGCCACCAAGCCAAAAGCCAGATCCCAATCAGCATCTTCGGATTGCCCATGTTCTAATCGAATCCTTACCCTATATTCAAAAATTTCAGGGCAAAACTGTGGTCGTTAAATATGGCGGAAATGCCATGACCGAAGATCGACTCAAGCATTGTTTTGCACAAGATATCGTTTTAATGAAGCTGGTGGGAATTAATCCGATTGTGGTCCACGGTGGCGGCCCACAAATTGGTAACTTGCTTGAAAAACTTGGTAAAACCACTGAATTTATTGATGGCATGCGCGTCACTGACAGGGAAACCATGGATGTCGTGGAAATGGTACTCGGCGGCTTGGTTAACAAGGAAATTGTCAACCTGATTAATCAACACGGCGGCCGTGCCGTGGGGCTGACTGGCAAGGATGGTGATTTTATTCGCGCCAGAAAAATCAATATGCAAAAAAACTCCCCCGAAAAAGCCTCGGAAATTATTGATCTGGGGCATGTTGGGGAAGTCGACAGTATTGATCCCGCTGTGGTCGACATGCTGGGTCAAAGTGACTTTATTCCTATTATCGCTCCAATAGGTGTGGGTGAAGATGGCCGTTCTTACAACATCAATGCCGATCTGGTTGCCGGAAAAATCGCTGAAGTATTAAAAGCGGAAAAGCTGATCCTGCTGACCAATACTGCGGGAATTCTGGACAAAAAAAATCAGCTGTTAACCGGTCTTTCAATTAATGACATTGCTGATTTAACTGCCGATGGCACCATTGCAGGTGGAATGATCCCTAAAACTCACTGCGCAACTGAAGCATTAAGAAGTGGAGTTAAAAGTGTGCATATCATCGATGGCAGGGTTGAACATGCATTGCTACTGGAATTATTTACTGACCAGGGCGTTGGTACGCTTTTGGTCGCTCGCTAGTGAAGACTCAATAAAAGGATAAAATGAAGATCTGATTTGTCGGGAAAGTTCACTGGCACATAATTGATCTCCATGCAAAGATTTGCGGCAACGAATATCCAAGAAAATTTTAGTGGGTTCGTCATCACTGCGTAATTTAGCAATGGAAAGGCTCAAATCAGTATCCTTTGCCGGCGCATAACTCATAATCAGATTTTCTGCGGCGATATCCAGATCTGTGGTTGAGTTTTTCACGACAAACTCATGAGCAAATTCCCAAGCAATATCACACTGAGTTTCACTTTTACAAGTAAAAAGTCCAATATCTGACGCAGTAATGAGTTCTGGCTGATCATCAGCCGAGATATACTCGCCATCCCGGGGCTGGGTCAAAAAGATAAACCGATCAATGTCAGATTCCAGATTTCTGCGCTCGATTTGTTTTTTCTCAATCAGCTTACCCATTTCAAGCTGAGCGACACGAATTTGCTTTTCCGTAGACTCAATCTCTTTCAGCATGTTTTTAGGCACTGCTTTGCCTTCGCGTTCATATCTGGCAGCGTTTTTATATTGCGCACTCAATTGTTTTTTTAACCGCTTTAAATTACCCTGCGCGATATTTTGCAGCGTTGTCAAAGCCCAAAGTTTTTCTGATAATCGTTGCCGAATATCTTCAACCGAACGAAAAGAAGCCAGCAGCACCTGATCACGTGATTTTTTTTTCGCTACAATTTTCTCCATTTTTTTTCGTAACTTCCGAAGCTTCCTTTCCAATGCCCGCTGCTCTTTGGTTTTAGCTGCTGCGGTGATATCAACAACAAAACCCTGCTTATTCAAAGTCTCACGACGAAATTTTGATTGTTCCGGCGGTACCTGATCCGCGTAATGAATTTCCCCGTTTGCATCCACCCAGCGGATCATTTTTGCCTGGGCACTCAGACTTCCCAGCACCCACAAGGCAGCTTGCAAAAAAACAAAAAATCTAACGGATAAGTTCATTTATGAATGAGATTTGCTCTATTCCCAACTGTAATTGCAATTAAGTATAGATATGATTTAAGAAACCGACAAACCAGAATTGAAAATAGAGGAAAAACAATAAAGCCATCATGATGGCAAAGAGAAATGAGTGGATTATTTGCTTCCAGCCCTCATTTTAGACACCTGAACTTATAATTCCTATTCTAATAAAAACTTTTAGTATGATCGCTTTAATCTACTAAGGTTAGAAAAGCAACTCATAAAAATTCTTTTCACAAATAATGAACAACCCTAGTAACAACACAGGCCTAAGTTTGGTGGAACTGCTCATCTCTGTCAGCATAGCTGGCCTGATTATGCTTTCAATTAACGGTATGCTCGCGATGGGATTGCAAAGCGCTCAAGCAACACAAAAAAAAAATGCGTTAACCCGGCAGGCTCAGTTTGCCATGAATCTTATGGTGAAAACAATTCAAGAAAGTCCACGTTTACTGCTGCCTTTGGCGAATTCACCAATCCGTGGCGATACAGCAGATGATCATGGCGTTGTTGCTGTTACTTTGAACCATATCCGAGATCTGGATGGTAATGGCATACCCGATGCTGACAATGATGGCGACGGGCTATTTGATGAGGATTTACCAGATGATGCTAATAATGATGGTCGTCGAGGGATAGCCTATATAGATGATGACAAAAAATATGGCGCCGAATTTTCCAGTTTCTTTAATAATGATGATGATGAAGATTATGCTTTCCTCGTTAATACTAACAGAAACGAAGATTGGATCGATGGAGTTGATAATGACAATGATGGCTTAATTGATGAAGACCCGCCAGCAGACATGAACAATGACGGCTGCTCGGGAGCTTGCGATGTTGATGAGGATGGTGATGGCAACAATAACGAAGATGCAGCCGAAGACGATGACGAAGATGGGCAATCTGATGAAGACTGGTACGATTCTGTGGTTTTTTATGAAAAAAATGGCAATCTTTATCAACGAACGCCGGTCCCCTGGGATGAAAATACCGATGGCAGCATAACCGGCAAGGATTATATTGAATCCATACTGGTTGAAAATGTTTCTTCATTTGTCGTAACTCGCCTAACCACAGATAGCGACTCTACTCAAATTGTTGACTTAAAACTTGACCTAACGAATCCAGATGGAGAAATTTTCAGTCTGAATACTCAAGTACGAATAAGAGGGTTTTGATGATGCATTATCCCGAAAATACAGTACAGAACGGTTATATCCTTTTACCAGTTATTTTAGCACTAACAATCTTAGCTGTTTTGTCATATCAGTTGACTACTGAAAGCGCGTTAAATGTTGGATCTGCTGTTAGAAATCAGGAAATGCAAACTGCAAAATATGTTGCTGAAGCGGGTTTGCAACATGCGATCTGGCAACTCAATCAAGCCAATTGTAGTGGCTATTCTGATTTTACCAATGGGTCTTTAGGAGAATATCAATATAACACTAGCATAACACCTAAAAATGGTTCACCAGTCACCATCATCGCAACTGGGACTGATGCAAATGGGACAGCTTATTCGATCAAACAGGAATCAATGAAAGTCTATCAAACTTATCAAACCTTGATTTTGCAACCAGGTAGTGAAGGAAAAGATGCTTGGGTTGATGCTAACAGTCCCAAAGACAATTTTGGCAAATCAAATTGGATGACCATTAGCGGCAATCCAACCGAAAAATATTTTCTGGGCTATTTTGATTTATCTTCCCTACCGCCAGAAAGTAAAATTATTACAGCATCACTAGAAATGTATATGGATTCCGTTACCAATGCGACTTCCTCTTCATCCTTCTCACTATTTCGCATGACACAAGATTGGATCGAAGGTACTGGTGATTGGTGGGATGCTAGAGATGGTGTCAATTGGGACACATCTGATGGCAGTACCACGTGGACCTGGCCCGACAACCACTATTCAATAAAAGCAATAGCGACTACAAAAATTAACCCCAGCTTTGATGGTTGGCATAGTTGGGATATACAGAAACTCGTAAGCCTGTGGCATTCGAATAAAATATCCAATTTTGGATTTCTTATCAAAGCGGACTCCAGCGTACAAGACGCAGGGTTTTATAGTAGCGATTTCAAAAATACAAGCAAAAACCCTAAGTTAACAATAACCTATACTTGTGAATGTGGTGTGTCCTGTGTTGTCGGCAATCCGCCATAGCAATGCATTTTACATGAGAGAACTTCTATTTCTGCCAAGAACCTTCTCCTGAAAGTTGGATGAGAAGAAATAAAAACACTAAAATCAAAAAAATCTCCTGCACATTTCTATAAATTCATCCGGTTTATCAAGCATGGTCTATATTTAAAGGAGCAATAAATAACTGACACTTTGATTCCAAGCTCAACTGGTTAACCATGCTTACTGGTTTAAAAAATATTCACACATCCAGGTTATCAGATTTACTAAACATAACCAAAACAGGCCCGATTGGCCTGGACTTGGGCTTGGAAAAACTGAACATGGTACAAGTTAACAGCAGGGAAAATCATCCTGAAATTCATGCCGCTTGCTCTGATTATCACAATAGCAACATTGATTCCTTATTTGCTGAACCGAAACTCTTACGCAACCTGATTTCATCTATATTTAGCAAACACCGGTTTAGGGGCAGAAAAGTCATTTCATCAATGCCCAGCAACAAACTGAAATTATTGTTTTTAAATTATCGCTGCACTCAGGGCCAAGAACATTCTGAAGCTCTTTTGACCGCACTACGTGACCGTATCGGAACTGACTTGGCTGACAATATTATTGATTATATTCCTATCAATCCAGATAGTACTGAACATACTGAACATATTGCCATGGTTGCACTGGCAAAAAAGCAGGACGTGGAAGCATATCTCGACCTGTTAACAAGCTGTGGCTTACAAGTTGTTGCGCTTGAAATTGGCCCCGTGGCAATCAAACGCCTTATTAGCATAATGAGCAAGCAGGATAACACCCAAAAAACCTTAACGCTGAATTTTGGAGCAGAAAAGAGTTATCTCACGGTACTTTGGGAAAGGAATATTTTACTGGACCGGGAAATCAATTTTGGTATGAATGCGATTTTAAAAACTGCTTCTGAAGGGATGGAAGTCAGCACTGAATCGGCGCTAAACATTCTGCATCAATATGGTTTATCCCTACCCAACTATGATGCTGATCAATTCAATCCCGATTTTATTGACAACGATATTCGAACAACCATTCATGAAATCCTCAAACCGGAATTTTTTAATCTTGCTGCAGAAATCAGGGATGTACTCGTTTACGTTGCCTCAGAAACCCGCGGTGGCGCTATAGAACAAGTCTATTTACTAGGCAGCCTGGCCAGAATTTCAGGAATTGATCAATTATTGGGAACACATTTGTCGATCCCTGTTAAAACTATCAACCCGTTTTACGGTTTTTCAGTTCGTTCTTCCAATAACATGCTTGACGACCTTGGCCCTCTGGCCGGCATTGCTGTAGCGACAGGCCTTGCATTAAGAGGAGTGGCTCAGCATGCATGAACTTGACCTGATTCCCGATTCTTACCGTCAACGACTTAGAATTCAACAATGGCTGAATTTTTTTTTCGCATGCTTTTTCGTTACTTTACTTGTCCTTGCTGGATTATATGTCACGATCAATAAAAACTTTGCTGATTTGCAGTCAAAAGTACGGCTTTTGCAAAAAGACAAACAACTCAATTTAAAGAAACAACAGCAATTTAAATTGTTACAAGAGCAGGAGAAATCACTTACTGCGCGCCTGAAAATGATTAATAGTTTACGTGGCGGCCCGCCCGTTAAACAAATTTTCCTGACCATTGACAGGGTCATCAACCCGAAAATCTGGTTTACCAAATGGAAATTTTTTAGGGCCAATACGGTTGTTCCAGTAAATCCGAAAGCAGTACAAACCGGCTATTTTGTAATTATTCCTGATGAACTGAATCCAGGCCCTCAACAACAAGCCTGGAAAATGGAAAGTCATATGGAAATCTCTGGCCAGGCATTGAGTTATTCAATTCTGGCCAATTTTGTCAAAAATTTAGTTCAACAACCTGAAATAGCGGATGTCAAGTTAATACAAACAAATTTAAGTAATTTTTTAGACAACCAGGTTGTTGAATTCAAAATGGCTGTCCTGGTTAACAATAGGATATGAAAGCTCGTTTAGTCAATTACTTGCAAAAAAATGTGCAGCTACAAATGTTGGCTTTTTTATTGGTCTCCCTGGTTATTTTAACGGTGGCAGCGGGATACTTATATATTCTAAAAAAGCCCTTCGCTGATTTTCGTCAATCTAAACAAACTCTGGAATTACTCGAAAACGAATTGCAAACCGGACTCGCCTATAGCGCCATCATTGCCTCCACCCAACAAAACATTAATCAACTGGACAAAAAATTGAATGGCCCCAATCCTTCACTCCCTGTTAATCAACTGATTGCTTTTGTGATTGGTGAACTCGACTCCACCGCTAAAAAACATCAGATTACATTGGTCAGTGTTAAGCCAGAAGCTATAGAAAACAAACTGTTTTTCCACGAGCTTCCCTTTGTTATAGAAATATCCGGTTCTTATCTAGATTTATATGAATGGCTTGATGATGTTGAAAAAAACCTAGGCACAATCACCGTCAAAAAATTTGCTATTAATGCAACAAATACAAGTTCAGAAAGACACATGCAACTAACTCTTGTTTCTTACCGATTTGAAGGAGAAAACACATGATATTTCGTTCGCTGTTTATTCTTTCAGTATTTACCATCACCTCTGTTTCAGCCAGAGAATTAGACAAACCTCGTTTTGACCCTTTTACCAAACCGGAACAATTGCAAAAGACTCGTACAGTTACAGAAAACACTGACAGTCTGTTTGCAAACAAACTCAAGCTAACCGCTACTTTGCGAGCGGGTGATAATTCCATGATCAGTATCCAGGGGAAAATTGTCCTGCTAGGTGAAGAAGTTGAGGGTTACAAGCTTGTTGAAGTTACTGATCGTGCCGCTGTTTTTGTTAATGATGGCCAACGAATCTTGTTGTCTCTCGACAATCAATAATTGAACAATATCATGAAACAGCGATTTACATTTATCATTTGGTTTTTTATCGGCCTGCTTGGTCTGGCATCTTTAAATCAAACCGTTTCCGCAAAAAGTAGCAACAAAATATCCATTACTGTCAACCACATGGATATCGCCGAGTTATATGAAATGTTATCGCGCCAAAATAAAGTCAATATTTTATTATCTGATGGTGTGGAAAGCGAAGTTTCTGTCAACCTCTATAATGTCAGCGTTAAAGAAGCCATTTATGCTGTGGCGCAGGCTGCCGGATATGTTGTAGAACGTCACAATAAAAACTACATCATTTCTAAAAGTGATACTGCCGGAAAAACAATTGCCGGCGGACTCAAACAGATCCGTACTTATAAAATTCAATATTCCAATATAAAAAAAATTGCAGATATTTTAGAGAATCATCTTTCCAGATTTGGCCAAATTGATATTCTGGAAGAACGTGGCATCTTGGTTGTTGAGGATTTGCCGGAATTTCTCGACCAAATTGAACCGATTTTGCTGGATCTGGATCACGAACCGGCACAAATTTTGATTGAAGCCAGAATATTAAATATCACGCTGGATGACAGCCAGGATTTGGGGGTCGACTGGAGCCGAACGTTTACCAGTAATGACGGCAAGGGCAGTTTTGGAAATAATGGTTTTGCCGAATCAATTGTTTCAGCTGCTGCATCTGGTGCAGTTGCAGGTCCGCCTGGATTTTTCTTCACCTATATGAATGACAAAATTGAGGTCACCCTAACTGCTTTGAATAAAAAAGGTAAAGTACAGGCCTTGTCAACGCCAAAACTTTTGGCGCTGGAACATCAGGAAGCACAAGTCATCATCGGTGAAAGGACGGGCTATAGAGTGACTACAACCATTAATCAGGTCACTCAGGAAAGTGTTCAATTTATAGAATCCGGGGTTATTTTGAAAGTGACGCCATCAATTGACCGGTTTGGTCGAATTATGATGGATATTCACCCGGAAGTCAGTAAAACTACGCTGAAAGATGGCATTCCGAGCTTAACTACGACAGAAGTCAGTACCCGTCTTTTAGTGCAAGATGGTCAAACTGCTTTTATTGGTGGGCTGATCAGAAATGACTTGACCAGCGATCATAGCGGCGTACCGCTTCTTGAAGATATACCCATCATAGGCGCCTTGTTTTCTAAATCCAATGATTTTTCTTCCAAAACTGAAACCGTTGTTATCATTAGACCGCAAATTATCCGCCCCGAACAATTCTCACTTATAACAGATAAACCTCAGGAACGAATCGAACAGTTTGACCAGAAAATTGAGGGAAATGCTCAACGTATCGATAAATTTTTAAACAACAAAACCAAACTGACATGGGACAGCTTATCAAGCAAGTTTAAATCGCTTGCCAAGCCCAACGCCACCCAGAAAGGCAGTCATAAATAGCCAGATACCATTAGGTACAGGCACTTCCGAAACATCAATTTTTTCAACAGCCTTTACACTAATGTCAGGGGCAATCCCTTTGTCTATAACGTCTATATTATTCAGGCTTGCAGTCTTGCTAAGAAGATCATTATTTGCAGATAACATGGAATCCATGCCCATTAACAAATTTTTATAACTATTCATGCCAATATTGGATTGAACAAACATATCAATACTCATTTGAACAACCAAATTTACAAAAAAAACAGTTGTAGAACGATGAGAAATAACATCTTCAGGTAAAACATTTTTTGTTTCCCTGCTTAGCTCCACAACATCCAGTTTCGCCAAGCTGTTTACGCGATAAATACTCTCTGGATTAACCTTCATAAACCAGATATTTGATGCATAAGCCCATTCGACATTATCTATCTGCTGCTCGCTGAGCCAGGATTCTCTATCAAAAAAACTCGCAGAACAATCAAAAACAAAAAATGCAAAAATTACTGGAAAAAACTTGATTATTTTCATCTTGATTTAACCTGATAAAATTTTAAAAACTCATCAAAAATACAGTTTTCTGGCATTTCGATGACTAGTAGGAATATTATCAAGCGGATATGAAACGAACTATTGTACAAAGGTACCAGCTTTAAAAGGCAGTTTTTTATTTTCTCCTCACCCAACCCTCTCCATCAGGAGAGGGCTTTTATTAATGCCTAACAAACATTTCTTTTAGCCCTCTCCTGATGGAGAGGGTTGGGTGGGGAGAGAAAGAAACACATTCAATACCGTCTAACACTTTCATCCACTTTTTGTGACCAGGCATCAATACCTCCGATCAAATTATAAATACGGCTAAATCCAGAATATTCCAGAAAATCAGCAACCATTTGGCTACGCACACCATGATGACAAATCACAACAATTTCCTGTTCAGTCTGCAATTCAGGCAGTTTTTGCTGAATCTGATTCATCGGTATCAATACACTGCCAGGGATTTTGCCATATTCAAATTCAAACGGTTCTCGAACATCAAGTAAAAATAAGTCTTTAGAACTTCGTATTTTCTCTTGTAATTGCTTAGCTGTTATTTGTGTAATCACTTGTTTCTCTCAATATATCGTTCAATCCTGGCCACACCTTCTTCTAAACGCTCCAATGATGTCGTATATGCAAAACGAACATGAATGTTAGCCTGATGCCGGCCAAAATCTTTCCCCGGGGTTATAGCCACCCCAGCCTCCTCAAGTAAATCCTTGGCAAACAGAAAACTATCCTGGGTAAAATGACTACAATCGGCATAAATATAAAATGCACCCTCAGGTTTTGCTCTGATTTTGAAGCCAATTTCCAACAATTTGGTATATAAATAATCCCTTCTTTGCTTAAATTCCATTTTACGCCGATCCAATTCTGCCAGATTAGTATGAGTAAATGCCTCCAAAGCCGCCGCCTGGGAATGCGTTGATGTTGAGATAAAAATATTCTGGGCCAATTTTTCAACGGGTTCAATAAATGCTTCTGGCACTACCAACCAGCCAATTCGCCACCCAGTCATGGCAAAATACTTGGAAAAACTGTTAATAACAAAAACTTCATCGCTAAATTTAAGCGCCGTTGCTGCAAACTTGTCGTAAACAAGGCCATGATAAATTTCATCCGATAAAAAGTAGCCTTGGTTTTGATTTACCGCATTTATCGCGGCCCTAAGACCATCATCAGATAACATCGTGCCAGTGGGATTAGATGGCGATGCAATAACAGCAGCCTTACAATTTTCAGTCCAATTTTGGCCGATTAACTCGGCAGTTAAATGATAATCCGATTTTTCCGATACGGGTACAAAACTTGGTATCCCCCCGAACAGTTTTATAAAATTACTGTTACAGGGATAGGAAGGGTCTGCCAGCAACACAGATTCTCCTTCATTGAGGGTAACGCCTAGCGCCAGCAAAAATGCCCCCGATGCGCCAGGGGTGATAAAAATACGTTGCGCAGAAACCTTAACCTGATAATTATCAAGATAATACCGGGCAATACACTCCCTTAAAGCGGGTAATCCTGCTGCCGGGGTATATTTCGCATATCCTGTTTGAATACTTTTTATTCCGGCATCTACAATTCCCGCAGGCGTTGGGAAATCCGGCTCTCCAATTTCCATATGAATGATATCACGGCCTTGTTGCTCAAGCTGTTTAGCTCGCTGCAATAACTCCATTACATAAAAAGGGGAAATGCCCTGCATACGAGTAGCAATTTTTTTTGACATGTGTAAATTTATTTTTGATTTGTGATTTTATTGGCGAATTCTATCAATAATCCTTGCCACCACGCGTTGTTTCTGTTAAAAATGCGCAGGTTTAATTAATGAAGTAGGAGTAATGGATGGCTGACAATTCAAATACCGGATCTTTTTTCGGCTTTAAACCGTATGAAGAAAAACCGGGTGAAGAATATATGAGCGAAGCTCAACTGGCGCATTTCGAAAAGATTCTGCAAGCCTGGAAAGCCGATTTAATGGAAGAAGTAGATCGTACTGTCCACCACATGCAGGATGATGCCTCCAATTTCCCTGATCCTAATGACCGCGCAACACAAGAATCAGAGTTTAGTCTGGAATTAAGAACCCGGGACAGGGAACGTAAATTAATCAAGAAAATTGATGAAGCATTGACAGACATCGAATCAGGTGATTATGGTTATTGCGAAACCTGCGGTATAGAAATTGGTATTCGCCGTTTGGAAGCAAGGCCGACAGCAACGCAATGTATTGATTGCAAAACCTTGGACGAAATTCGCGAAAAGCAGATGGGGTAATTACCCCACCAGACTATATAGGCCGGTTTGCACCTTCACCAACCGGCCCGCTACACCTCGGCTCACTTTATGCCGCCTTGGCAAGTTATTTACAGGCTCGATCAAAAAAAGGCAAATGGCTGCTCAGAATCGATGATCTGGACAGTTTGCGAAATGCCCCGGGCGCATCAGATAGCATTCTTAAGACACTGGAGGCTTATGGCTTGTACTGGGATAATGAAGTCGTTTATCAAAGCCAACAAATTGAACAGTACAATTCTGCTTTAGAACAACTTCACCAGCAACAGCTTTTATTTCCATGTATCTGCACTCGTAAGGGATTAATCAAATACCACCAAAAAAATCCTGGTCCTGCTATTTACCCTGGTTTTTGCAGAAACAAAAGCCTATCAGAAAACCGGCCCCATGCCTTGCGAATCAAAACAGAAAATAGCGAAATTACTTTTACTGACCAATTACAAGGTGTCGTCATTGAAAATTTGCAGCAAGTCCATGGTGACTTTATTCTGAAAAGAAAAGATCAGATTATTGCTTATCAATTGGCTGTGGTTGTTGATGACCATACCCAACGGATTACAGAGGTTGTTAGAGGGATAGATTTGCTCGACTCAACAACAAGACAAATTTATTTACAGCAAAAACTGGGGTTTAAACAGTTGCACTATCTACATATTCCTGTGATTGTCGACCAACAGGGATGTAAACTCAGCAAACAAACCTTCGCAGCAGCAGTAGACCCTAAATCTGCCAGCTCCACTTTACATAAGCTTTTAATTTTATTAAAACAATCGCCACCTGATGAATTAAATAAAGCACCGGTTGCACAGCAACTTGATTGGGCCATTGAAAACTGGAACCCAAACCCGCTTAAAAAAAATCGTGCAATTAGCCAATGAATTACATAAGGTATAGTTTGCGCAGTCGTGATCGAGCGAAGTATATCTATTGAAAAAGAGGGAAAACATGTCTGAAGATAAAATTTATCCTGTTAAGCCAGAAATAGCCAACATTGCCCACATTACAAAAGATCGCTATCTGGAAATGTATCAACATTCCATTGACGACCCTGAAACATTTTGGGCCGAACAGGCAGAACATTTTCTCAGCTGGGATAAACCGTGGGATAAAGTCATGGATGTTGACTTTCCAACAGGATCTATTCGCTGGTTTGAAGGCGCTAAACTCAATGTTAGTTACAACTGCCTGGACCGGCATTTGGCAAGTCAGGCTGATCAACCGGCTATTATCTGGGAAGGCGATGAGCCAGATCAGGATAAAAGCATCAGCTACCAGGAACTCCACGAGCAAGTCTGCAAATTTTCCAATGTTTTAAAATTACTAGGCGTTAAAAAGGGCGATAGAGTATGTATTTATCTGCCCATGATTGCTGAAGCTGCAACTGTGATACTGGCTTGTACACGAATTGGCGCTGTCCACTCCATCGTTTTTGGCGGGTTTTCTGCCGAATCACTTAGAGACAGGATTATAGATGCCGATTGCCAATTTCTGGTTTGCGCTGATGAAAATATTCGGGGCGGCAAAACCCATCCATTGAAAAGCAATGTCGATCAAGCAGTAGCAAATTGCCCCTGCATCAAAAAAGTTATCGTCATCAAAAACACAGGTAACAATATCGACTGGAATTACACACGTGATGTCTGGTATCACGAAGCGATGGAATCCGCTTCTACAGATTGCCCCCCTGAACCTATGGATGCTGAAGATCCATTATTCATACTCTATACATCAGGGTCAACCGGCAAACCTAAAGGCGTTCTGCATACAACCGCTGGTTATTTGCTATATGCAGCGATGACTCATAAATATGTATTCGATTATCACGATGGTGATATTTATTGGTGTACCGCTGATATTGGCTGGGTAACTGGCCACAGTTATATTATTTATGGCCCGCTTTGCAATGGCGCCACAACATTAATGTTTGAAGGCATCCCCACTTACCCGGAAGCTGATCGTTTTTGGCAGGTGATTGATAAACATCAGGTCAATATTTTTTATACTGCTCCAACAGCTATCCGGGCATTAATGGCTCAAGGAGATGAATATGTTACCCGCACCAACCGAACCAGCCTGAGAATACTAGGATCAGTTGGCGAACCCATCAACCCAGAAGCTTGGGAATGGTATTATCATGTCGTGGGAGATTCACGTTGCCCGATTGTCGATACCTGGTGGCAAACAGAAACCGGCGGTATTTTAATCACACCATTACCTGGCGCCATTGATTTAAAACCCGGCTCTGCAACTCTGCCTTTTTTTGGAATCAGGCCTGAAATTCTGGATAATGAAGGCAATATTCTTGAAGGAGAAGCTGCAGGAGTTCTAGCTATTGCCAGCTCCTGGCCTGGTCAGGCACGAACTGTTTATGGCGATCATCAACGTTTTATCGATACTTATTTCAAGAGCTTTCCGGGTTATTACTTTACTGGCGATGGCGCGCGCCGGGATAAAGATGGGTATTACTGGATTACCGGACGTGTCGATGATGTCATCAATGTTTCCGGCCACCGTATGGGGACTGCGGAAGTTGAAAGTGCGTTGGTATTACATCCCGATGTTGCGGAAGCTGCGGTTGTCGGTTTTCCTCATGACATCAAAGGCCAAGGCATCTATGCGTATGTTACTGTAAATGTAGGCATTGATCCGTCAGAAGAACTAAGGAAAGCATTGATCGACCTGGTCAGAAAAGAAATTGGCCCTATTGCAACTCCAGATGTTATTCAATGGGCGCCGGGTCTGCCTAAAACCCGGTCTGGTAAAATCATGCGCCGCATTTTACGTAAAATAGCCGCTAATGAATTGGATAATCTAGGTGATACTTCAACCCTGGCTGATCCGTCAGTGGTTGATGATTTGATAGCCAACCGGGGTAATAAATAAAAAATGCAACTATTCAGCGTATTTATAGATTCAATATCAGTGACTTATTCCAGAAGACACCGTAAATACATCCCTGTAGGCTTGGTTGTGTCATCCATGACACATACACTTCTTCCATAAGCCACTGATATTGAATAATTTTAGCTAAATTAAATATGCTGAATAGTTACTAAAAATTTACCTCGAATCAAAAACAACAGATGTCTGGCGGAAAAGCGAAACACTTTCCGCCAGCGCCTCAATTTTCTGTTCCGATTTGAGCAGCGCTTACTATTTTTTCAAATAGCTAGAACTCGTCAAAGACCTCAAAAAAGCCAGCAAATCCTTTTTTTCCTGATCAGTTAACTTCAGAGGAAAAATAGCCGAATCCTTGAATTGATTGTCATCGCCCCCCTTATCATAATAATCAATAACCTCTTCAAGGCTTGCAATGCTGCCATCGTGCATATATGGACCTGTTAATGCGACATTTCTGAGGCTTGGGGTTTTAAATTTACCAATATCGGCAATAATTTTCGTCACATTAAAACGCCCTAGCTCTGATCTTTGTTGCGCTGTTAAGTTTACTTTTTCAGGATCGACACCGCTTCTGATTTTTCTTAGAAAATCATCAAGAATCGGGTTCAGCTTTTTTGATCCAACGCCAATATTGTAAAAATTATTATCGGAAAAAAATGCATTTTTCCAATTCATTTCATGACAATTTGAACAATTTCCTTTTCTCCTGAAAATTCTAGACCCCCTCGCTGCACTTTCAGACAGGACCTCTCTTTTTCTGCCATAAAAATATTGGTCAAATAATGAGTTACCATTAATCACGGTTCGCTCAAAACTGGCTATAGCTTTAGCAATATGTTCCGCAGTTATCTGATCTTTAGAAATACCGAAAACCTCGGCAAATTTTTCAAGGTATTTTTTATCTTGCTTGACTATTTCAGCCAGATTTTTTTTATCTTTTAAGCCATGTTCAATTGGATTTAAAAACGGCCCTAAAGCCTGTTCTTCGAGTGAAGCTGCTCGACCATCAAGAAAAAAAGTCTGATAAAAAACGCTATTAACGACAGTTGGCGCATTCCTTGTGCCTTTTTGTCCGTTGATTCCTTCGGCCACGGGTAAACCGTCAGTAAATGCTTTTTCCGGTTGATGACAACTGGCACAACTAATCGTTCCATCACCACTCAGCCTAGCATCATTAAATAACAACCGACCCAGTTCAATCTTCGCTTGTGTCTGAGGGTTATCTGCCGGAACCGGTAAATCAGGTAGACCCAAAAATTCATTCGCCGATACAGGACAACAGAAACAAATCAGTAACAAGCTTTTTATAATTTTTTGCTTCATGTTTTTCTCCCATAAAAAAACGCCAGTAAAAGTTTTCATTTACTGGCGCATACAGTGCAAAACAAGCACAAGAGGAAAGTATAACGAAATATTATTCCTGCTCAGGCATATCCTGAACAATCATCACGTATGGTTCGCCCAATGGAAATTTATCATCAGGCTTTTGAAAATAAATAACTTTTCCGTATGTTTCGTTAATCGCCGGTAATACCTTCGCCGCTTCTTCAGCAGTCATATCAGGAAAAGTTGCATGAGCTCTAGGCACTTCAACTTTGTGATAATGCCAATATCTTTTTTCAGCCTCTGGTAAAGAGTTGTACTGGGCTGTAGTTATAATATATTCAAAACCAATAGGTTTGTCCTGATCTTTCATGCCATTGTGAAACATCAAGCACAATAGGGTTCCGTCATCATAAGCTTTACAATGATGGTGTACAATCATTTGTAATTTTGGATCATGAACACTATTGGTGTCCGGCGGTAAATGTCTGATCGCTTGAATATGTAGATCATTAAATCCTAAATGATTTGGGTATTCTTTTTGTCTGGGATTTAATGTTTCATTATAAAGTTTGGGTTTTTCAGCTACTGATGCTGTTGACTTCGTTGCCATTTCTGCAGTTGCACAACCTGCCGTTAAAGCAAAAATACTTGCTGTTATAATCAGTTTTATTTTTTGTCTCATTGTTCAGTCACCTAATCTATGCCAATAAATAGTTATTAAATTAAACCTGAATTCCTGACTTTACTACGGCACAGGCGACAAGCTCTTGATTCATCACGGGTTAAAAAAAATGCCCGCTTAACCACTATCTTGCTCCCTGCTATCCGCAATGATAATCACGAATTCAGGTTAAAAAAATATTGATGCCTCCTTCCCAGGAATCAATATTAGGTTTTCATGATATTCTAATAATCATATAAAGTAAAGTTTATAGACTATAAAGTTTAGACTAAAAAATTTTTTTTGTGATTTTTTTAAAGTCTTTTCTTGTTCATCTAAGCAAACGATAAGATTCATTGCATATACTTAACTTTATATATAGAAGTGACAATATTTGTTTGATCTTTATTTCTGTCAAAAAACCAGGTGTATCATGCTAAAACCATTTCTAGCTTTTTTAACTGTCTGTACCATCGGTGCTGGGATATTTTTCGTCATTGCGAAAAATGATGAAGTGGAAAAAATTGCCATGCTGAATTCTGAGAAAGGAAGCCTTGAGCAATTAAAAGAACTTCTGACAAAACAAGATTCTCAACCAGGCTCTGACCAAACTGGCAAACCAACCTCGCAAGACAATAAACCGCAAACAGAAGCTTATTCAGACTCCGAATCAGTGGAAAATCAATTCGAAAAAATTCTGACCTCTGCGAACACAGAAGTTAAAGTCCCTAGTGACGAACCAGTTTCACTATGGGAGCAAGATAATGTATCCCAGCAGTTAAATTCTGAGACAGATGACACCATCGAACACGAAGAACGAATCAAGGCCGATACCGAAGCTCTTACAAAATTGCAAGTAGGGCAAGTGTTAGAGTTCTTTGTACCGCAACTTGGAGAAACGTTCCAAAGTGAAATAGAATCCACTTCTAATCAACTTGGCGATGTAAAAGTTTGGAAAGGAAAAATCAACGGTGAAAATCAAGAAGACGGAAATTTCATCATCACACAGGGAAAAATCATGACCAATGTGATATTGGCCACTAACGAGGGCATTTACAATGTCCACATTAATAACGAAAACGGGGAAAGTACAATTATTGATGATCGGGAATATTCCGGTCGTATCAGTGATACTGACGATTCGATTCCCTATCCGCATGAATCAACAGAAAAATAATTCAACAATTTTTTTAATAAAATCTGAGTAATAACAAGCCCAATAACTAGAAAATGGAGTGTATCAATGAAATTTAGTGCCTTATTAAAAGCAGGACTACTATTCACGTTATTTGCATTAAAACCAGCCTATGCTGCTACTCAAGTAATTGATGTTTTGGTTACTTATGATAACCGAGCGACAACTGTCACTCAAGGCAAAGATATGCCGGCACTCGCGGCAGCTTTTATTGAATATGCCAATCAAACCTATAAAAGAAGTAGTGTTGGCTTAAAACTTCGCCTGGTTGGTCTAAAAAAAGTATCCATCGCTAGTGGCGGTAGCGTTTCCAGCACAGCATTGAGGAATCTGGCTCGAGATAAAAACATTTCTACACTAAGATCTCGATATGGTGCTGATTTAGTCGTCATGTTAAGCTTGCGAAAAAATGTCAGTGGTGGCTATTTGTGTGGTATCGGATATATTCCTGGCGGCACAAATGGCAAACTTTATCCTGGCTCAAAAAATGCCGGTTACAGCGTTTCCGCTGTCAACTGTGGATATCCCACCTTTGTCCATGAACTTGGCCACAACTTAGGGCTGGGACATTCGTTTGCTCAAAAAAGTAAAGGCGGAGTATATACTTGGGGCAGAGGACACGGCGTTTATAACAATTTCGCAACAATCATGGCTTACCCGCAAGCTTATGGCAGAGCAAAACGAGTTCAGCAATTTTCGTCACCAAGCCAAAGAAAATGTAATGGCCTGCCTTGTGGAGTTGCACATAATCGAAATGATGCGGCTGATGCAGTTGCCAGCATCAATGCCGTTGCTCATCAGGTTGCTTCATTTACTGCAACGAAAGTTAGAAACGCCACTGTCAGCAATGCCCCCAAACCAAAAGCCAGCCCAAAACCAAAGCCTAAGACCACTTCTAACCTGGTAAAAAATGGCAATTTTGACAGTTTAAGTTATTGGAAAAATTTCTGGAACTTATCATCAATTCAAAGAACCGGTTATAAAATTGCCAGTAAATATGGTCTGAAAGCAACTAAGCGTAAAGCATTCTATGCTGGTCCGGTCCAAACACTTTCCCTTAAAACTGGTAAGACTTATCAATTAACCGCCTATGCTGCTTTAGCAACACCTTACCAAGCCAGAAACGATATGTTTGCCGGATTGTTACTCACCACACCAAAAGGACTGAGACTACAACCCCTAGCCAAAAAATCTATAGTAAAAGGACAGTGGAGTAAATTGACAGCAACTTTCAAAGTAAATACTTCTTACGGAAAGCCTAGTAAAGTTGAATTGCTATTTTACGGACCATCTTCTGGAAGAGATTTTTACCTTGATGAAGTCATAGTTAAACCCAAGTAAAATATACTTTTTTTTGCTAAAAATGCCGGAACTGTATTGTTCCGGCATTTTTTCCCATTCATCACCCTATTCTTGTAAGCTAGCCAGCCTCTTAGTGCGCGTGGATACTAAATACATCAACTACATGAACATTTGGCCTGTCAGTATTTTCTCGCTGGGATAAAAGCTTATCCTGCGGGGTATCAATCCCGATAACATACCCTGTTAATTGTTTTTCGGTGATTTTAAATCGGATAAATTGACGATACCGGGGTAATCTCGCACCACCACCCGCTTCATTATTATGACCATTAAAGGCTAATGAAACAGCCAAGTACCAACCAAACCAGACGCAACTAAATACTGCTCCCAAAACGGCTGCAGCTACAAATCGCCAACCCGTCACTTCCATAGGCGCTCTATCCAGGCTTATAACAATAATGACTAACAATAACACCGAAGCAAACAAAGCCCATCCAGTTAATAACCGCCATGCATGTTTTTTCTGAGCCGTCCGGGAAAACGAATGCCCCTCTTTTACCTGAAAAAAATATGGCATCTGATAACTGAAACCGATTATCACCAAGCTTATAAGTAAAATTTCAAGCCAGGTGCTATTGATTACCAGGAATAAAACTACGCTTGTTTATAAAACTGCATGCAAAAGCCCGATAAACCCCCACAACAAAACTGGCTTGCTATTAAGTTTTCCACCAGCAAAGATTGCCAGAAAAATTAATCCGAAAAAGGAAATGCCTAATAGTGATAAAACCATGGAATCAGTAAATGCAATAGCCGCAACGTTGGTTCCATAATACCAGAGGCCAATACTTGCACTCACAATAGCACTGACAATTATCATCCACACCGGAATATTTTCATCTTGCCAGGATAAAACCTGCTCTTCATCAGGTGCAACGTTCAAATATTTTGAACGCGCAATCATCAAATCGGCTAAAAACCTGCTGTAAACCAAAATAATGATTGCATCCACAATATACAGTAATGACAGCATACTGGCAGCAGCCGGATAGGCTGGATAACCACTCATCCATTTAATCACCAGAAACTTCAGAAATACAACTGCGCTAAAAATACCTAAAAATCGCGTTTTATACCTTTTCCATTGCCTGGCAGAAGCTCTGATTATTTCAAATTTATTATCCTGTAACCGCAATATTGAAGACACCAGTAACAGCAATAGCCCTAATGAAAAGATAAAATCGAGGAAGTGCGGGTCATATTGGATAGCATCTAAATTTTCTATGGCTAAAGCGCCTTGAATTCGCTGCAAAACTGTCTCGTAACAAAATTCAGCTGTAGGGCATGGCCTGGATGCGTTATCAATAAAAGTGACTTCCTTAACAGCGCTGAATATTGACCAAGTGCTATCTGGAATCGTAGCGGCAAAATATAAAACCAATGATATAATCGCCCCAGCCAACCAGACATAACCCCCTTGCCAAATATTTACTGGATTAAACAACTGTTTGATCATGATGTTATGTGAGTCTCTTCGGGATGGATATATCTGATTCGCTGTAATTTCACCGACATCCGTATGGCTGGCATGTAAAAACGCACCGCCACCTCCCGAAATCACAGATGCATAATTGTTTTGCCTGGGCCCCTTTCCTGCACCTTCTCCCCAATATCTTGCATAATGGTGAATATCGCCCGAAATATCCAACCGGCAAAACTTATCATCCAGCCGTCCTTGATCCGCATATCGAAAATTCGCCGGTAAGGAAAGCTCAGAAAAACTGTGGATAATTGCGTCACTATCTTTAACCCACTGACCAAATTTGGTAGTAGGTTCTGGCGTAGCAACAATCAGTTTTTTGGGTGTTTCAACTTCACCTTTGATATTTTTACAGGTGGACTGAAAAAACCTCTTTTGCCTAAAATCCATTTCCCTGCCTTGCGCATCCAAGCCCCAAAACATCCAGTCAAAAGGCAGCTTAATTACCACATAACTTGCCTGCTGTTTGCGCTCAAACCCATCCAGCGCCAATTGCCCACAATCATCATCAGCCGGTTGACAAAACTGGCGATTAAACCCATCCAGAGCGTCATAGTAATCATGATTGCCAGGAATAGCGAAAATGGTTTTTTTCTCCATCCCGGCAAATCTTTTGGAAAGATCCTGAAAAGCCCAGTTAAAAGGCTTTTGAAAACGCTCGACCAGGGTTGAGTAATCGGCAATATGGTAAGCGGTATCCCCGCCAACGAATAGAAATTCCCCTCTCGGCAACTTACATTGTCCATCAGTAAAATGAACTGAATCTCCATCCCTGGCATCGCCGTTATCCAGCCACAGATCGCTCATGCAAAGCAGGGCGATATTATAAACGGCACAATCATCATCACCTGAATCCGCCATGTAATCAAACCAGAAACACTCCTTGCCATTCTGGTCATGCTTTATCTTTTCTTTACCACTAAAATCAATAACCTCGTTGCGCATCCAATCCCTGGGGTGTATTTTTTCACCATAAAACGCATAGACTGCAATCCATTTCAAACCGGAAATCAATTGCCTGCCTAATAACCATTTGACTGGGCCATTGACAAACCTACGCTTTGTTGATTTTCTTTTCCTGTTCATTTCGAATAACCTCGCGACTATTTAGTCATCTAACACTAATCCTACGCTGAGCATGTTCAAAATAAAGGTAATATTCCCGTTCGTCCTTCAGAAAAAAGGTTTTTTGGACATCTTTCATTCCAGGCTTTAGACTCGGTATATGCAGAATCACTTTTGAATAAAGCAAGGAGAATAATGGCCAGGCAAGATACCGATAATTACCAGCATGTTTTTTTGAATGACATCCCCCTTCTGGATGTTCGCGCCCCCATAGAATTTGCAAGAGGTGCTTTCCCGAATAGCCAGAATATTCCTTTGCTTGATGATCAGCAGCGGGAAGCTGTCGGTACTAGATACAAACAGCAAGGTCAGGATGCCGCGATTGCGTTAGGGCTTGAACTTGCTACCCCTGAAATTCGTGAGCAAAGAATGCAGCATTGGGCCAAATTTATCCATAATCATCCGCTGGGCTTTTTATACTGTTTCCGGGGAGGATTGCGTTCCCGCACCACACAAATCTGGCTGAAGCAACAAGGCATCGAATATCCACTAATAAAAGGTGGTTACAAAGACATGCGCAACTTCCTTTTGCAACAGCTTGAAGTCAGCATCCAGCAGATTCCTTTTATTATCTTGTGCGGATTAACCGGTTCTGGAAAAACCATGGTTTTGAGAAAAACCCGTTATTATATTGACCTAGAAAATCTGGCTCACCACCGTGGCTCGGCATTTGGCCGAAATGTTATGGATTGCCAACCCTCACAAATCAATTGGGAAAATCAATTATCCATTATTTGTCTGAAGCATCGAACACATCAACCTGAGACCAGTTTATTACTTGAAGATGAAGGACGATTATTAGGACGTATTGTTTTACCTTCATCGCTTTACACAAAAATGGAGCATTCACCCAGAATTTTTTTGGAAAGAAACCTGGAAGATCGTGTGCAAATTATTCGAAAAGACTATATTGCTAACAACTGGCCTGATTATCGGCAACAATATCACCCTGAAGCAGAAGAAAAATTCAGCGACTACGTGCTTAATAATCTTTACCGAATAAAAAACAGGCTAGGCGGGACTCGATACTCGCAGATCAAATCTTCTTTTGAACTTGCATTGCAGCATTTATTTTCAACAGGAGAAAGCGATTTGTTTGACGATGGCATACAGCTGCTATTACAAGAATATTATGATCCAATGTATCATTATCAGTTACAAAAAAAGGCCGTCAAAATTAGCTTTAGAGGTACGGAGTCAGAAATTTTGTCCTGGATAGAATCTCATTCCAATTTGGCTCCATCATGACTTCATCTCCTATATTCAAAGACTTGGTATTAGTTGGTGGCGGCCACAGCCATGCTTTACTTTTACGGCAATGGGCAATGAATCCATTGCCCGGCGTCCGTATTACTTTAATCAGCCCTCAAGTAATGACACCTTATTCCGGTATGCTACCTGGACTTATCGCCGGTCATTATCAATTTGAACAAACCCATATTGACCTGGTTAAACTGTCGCTCTGGGCCAATATACGCTTCATTCAGGAAAAAGTGACGGGGATTGATCCTGAAACCAGAATTTTACAACTGGAAAATTATCCCAACATTGAATTTGATGTTGTTTGTTTCGATATTGGTTCAACACCTGATCAACGCATCGAAGGAGCTTCGGAATTTACCACGCCAGTGAAACCGATCAGTGAATTTTATTCCCGCTGGCAATTAATTCAGCAACAGGCTCAGCAAAAGCAAATAAAATCGATAGCCGTTGTAGGGGGCGGAGCAGGGAGTATAGAAGTTATTCTGGCAATGGCCTATAAACTAAATTCATCAGGATTATCTCTTGACTTCCATTTGGTAACGGCTGCTGACAAAATTTTGCCTAACTATAATGGTATTGTTCGGCATCGTATCATCAAGCAATTAAAGCAATATCAAATTATTGTTCATACCTCTTCGCGTGTAGAAAAAGTTGAACAGGGCGTGATTCATTGTCGGAATAAACCATTAATTCATGCTGATGAAATTATTTGGTGTACTCAGGCTGCAGGTTCCTCCTGGCTTGGAGAAAGTCCACTGGAATGTACTGATGCCGGTTTTATCAAAGTCAGACAGACATTACAGGCATTGCATCATGATTATGTTTTTGCTGCGGGCGATATTGCGGAGATGGTTGAGAATCCCAGACCAAAGGCTGGTGTTTACGCGGTCAGACAGGCACCGGTTTTATTCCATAACTTGAGAGCAGTATTACTCAACCAACCGCTGCATAAATACAAACCTCAAGATGATTTTTTAAGCCTGCTGGCTCTTGGTGAAAAAACCGCTGCCGGTTCAAAATACTTGTTTGGGTTTTATGGCGATTGGGTCTGGCACTGGAAAGATAGAATTGATCGTAAATTTATGGATAAATTCCATCAATTACCCGAATTATCCATGTCAACAGCTGCTGATATTGATCCACAATTAATTGTAGAAGACGAAAAAAAAGAGCAACATGACCCTGCCAAACGTTGCGCAGGATGTGGTGGAAAAATTGGCGCCAGCCTATTAGAAGAAGTATTGAATGAAGTTCTTGGAGAGGATACTTATCAACCAACAGATGCCCTCCAGGTCAATCCAGAAGGTAGAGTTATTTATCAAAGTACTGACGCCATAAAATCACCTTTTCAGGACCCGTGGCTATTCGGCAGAATAGCGGTAAACCATGCTCTGAGTGATCTATATGCAATGAATCTCAGCCCTGATTCTGTGCAACTTCTGATCTCCCTACCTTATGCCGGTCAAACTATCCAAAAACGACAACTGAAGATGCTCATACAGGGTATCGTCACACAGCTTGAAAAATTGCAATGCCGTTTGCTTGGCGGTCATACTTCAGAAGCCAGTGACCTAGCCGTTGGAATCGTTGCCAACGGCATGGCGAAAGGAGCGACTTTCCATAAACATGGATTAAAACCCGGAGATAAACTGGTATTGTCAAAACCGTTAGGCACCGGTGTCATACTTGCAGCGGCGATGCGAAACCAATGTGATGGCAAAATATATAATGCTGCGCTTGAATCAATGCTGAATCCAAATGATCACGCAGCGCGACTGCTAAGCAAACTTAATATTAAAGCTTGTACTGATGTAACCGGATTTGGTTTAGCAGGTCATCTGCAAGAACTCTGTCATGCCTCTAAATGCGCCGTCAAACTCCACTTAAGCAATATTCCACTTTTACCTGGTGCAGAATTGCTTGCAGAACAAAATATAAAAAGCAGCCTCTACTCCCAGAATCGAAAAATAATTGCAGCCATAAAAATTGATAAAAACATTAATAGCAGAGCAAAATTTGATTTACTGTTTGACCCCCAAACATCTGGAGGACTGCTTGCTGGCATACCTGCCGATACTTACGAAAAACTCAATAATAATTTTCATCAAAGTTTTATTACGATTGGCGAAGTCTGCCAGCCAGATGAATTGCCCACTACGATCCAAATAATTTAACTGGGCAAAAAACACCAACAAAAAAACTTTATGGAATGATAGTTTCCAATTTAGCTGTGTTTGGAGAATAATTTTAAGGTATTTTCCCTACCATAAATAGTATAATTAAATTTTTTGGGAATATTATGGCAGGGTTGATTCCAACTGCTCCAAAAGGGGTATCAGTTGATGCAAATATGAAACTCATCAGATCGAAATTTGGTAAAGTTGTTGGACCTGGTGACTACTATCAATTTTATCAAATGGTACGAAATAGAGGAATTTGGGATTACAAACAACGTGGCTCACAATTCGAAAACTTTGGAAACTTTAATTATGGTGCAGTGGGAATTGCTGCTGGAATACCGGAA
>CAZGYJ010000006.1:33203-42679 GCA_964530345.1 uncultured Methylomonas sp.
AAACTTTGGAAACTTTAATTATGGTGCAGTGGGAATTGCTGCTGGAATACCGGAAGGGGTATTATTAAATGCCGCTGGATGTGCACAAGAATTAGCTGGAACATCTAGCTCAAATTGGGGTAGTTGTATAAGAGGTATACCTCCTTATAGTGATGATCCAAATGACCAAAAATATATAAAACTAGGCATACAATATGCGCATCAAAAAGGGTATTAGTCTTGGTTTAGTTATGGGGCTAATTTTGGGTTCTGTTTTATATGCTCAAGTTATTTCATATTTTCAAGAACCCCAAATTAATTTGGACAAACGTATATTAACAGTGGAGATAGCAAAGGGCATTAAATTTGTTGGATATAGAAATAATGTAGGGGGAGCAACTGTTGGCTATACATACCGATTCTATATACTAGCGGAAGGCGATGAAATCTTACATCCGTTTTTAATTACCTCTAATGCAGACGTAACCTATCAAATAAACTCTCCTACAGAAATTTCAATCACTACCACTGAAAACATACTTAGCTATGATAATAGAGTTTGGGTGCTAATTAATGGTGAATTAACAGAAATAAAAATCAATCTAATATCTAAAACCTTTTAAAAGATACAATAGCGTTTCAAACGCATAACGAATAAGGGTGGAGATGATTTACGCACAGCGCGGAACCACCATCTGAATCGTTTATTGGACAAGCCCGATGCTTAAATAACATAGCGAGTGTTGCTATGAAAAATAGCTTTTTGCCGATCAGCCTGATTGAGCCAGCAAACTACCATGATGACATCCATGATAATCAATCTCATTTCAACTTCTTTACCCGCAAACTCTCCAAGTAGCGCTTCAGCTCTCTGCTACAACTATAAAAAGGCTCTTTATTCTGATAATTTTTGGTCATTCCAGTTGTACCTTCGATGACTGTCAAAATAAACATTGCACTATCATCAACATTGATCGTAGGGCTAACAATGCCACGTTCTTGGCCTTTTTTTAGCGTTTTTGACAAAGCGGAATGCCACAGCTGATAGAATTCTTCAATTCTTTCTCTGAAGCCTTCATCCAGGGGCGACATTTCTTGGGCGAGGTTGTTTAACGGGCAACCAAGTGAAAAGAACTCATCGCTAAAAGTATTTCCAACATTTTTCACCAGAGTATAAATTCCCTCCAAGGGATCATCAAACTGATCTAGCGGCTCAATCCAAAGTTCAGATACTTTTTTTTCGATTAATTCTTCTAAAACCGCATAACCCAAAGCCTGTTTACTCGAAAAGTGGTGATAGAGCGCACCTTTTTTCAGATCAGTATTTTTTAGCACCTGATCAACGCGCATACCTTGATATCCATGACGATGCATTTCCTTAAAAGCCGCTGCAAGGATTTTCATTCGGGTATTTTCGGGATTACGTTGTTTATTCATAACAGTATTCAAAAAACTCAACATACATTATAGACAAACCAGTTGGTCTGTGTTATTGTTTTTACATACAGACCAGTTGGTTTGTTTTTGATTCAAATTTTAGGAGCTAAAATGATTGATTTATATACCGCCAGCACATTCAACGGACAACGCGTTTCCATCATGCTTGAGGAAACCGGTCTGGATTATTCAGTTCATGACATTAATTTGGTAAAAGGCGAACAACGACACCCTGATTTCTTGCGCCTCAACCCAAGCGGAAGAATTCCAGTCATCGTAGATCATGATGCAAGCGACAAACCATTTGTCCTGACTCAATCCGTCGCAATTTTGCATTATCTTGCTGAAAAAACCGGAAAATTGCTACCCGACTCGCTAATAGCAAGAGCTCGTGTTTATGAATGGATGAATTTTCATGCAATTGACATTGGTTCTGTATTGTTTTCAGCATTTTGTTTGGAGAAACGAGTCACTCCTCCTCAACCGGAAGCAGCAGAAATACTCAGAAAACGCATCCATGAATTGTACCAGCACTTTGATCAGCAATTAGCCCATCAGGATTTTCTTGCAGGGTCAAGTTACAGCATAGCTGATGTGACTACCTTTCCTGCCCTCTTTGGTCAGGAGCAAGAACTCAAAGACTATCAACACCTCAACCGCTGGTTGCAGCAGCTCAACAACAGACCTGCTGTCAAACGAGGCATGAAAATTCCAGATCGGGGTTAAAACGATGGCAGCTGACTCAATGCCAAAGTCCTATCATTTTTTTATGATGGTCACTGCCAGACCAAAAACTGTTGTGATACTGGGTCTGATGATCATTGCCGTATTTGCGGCATTTATACCGAGTCTTGAAAAAGACACCCGTTCTGACGCTTTTATTCCTGTCGATCATCCGGCACTCATGTTTCGTGAACAAACCAAAAAAATATTTGGGCTGCAAGATCCATTAGTAGTCGCTGTCATAAATGAAGGTGAAAAAGGAGTGTTCAATCCACACACTCTGTTTTTAGTGGATTGGCTGACAACGCGGATTTCGGCTTTGGCACAGATTGACCCAGATAGGGTAACCAGCCTGGCGACAGAAAATAATATTCTGGGAACCGAGGAAGGCATGCTTGTGGAGCCTTTTTTTGAGCAACCTCCGACAAACCAGTCCGAGGCACAAAAAATTCGCTCTGCAATCATGGATTTTCCTTTGTATTTAGGCAGCTTGGTAGCAAAAAATGGCAAAGGAACGTTAATTGTTGCAGAGTTGCATGATCAGTCACAAGCTCAGAACGCATATGAAGAAATATTAAAAATCGTTGCTAAAGCGCCCATACAACAAGGAGAGCATATTCACATAGCCGGTGAAGGGGCTGTTGCCGGCTATATGGGAGCGTATATCGACGCCGATGCTTTTAGGTTAAATCCCATAGCGGCCCTGGTCATTTCGCTTGTCTGTTTTCTTGCATTTGGTACATTACGCGGCATGTTGCTGCCTAATTTGATCGTTCTAGCAACAGCCGCAAGCGCTCTGGGATTAATGGCGGTTTTTAATGTCCGTTTTTTTGTAATTACCAATGCTTTGCCCGTCGTACTCATAGGAATTGCCGTTGCTGATTCAATTCATATTTTAAGTGAATATTATCAACGAATAACAGAACGACCTAAACAAGATCCCCGTATCCTGACAGTTGAAACCATGGTTAACATGTGGCGGCCTATTACTTTGACTTCATTGACAACAATGGCTGGATTTTTTGGCTTAAGCCTTGCTTCAGTGATGCCACCCATGAAATATTTCGGTCTCTTCGCTCTAATTGGTGTTGCGGTTGCCTGGATTTATTCGCTGACTGTATTGCCTGCAATACTAAGTACCCTCAAATTAAAACCAAGCAAAGCTTATCCAGGCGGCCAGCAAGAAATTGATGGCATCGGCAAAATGATGCGCAAATTGGGAACTCAAGTAACACGCTTTCCTAAAAGCATACTTTTGTTATCAGTCGCCCTTATAATCGCCGGCGGTATAGGAGCAACCAAAATCAAACTGGATGAGAACCTGATCAGGACTTTTGATCCCCAGGAACCTTTATTTATTGCCGATAGCATTATAAATCGTTTGTTTGACGGCAGCCATTACCTGGACATCATGGTTGAAACACCCAAGGCAGAGGATCTATTTAAACCGGAAAACTTGAGACGCATTGAAGTCTTGCAATCATATTTACAAACACTTCCTCATGTCCAGGGCTGCACCTCGATTGTCGACTACCTGAAACAAATGAACAGAGCTTTAAATGAGGGTAAAACCACTGCTTATCAATTACCGGATAATGCTGATTTGGCAGCACAGTATTTTCTGTTGTATTCCGCGAGCGCAGATCCAAACGATTTTCAAGAAGAGGTTGATTATGACTATCGACTGGCCAATATCAGAGTGACTTTAAATGATGGGCATTATTCTGTCACTAAAACTGTTATCGAAGCGGCGCAACAATATATCGAATCACAATTCAATTCGACACAAATAAATGCCCGTTTAAGTGGCCGCGTCAATGTGGATTATTACTGGATCAAACGTCTGGGAGACAGTCATTTCATCAGCATTGGAATTTCTCTAGCATTAGTCTGGTTAATGGCTTCCATGAGTTTTCGATCATGGTTGGCAGGATTCTTGGCACTGTTGCCTGTCGTTATCACCATTTTAATGATTTATGCGGTAATGGGCTTTTCCGGAATTTGGTTATCCATCAGCACATCCATGTTTGCTGCCATTGCTATTGGCCTGGGTGTCGACTTCTCTATTCATACTCTGGAGCGTATGCAAAATCTGATGCGAGAGCAACATCAATCAATCGATCAGGCTGTTTTGAACTTATATCCATCGACGGGTCGTGCACTTTTTTTTAACTTTGCTGCATTGGCTCTGGGTTTTGGTGTGCTGTACAGCAGTAAGGTCATTATTCTTCAGGAGTTTGGTTTGTTGGTGGCAGTGGCAATCGCTACCAGTTTCATTGCCAGCATGACGGTCCTACCCGCATTACTTAAAGTGATGCGGCCAAAGTTTCTGGAGCGAAAAATCAAAACGACAAATCAAAACCTAATCAGATTAAAAAAAGGAGCTGAACAATGACTAAACAACCAACAAAAACAGCCCTCATCACTGGCGCAACTGGTGGCATAGGGTATGAATTCTGCAAACACTTTGCCAAGAATCAAACCAACCTGGTGATGATTGCGAGAAATCAAGCAAAACTCAAACGAATCAGTGATCAACTACACGCTGAATTTGGTATTGCCACACAAATCATCGCATTAGATTTAACTGAGATAAATGCGCCCCAAAAAATATATCAGGCGATTCAGCATCAAGGAATGCATATCGATTACCTGGTCAATAATGCAGGCGTTGGTTTTTATGGTGCTTTTGTTGACTCAGAACATAATGATTTAAGCCTCATGATAAATTTAAATATGACTGCACTGATCCAACTGACCCGGCTTTTTTTGCCTGATATGTTGCAACAAGGTCATGGCCATATTTTAAATGTCGCTTCGCTGGCCGCTTTTCAACCAGGTGGTCCCAATGCTGCGGTTTATTATGCCAGTAAGAATTTTGTGCTGGCCTTTAACCGGGCATTAGTTTCTGAGCTTAAAGGCTCGAAAGTAAGCTGCACAGTTTTTTGTCCGGGCCCATTAAATACCGATTTTTCTGAACGAGGAGGATTTTCTGCGACTCGTTTGTATCGATATTTTAGTGGTGATGTACAAAAACAGGTCGCTACGGCCTACCGAAAAGCAATGAAAGGTAAATCAACAGTCGTACCTGGGTTGGTTAATAAAATATTGGCTTTTAGTGGAGAATTTCCACCTCGCCATATTGCACTTTCAGTCAATAAATTTTTGTTGAAATAATCCACTTGCTAGCCTTTGATAAGGAAGAAAATCATGAGAACACAATTATCTTTTTTAATTTTTATAGTTACATTTTTTTGTACCTTACCGGTCAATGCACAATTACTGCCTGGGGACGAAATAGCCCGCCACATCAATGCTCGTGACGAAGGTGAGGCGGTTTCCAGAATATTAGTCATGGAAATGACAGACAGCAGAGGAAAACAAAGAATCAGAAAAACCAAAGGCTATCGAAAATATTTTGGCGATGAAAAACGAACGGTTATTTTTTATCTGGCGCCCAAAAATATTAAAGGCACTGCATTTCTTACCTACGATTATCCGCAAACAGACAAAGACGATGATCAGTGGTTATACCTCCCTGCAATGCGTAAAGTCAGACGAATATCGGCATCGGATCGAGGTGATTATTTTCTTGGAACCGACTTTACGTATGAAGATATCAAACTGGAAACCAGAGTATCAATGGCCGATTATCAACGAAAAACTATCGGAGAAAGCAAGGTTGATGGTTTTCATTGTCTAATCCTGGAAAGCAAACCCGTTAATTCTGATATTGCCGCAGAATTGGGGTATAGCAAAGTGGAACAATGCGTCGATGACAATATCTGGATGGTGCGTCAGTCAAAAATGTGGGACATCCAGGGAAATCCGTTAAAAACCATAAATTTTAAGGATATACGCCAAATTCAGGGAATCTGGACGCAACATATCATTGAAGCAAGCAACCATAAAACAGGCCATCATACACGGTTTGTTTTTTCTGATGTTCAGTATAACCAAGGAGTAAATGACCAGGTTTTCACAAAAAATGCTTTAAAGCGTGGCCTGTAATTGCTTTTAAAAAATGCGGAAAATTATTATTTTTTTGCTATTAATAGTGTGGCAATCGGTTTCCAGGGCTGTTGAATTTGACGCCGCACTTACAGCCACCGAAAAATGGTTCATCAACACTGATAATGGTGACAGTCAATCACTTCGTCTGAGCCTGACCCCGGAAATAGATGCCGATTTCAATAACGGTTGGTCATTCAAATCTTCGCTACGACTCCAGGCTGAAGCGATTAATGGTCTGCAAATAAATGACATTAATCGTGGCAATTATAGTGATTACAGTAAACCCGCCTTGTTGAGTCGTGAACTGGAATTGGAATTACGTGAATTTTATATCCAAGGTGAAATTGGTACTACTTTTTTGTCCGTGGGGAAACAACAAATTATCTGGGGTAAAGCGGATGGTCTGAAAGTGCTTGATATCGTAAATCCACAATCATTCCGGGAATTCATCCTGGATGATTTTGACAATTCCAGAATTCCTTTGTGGACCGTCAATATTGAATTTCCCATTGCTGAGTGGGATTTCCAGTTTCTCTGGATTCCAGATCAAAGCTATCACGCGCTGCCAAAGCAACATGCTACTTTTGCCTTTTCCTCACCTGAACTGGTGCCTGCTCTTCCGCCGGGTGTACAAGTCAATGTTGAACAGCCAAGACGTCCTAACAATATCTTTCTGGATTCCGACGTTGGGCTTCGCGCATCTACATTTTGGCAAGGCTGGGATATTACCTTTAACTATCTGTACCAGTACAATAATTTGCCTGTTCTTAACCAACAAGTCACCTTATCTAAGGGGATTCCAACAGTAATCATTACACCTGAATACAAACGAACCCATGTTTTTGGAACGACCTTCAGCAATGCTTTTGCAGATTGGGTCATTCGGGGAGAAATTGGTTATTTTACTGATCATTTTTTTATTTCCAAAACACCATTTCAAAATCAAGGAATGGTGAACAGCCCCGAATTGCATTATGTATTGGGCGTTGACTGGAATGCTCCTTGGAATATATTGCTCAGTATGCAATTAATCCAGAGCTGGGTTATCCGCGATGCCGATAAAATCACTCGTGACAAACTTGATACTACCTTCACGGGACTCATTCGCCGAAATTTTTTATATGACAGTCTTATTGCTGAAATTTTGCTCATTGCAAACACCAACAATGGTGATGGCATTATCCGACCTAAAATCATTTATGAATGGCAAGATAATATTAATACTTGGATTGGAGCCGATATTTTTTATGGCGACAAACAAGGTATATTTGGTCAATTCAATCAAAATAGCCGAATCGCTATTGGAATAGAGGCATCATATTAAAATCCAGCCCAAAAAACACAAATGTTATCAGCCAAATTCACTGCGTTTCACGGATGATGCTCTTCGCTCAAACCTCTGAATTGCCAGTATCGTGAGCAGTAGCAGTTCTATTTGTCACACCAATACGATAAGAACCTAACCTAACGCCCCAGCCAAATAGCTAAGTTGGGATAATCACGCCAGTATAAAGTTGAATGCACCTCCATTCCGATGGTTTGATTAGAAATGTGAAAATATCGTGTTAACGGATCTAAATAGTAAGCCAATGAATCTTCAGCCTGTAGATTGAACGGTACCGCCATATTATTAGAAATAGCAATTCCATCTGGTACTTCTCCTGATGCTGAATTACTAGATCCACTTAAAGGTGAAGCATCTTTTGACGGAACCTGAATAAATTCCCAAGATGTTACCGGTAAATCATTTGCAATTGTAAAAACTGCTGATCCTGTTGCTGTTTGAAGATCGGAAGCTAGACAAAAACCATTCGTTTTCTCGGTAGCTGCAATCGAACCATTCATTGATACACATTCTGCCCTAACAGGAAGTGTTGGCGAAGGTTGATTGCTGTCACCCTGATCTGCAAAAGAAGCTTGAAAGAATTGAAGCCCGGAAATAGGTAAGTCATTGGCTAGAGCAATATTTGCAGAAGCGGTTGCTGATATTACTAGATCTGATACCAAACAAGACCCTTCAATATTTCCACCAGCACTGATTGAACCAGCCACAGAAATACATTCCGCTCCAATTGGAGCGCCTAACCCCGAGGGTGAAGGCTGGCCATTAGTTATGTTGTCATCACTAAAAGTTAGTTGCACAAAAACCAGGTTAGTCACTGGCGCATTATGCGCAATTGAAAAATTTGCTGATTTTACGATCGAATTACTCAGATCCGATGAAAGACAAAATCCCTCCTTTCCAGTCGCCTGAGCAGCAGAACCGCCTACCGATTGACATTCCACAAGAGACCGATCCGAAGATTGGCTTTGACTAGCGATGTCTTTAAACTGAATTTGTATGAATTGCATACTTACCATTGGCAAGCCATTCGCCAAAGAAAAAGTTGAAAACTCTGAAATAGATTTCCTAAGACTTGAAATCATACAAAATCCTCCAGAATCCTCACCTTCAAATGATGCAGGTGATCCATCTGGTAATAAACATTCCTGACTCATTTGCACACTACTCGTTTGTGTGCTTCCATCGGCAAATATGGCTTCCATAAATTGAATCCCTGCTGCAGGCAAATCATTTTTAAACGAAAAATGTTGAATATCTGTATCTGATGCACTAAGGTCTGCTGCCATACAAAACCCAATTGTGGAGCCAGCCGTTTCACTAGACCCACTTGCAGAAATGCATTCAGCCGCCGGCGGTGTGATAGCAAATTGAAAATCTCGCAATACCTTCGGTGCCAGCAAAAAGTCAGTACCCATCAAAAAACCTGTTGCAGGACCATCAATATCCGAATTAAAACATATTTCTCCTGCTACACCAGAGTCTTTAATTTTAGTGCAATCTGCTTTCTCATCATTGTTATTTAGATTGGCTTTTAAAACAGGCGAAAGACTGGTTTTCTGTAAATTCGAGAATAGATCATAGTGGTCATCTGCAATTGTAGACGCGGAAAAAAGTGTTATTGTGCAAATACTTGTTAGCAAAATTATTTTTTTTATCATTGTATTTTCCTAATCAACGCCGAAAGGAGAGAAATCAGATCACGCCGTAGTTATCATATTGGATTGGCTTCGTCATTTTAATCAAGTATATCAATCAACCTAGCCACTCGGTTAAGTCATAAAGGAGTGCTCCCCTTTTGGCCTGTGCAAAAATTAAATCAGCCATAGAAAAGCTGACGTTTTTTGTGGTCAAAAACCATAACAACCTTACTCTATCCTGAGCTGCCCTAAAACCCCTCACTGCCATTAAGTTAAGACAAAGTGTAGGTTGGGTTAGCGGTAGCGTAACCCGACAAAATTTAGAAAATGTTGGGTTACGC
>CAZGYJ010000007.1:0-10100 GCA_964530345.1 uncultured Methylomonas sp.
AACAAGAACAACAATAATGGACTATTTTAATTATCAAAATCAACAACTTTTTGCCGAAGATGTCGCAGTAACAGATATCGTCAAACAATATGGCACGCCCTGCTATATCTACTCCCGGGCAACCTTGGAAAGGCATTGGCGAGCATTTGATAATGCCTTTGCCACTCACCCGCATTTAATTTGTTACTCAGTCAAAGCCAATTCCAATATTGCCGTTTTAAATATATTGGCACGCTTAGGATCTGGTTTTGATATCGTTTCTGTTGGTGAACTGGAACGCGTTTTGACTGCTGGAGGCGATCCCCAAAAAATTGTTTTTTCTGGCATAGGAAAACGGGAAGATGAAATACAGACCGCATTAAAAACCGGAATTCGCTGTTTTAATATCGAAGTCAAAGAAGAGCTGGACCGAATTAATGCCATTGCAGGACAACTGGGAAAAGTGGCTCAAGTTTCATTTCGAGTCAATCCGGACGTCGATGCCCAAACCCATCCTTATATTTCGACAGGACTGAAAGAAAATAAATTCGGCATTGATATCAAAACCGCTTTAACAGAATATCAACGCGCCTCAAAAATGGCCAATATTGAGGTAATTGGCATTGACTGCCATATTGGCTCACAATTGACTGAAACCCGGCCTTTCCTCGATGCCTTGGAGCGTATTCTGAAAATGCTTGAGCAATTAAAAAACAATGACATACACTTACACCATCTTGATCTTGGCGGTGGTTTGGGCATACGTTATCAGAATGAACAGCCGGTTGAACCTGAAGAATATGCAAAGCAACTTTTACAACGCCTGGGAAATACCAATTTAGAAATATTGCTTGAACCCGGCCGTGCAATAGCGGGAAATTCCGGAATTTTAGTGACTAAAGTAGAATATCTTAAACCTACTGTTGATAAAAACTTCGCCATTGTTGATGCCGCAATGAATGATTTAATTCGCCCTGCCCTTTACAGTGCCTGGCAAGAAATTATCCCTGTCAATTCAGATAGCAAAACGGAGGAAAAAACCTGGGATATTGTTGGCCCTGTTTGTGAAACCGGAGATTTTTTGGGAAAACAACGAAAGCTTAGATTAAAACCAAATGATTTACTGGCTGTTCGTTCTTCTGGTGCTTACGGCTTTAGCATGAGTTCCAACTATAATTCCAGACCAAAGGCTGCTGAAATTATGGTCGATGGCAAACAAATCCATTTAATTCGAAAGCGTGAATTTTTACAAGATCTCATTGCAGGAGAAAAAACTTTGCCATGAAAATCCAGTTCACCAAAATGCATGGTTTGGGTAACGACTTTATGGTGATTGATGCGATTAACCAAAATATTTCTCTCACTGTAGAACAGATTCGGTTTATGGCTGACAGGCATTTTGGCATTGGTTTTGATCAATTACTGTTGGTAGAAAAAGCAAGCAACGATAATGCAGATTTTCGCTATGGTATTTTTAATGCTGACGGCAGCCAAGTTGCTCAATGTGGCAATGGCGCTCGTTGTTTTGCCCGGTTTGTTCGTGACAAAGGCTTGAGCAATAGAAATGAAATTCGTGTTGATACTGATTCCGGCCAATTAATCCTTCGCTTTACCAATGATGATTTAATCACTGTGAATATGGGAATTCCTAAACATAAGCCAAAGGAAATTCCCTTATTGGCCGAACAAGAAAGTAAATTTTACAGCGCCGAGGTCAATGGCATCGAAAAAGCTTTTGGTGCAGTATCGTTAGGAAACCCACATGCAGTTCTGGAAGTTATTGATATCAATACGGCGCCTGTACTGGAATTAGGTTCAGAGTTAGAAAGCCACCCAATTTTTCCAGAACGGGCTAATATTGGTTTTATGCAGATTCTGGATAAACAACATATCAAGTTACGTGTTTTTGAGCGTGGCGCTGGAGAAACGCTGGCTTGTGGTAGCGGTGCATGCGCAGCAGTTGTAATCGGGATTGAGCAACATTTACTTGACAAACAGGTAACGGTTGAACTTCCTGGCGGTCAACTGGATATTGCATGGGAAGGCCGACAACATCCTGTATTTATGTCCGGGCCAGCCATTTCAGTATTTGATGGAACCATAGAAATATGAATGAAAAGCTAACAATCGATTTAACAGATGAGCAGGTCGAACAATATCTGCGGCAACATCCTAATTTTTTCCATAATCACCTGGAACTGCTTGAGCAAATGAGTATTCCGCATCCAAGCGGCTCGGCTGTCTCTTTAATTTCCAAACAACTGGAAATTTTCCGTAATCGACATCATGAACAGGAAAAACAACTGACTGCACTGATTGAAATCGCCAGGGATAATGACACCTCCTTCAATCGTCTGCATGAATTAACTTTATCCATGCTCGATGCAGATTCCTTGGAAAGTGTAATCGCTAATCTTGATCAAGTCATCAAAGAAGGTTTTTTAACGGATTTTGTTAGTTTAAAAATTTTTAGAAATAACCCTGAATCACCAATCGCTAACTTATTCATCTCCCCTGATAACACTGCAATTAAGCATTTCGACAGCCTGCTCGAAAAAAATCTACCCAGTTGTGGACATCCAACTCTCGAACAGGCTAAATTTTTATTTGAGGAAAATGCGCTTGACGTAAAATCTTGCGCTTTCATTCCTCTGGTATTCCCCGAGTTCAAAGGTATTTTTGCCATTGCCAGTCGCCAAAAAGATCGTTTTCATTACAGTATGGGTAATTTATTTTTAACTCAGATGGGAGAGATTGTTGGCACTCGACTAATTTCGCTTTTTCGACAATGATTTCTTTGTCTTGTACTAAGGAATGATTTAATGAGTCCAGATTCGATAAGTTTTTTAGATGATTTTTTTTCTCAACTCAAATATCAGAGAAGAGTCTCCATTCACACGTTAAATAACTACCGGCGAGATATCAATCAACTGATAAAATTTTGCTCCAAAAATCACATCGAACACTGGCAAGATGTCCAGCAAAGCAATATTCGTCATCACGTTGCCATCCGGCATAAGCAAGGGTTGGCCGCAAGCAGCTTGCAACGTGAGCTATCCGCCATTCGCAGTTTTTTTAAATTTCTTGAGCAACAAAAAATTATTGCCAACAACCCCGTCCGCCATATTCAAACGCCGAAAAAACCAAAAAAATTACCAAAAACCCTCGATGTTGACCAGATTACCGGATTTCTTGAAGCGGGAACTGATTCAGTTTTAGAAATTCGTGATGTGGCAATGTTTGAATTATTTTACTCGTCAGGTCTTCGTCTGAGTGAACTGACTTCATTAAATATTGAATCGCTAGATTTTAATGATAAAACACTAATCGTTACTCAAGGAAAAGGTGGTAAAAGCCGTATTTTGCCAATTGGAAACAAAGCTATAAAGGCATTAAAAAACTGGCTTTCGCATCGAAAAATCTTATCTAAGGAACAACAACCCGCATTATTTGTCAGTAATAAAGGTGGTCGTTTGACAGCGAGATCTGTCCAACTACGATTACAGCAATGGTGCAAAAAAAAGGGATTGGACCAGCATATCCATCCGCATATGTTAAGGCATTCATTCGCCAGTCATTTATTGGAATCCAGTCAGGACTTAAGAAGTATCCAGGAATTGTTAGGACATAGCAATATCAGTACCACGCAAATTTATACTCATCTGGATTTCCAACACTTAACAGAAATTTATGATAAAGCACATCCAAGAGCAAAAAAAAACTGATAGAATGGCGGTATTAAATTGTCTATGTGGTTTATCGGTCTCTAGCAATATATTTACTAGCAATCGCAATCATACACATCTACAGTAAATCAGGAAAATCAACATGGCAGAAAAACAAACTTCAGAAACATCTGATGCTAAAAAAAATTGGACGGTCGGTTTTGGTGTCTTTATTGGAATAATCGTTATCATTATTCTGGCACTTGGCGCATACTGGAGTATTGAACCCGGTGAATTTGATGTCCAGAAGGAAGCATTAAAACGGGCTAAATTGCCTAGTCTTGATAAAGTTCCTGAGGGTTATGTTTATGCCAATACTCTGGCACATATTGCTGAAGTTTTACTTTATAAGCCTGGTGGCTACATCACCAATGATGTAGCGCCTCCAGGCATCTTGCTTGACGATATTACCAGTTTTGAATTTGGCGCATTGGTCATGCTCCGCGATGCAACATCCGCCCTAAGAAATCATCTAGCCCGCGCTCAATCCCAATCTGCCGAAGATCCTGATTTGGCAAAAGCAGAACCCTATTTTTATTATGAAAATAATTCCTGGGCATTACCTTCTACAGAAGCCGAATATAAAAAGGGAATTGACGCTTTGCATTCTTATATGAGTAGGCTTCTCGATCATAAGCATAAAACACCTGGACACTTTTATACCAGAGCTGATAATTTGTGGCAATATGTTGAAATTGTGATCAAAAGATTAGGCGGTCTTTCAACCCGGCTTAATGCCAATACCTCCCGTTATAATTCGTTGATGAAAATCAATAAACTGGATCAAATTGAAAGCACCGTCAAACAATCTGCCGTTGGTAGAACAGCATGGATTGACATTGACAATGTGTTCTGGGAAGCGCGTGGCGCTGCATGGGCATTACTCCATATCCTCAAGGCTGTAAAATATGATTTCCGGGATATTTTGCTGGATAAGCGAGCCATGGATACCGTTGATATCATGATTAGGGAAATGGAAAATGCCTTGGAGCCCGTTCTAAGTCCAGTTATTCTGAATGGGGATGGATTTGGCATTTTCGCCAATTATTCATTAGCGATGGCTAACTATATTTCAAGAGCAAATGCTGCGGCTCTGGATTTGCGTGACGTTATGAACCGTGGATAAATAGAAGATTTTGCTTTTATATGATTGACAAGCTACAAAAGTCAATCACTGATGAAACAGTAAAAAATCAGGTCAGTAATAAAAAAATCATCCATATTGATATGGATGCATTTTTTGCTTCGGTGGAGCAGCGTGATTTTCCGGAACTTCAGGGAAAACCAGTAATCGTAGGTGGTCAACCTGATTCAAGAGGAGTGGTGGCTGCTTGCAGCTATGAAGCTAGGCAGTTTGGTATCCATTCTGCCATGCCTTCATCTCAAGCCTATCGCCTTTGTCCTGATGCTATTTTCGTCAAACCTCGTTTTGAGGCTTATCGACAAGCTTCATCAATTATCCGCAAGATTTTTTACTCTTTTACCTCCTTTGTTGAGCCACCTTCTCTCGACGAAGCCTACCTTGATGTTAGTCATTGTTCATTACATAATGGTTCAGCAACACTCATTGCCCAAGACATTAAAGCAGAAATTCAGCAGCAAACCAGACTAACTGCTTCAGCTGGCATCTCCTATAACAAGTTTTTGGCCAAAATTGCTTCAGATATCAATAAGCCCAATGGACTTTATGTGATCACACCTGAACAGGGAGAAGCATTTATTGAAAATCTGCCGATTAGAAAATTCCACGGCATCGGTAAAGCCACCGAAACCAAAATGGCAAAACTCGGCATACATAATGGCAAACAACTTAAGCAAGCAAGCCTGCAATGCTTAAACGAAAATTTTGGAAAAGCTGGCCAGCATTATTATCAAATTGCTCGTGGTATTGATCCAAGACCTGTAAAAATCAATCGTTCCAATAAATCCATAGGAATTGAAACCACATTTGAACAGGATATTTTTGACACAAAAGTCATTCTCAAACTGCTTCACCAGTTATTGGAGAAAGCTCTGGAAAAAGCCAGACAAAAGAAACTCTCCCCTCGAACGCTGACAATAAAAATAAAATATAATAATTTCGAACAAATCACACGTAGCCGAACATTGACAACATCGATTAAACCAGGTGAAGCGGCTAAACATTTGCTTGAGGAGTTAGTTAATTCTACGGCTGTTGGACAACGAAGAGTCAGATTGCTGGGAATTACACTTTCTACACTAGAAAAACACAGCCAGTTTCATCAGTTGGATTTGTTTGATTCTGTTTCGTGAGTCGCAATCAATGTTTTTAAAAATTGATAAATCATTCGGGAAGTCTTTGGAGGCTTTTCTGATTCCGCTTCTTTATTTGCATTTCGTATTAACTGCCGAAGCTGCTGCCGGTCAGTATCCGGATATTCTTGCAACAAATCAAACAAAGCTTGATCTCCTTCAGCTAAAAGCCTATCCCGCCAACGCTCCAGAAGGTGATGCTCTTTAACCGCCAATGCACTTTGGGTTTTCATTTTGGCCAAATCTGCTTTGATGGGTTCAACATCAATCTTTCTTAACAATCCAGTAAGAAACTTGAGATGCCTCTTCCTGGCGCCACGTTGGGTAATCTTCGCCCCCGCCTTAGCTGCTTCAAAAACATCCAAAGGTAGTTTCAATGTTTCCATTTGTATCACTGACAAGGCCACTATTTCTTCTGCAAGTGCATGCAATACAGCGATGTCTCGCTTAATCTGGGATTTGTTTGGGCGTTCTGCATAATACTCAATATCTTCTTCTAATGGTTCATCCATCTTAGACCACCGCCATCAAAAAAATTACAAAAAGCACTACCAAGCCAAGAGGTAACAATAAGCCCGTCCAATCAGATTCAGCATTCTGACTTTGCTGCCAGGTAGCTTTTATTCCAGGTCTGAACCACAAAATGACCAATAACACCATCGCTCCAAGTAAAATGCTCTCCCAAGTAGAAAATGATTCCATTATTATTCCTCGTTGTAAATGCTGAACTGTTTGACAATTTGCCAGGCAATTAGTTTTTGCTGAAAATTCATACTTGCATAGGCCGGGCTGGTTGAAGGTAAACGTTGATATCGCAAATAATTACATTGACTTGATAATCCAGGCGCGATGAACTTATGATAAACTTTTTCAGCTTTTCCGCCATTAAAAAAAACAGTTTTTATCAACGGGTGTCTTTTAAAAAAATCAGTAAAATTATTGGTTTCAATGGAACTCATATCAATTTCACTATCCATACTTCCTGGCCTACGGCAGGCTTTCAAAACATCCCATACGGCAACTCGCGCTTGCATCAAAATGATTTTTCTTTGTCGATAAGGCAATTCTGGCAATGCAGAAAACAGCTCCCCCATGATTGGCCAAAATGCATTTCTTGGATGACCATAATATTCCTGCTTCAGTAAAGAGGTTTCACTTGGCATGGAACCTAAAATCAAAACTGTTGCATCTGTTCTCGCAATTGGCGGGAAGCTTTCTATGATCGGCGTTGTCATTATGAAATAGAAAATCTTTATGGACTCACCACCTATACTTCGCGCGTCACGGATTCGGGCTAAGTATAACCTATGACAAGATTTCTCAGTATAACTTTGAGATAATGCCAGCCTTTTTTATCAAACTTTCTAAAAACACATGTGGTTTAAAAATCTTGCCCTTTACCGTTTTACTGAACCTTTCACGCTTTCTGCTGCCGAATTGGAAGAAAAACTGCAACCCTTGGTCTTTAAGCCATGCGGCAATCAGGACTTGTTTCGTTTTGGCTGGACGCCGCCTTTGGGCCGTCATTCTCAACAACTCGTTCATTCTGCAAATGGTTTTTTTATGATTTGCGGTAAAAAACAGGAAAAGGTACTCCCTACCCCAGTGATCAATGAACTACTGGTTGAAAAAGTAGAAGAATTAGAAAACCAGCTAGGAAAAAAACCATCGAAAAAGCAACGTGACGATATTAAAGATGAAATTATTTTTCAGCTGTTACCGAAAGCCTTTGCATTTTCCAAAAAAACTTATGCTTATATTGATCCTAAAGGAGGCTGGTTAATTGTCGATGCCGCCTCAACAAAAAAAGCAGAAGAGATACTGAGTCATCTTCGAAAATGCCTTGAAACATTACCAGTTATACCAATAATAACCAACGAGAAACCCGTTTCCGTGATGACACAATGGCTGATGAATAATCAAAATCCAAATGATGTTATCATTGAAGATGAGTGTGAATTACGTTCGCCAGATGAAGAAGGGGCAATTATCCGCTGCAAACGACATGATCTGACTCTACCCGAAATTAAAAATCACCTGGACACCGGTAAACAAGTTATCAAACTGTCAATTAGTTGGGCTGATCGCTTAGCCTTCATTATTGATGAAAATATGGCCATTAAACGATTAAAATTTCTAGATCTCATTCAAGAACAGGCCGCGGACATTGAAACAGGCAATGAAGCTGAACAATTTGATGCTGATTTCTCAATTATGTCCCTCGAACTTGCTGGGTTCTTACCGCGCCTTTTAGAATGGTTCGGAGGAGAAAACAAAGCTTGATGCCAATTACCTTTAAAAATATGATTTCGACAGCCAATTTTTCATTTTTATCTCATTCCAGAAAATATTACTCCTTACTAAAGCAGAGTGTAATGATATTGTTGTTATGGACTGGATTCAGCTATTCTGCATTCTGTACGAGTTATCCTTTACCAACTAATCCTGGCGATAGTCTTATTGGAGATCCAGGCACCCCAACCATAGTAACAGCAACTAAAGATGACACATTACTCGATATCGCTTTTCGCTATGATGTTGGACAAAATGAGATTTTATTGGCTAATCCAGATATTGATCGCTGGATGCCTGGTGAAGGAACTGAAGTCATCATTCCCAATAGCTATCTGCTCCCTAATGCCCCACGGGAAGGACTAGTATTAAATCTACCTGAATTTCGTCTTTACTATTATCCAAATGACAAAGAACAACCAACAAACTCGGTTTTGACCTACCCAATCAGTATCGGCCGTCAGGACTGGGAAACACCTTTAGGTGTGACCAAAATTATCGAAAAAAAAGCAAACCCAACCTGGACTCCACCAGCTTCTATAAAAAAAGAGCATGCTGCCAAAGGTGAAATTTTACCAGATGTTGTTCCAGCAGGGCCTGACAATCCCCTCGGACTTTTCGCTATCCGCTTAGGAATTCCTGGCTATTTAATTCATAGCACCAATAAACCTTACGGTGTAGGCATGCGCGTTAGTCACGGTTGTATCCGAATGTATCCTAAAGATATTGAGAAACTATTTCCCGAAATCCCTGTGGGTACGCCTGTTCATATCGTCAATCAGCCTATTAAAGTGGGATGGCTGAATAACATTCTTTACATCCAGGTTTACCCCCCGCTTGAAGGAGAAAATTCAAGTTATGATGATTATTTACAAAAGGCATTGGATCTTATTGAAAAAGCAAATAATGACCAAATTCCCGTCCTTGAGGGAGAACAACTGACAAGGGCCCTTAAGGAGCGAAATGGCAAACCGGTTGCAATTTTCCAAAGAAAGCTGAAAATCAACTCGGAAGCAAATGAATAATTTTTCTGAATTGTTGTTGCCAGCAAGTTAAAATACAACCAGCATGAAACGTTAAGGAACGCGTACGGAATAAGTTGGCAACTAACTGGCACAGTATTTTTTTTCGTATTCAAGGTGTTAAAAATAGGCGCATCGCCAGCTATGTAACTATTTTTACAACTCTGAAGACGGAAAAAAGACAAGCCAGTTGCCCAAGTTATTTCATGCACGTTCCATAGCTTAACTTTACTATTATCGAGGTTCCACAGATGAAATCACAAATAACAAAATATCTTCCTTACTGCCTGGTATTTTTGGGCTTGTTTTCATCACCGTCTCACTCCGCAGACATTAAGACCGGCGAACAACTAGCAAAAAAATGTACTGCCTGCCATGGAGCTAAAGGCATCAGTAACAATCCACTATGGCCGAGTCTTGCAGGTCAACAACCTGCTTATCTAAGCGCTCAATTAAAAGCTTTCAAAACTGGAAGCAGAAAAAACCCTGTGATGGAAAATATGGTAAGTCATTTATCGGAAGATGATTTTAACCATCTTGCCGCCTATTTTACCAGCCTCAAATCTGGAAGTGCAGGTGGAGATCCAGAATTAGCAAAAACAGGCAAAACAAAATTTTCCATGTGTGCAGGCTGTCATGGCAGCAAAGCGGAAGGTCGGGGAATTTTCCCCAGACTTGCGGGACAACATCCAGAATACATCGCCAAACAACTGGAAAATTTTAAAAATGGCAATCGTTCTGGAGGACCTATGTCGGGAATTGCCTCAAGTTTATCAGGCGATGATATTGCCGCTATTGCTGCCTATTT
>CAZGYJ010000007.1:10200-41183 GCA_964530345.1 uncultured Methylomonas sp.
CGGGAATTGCCTCAAGTTTATCAGGCGATGATATTGCCGCTATTGCTGCCTATTTAGGTTCAATCAAATAAGTTCTAAGATACTGCCTGGCTGAGTACATGGAAGTATCACAGCTATGATCCCATAGATTTATCAATTTTTCCTAATTGACTTTCCCCATTTGCGTATTATCTTAAAAATAACACTGTTTTAATCCTACGACAACACAGCACACATCATCACTTGATTGTGTAAGGCCAATACTAAATTTTTTAAAAATTATAAAAAATGTCAGCTCAAAAAACTGTCCCTAACGATCGTCAGATTTCTACCATACTACTTTTCGCAATAACAATGTTTGTCAGCGCATCATTGATGTTCGTGCTACAGCCAATGTTTGGAAAAATGTTACTACCTTTACTGGGAGGTTCACCGGCAGCGTGGAATACCTGCATGGTGTTCTATCAAACAATTTTATTTCTGGGTTATTTATACGCACATTACTTATCGACTTCGCAGTCTCAAAACAAACAAGTATTAATACACGGCCTTATTATTCTAGTCAGTTGTATCGCCTTACCTTTGGCTTTACCCGAGAACTCTGAGCCGCCAAGTCAGAGCGATCCAACATTCTGGATTTTTTGGACTTTATTATTAGCCATCGGGTTACCTTTTTTTGTAGTATCAACAACTGCCCCGTTAATGCAAAAATGGTTTGCGCACGTCGGCCATCATACCAGTCACGACCCTTATTATCTATATGCTGCCAGTAATACTGGTAGCCTGATCGCTCTACTCAGCTACCCATTTTTAATTGAACCAACAATTGGTTTAATTACGCAAAAGATAATCTGGAGTATTGGTTATATTTTTCTCATTGTTTTAATTATTGTTTGTGGAACATTTCTATGGCGCAATAACAAAAAATTGACATTACCCGAGGAAAATATTGATTTAGATGCGGACGATATTCCACTATTAACAAAGCTACACTGGCTTGCTCTTGCCTTTGTTCCATCCAGTTTACTATTAGGATTAACCAATTTTATTAGCACTGATATCGCATCAGTGCCATTGTTATGGATTATTCCTTTAACTCTGTATCTGTTATCTTTTATTCTGGTTTTTTCAAAATGGGGTAATAAAATTCACCCCGGTATGTTGTTTTTACAACCTATTGTTCTACTACCTTTCATCGCATACTCGTTCATCAACCCCGCAGTTTTACCTTACTGGCTTGATTTAACCATACATCTAACAGCATTTTTCTTGGCAATCATGGTTTGTCATGGGGTTCTGGCGAAACATAGGCCCCATACCAAGCATCTAACTATTTATTATCTGATTATGTCTTTTGCTGGGATGCTGGGGGGGATGTTTAATACTTTTGTTGCCCCCTTTATCTTTAATGGTGTCTATGAATATCCGATTATGATTGTTGCAGCACTGTTGCTGCGCCCGAATTATCTCACTATAAAAGATGGAAAAATTAAATTATTTGCATTTCAAGCTATTTTTCCGTTAGTTTTATTTTTCATCGGCTTGTTTATATATATTTCAAATAACGAATTAGGCCATTATCTTGATGCCATCGGAGTCGGATTAATTCTTTTGGCAGGATTAACATACTCGTTTCGAAATAAACCCGTCACACTATCATTATTGACTGGGGTAATCATAGTTTTCACCATGGGTCTCCATCATTTATTAACTAACACCTTGTATCAAAAAAGAACCTTTTATGGGGTCCATTCTGTTCGAGAAAGCATATTAATCAATGAGCAAAACAAACAGGAGAAGTATCACGAATTATTTCATGGCACTACTAAACATGGGGCCGAACGATTAAGCGCAAAATATTTAACAACACCTCTAACTTACTATAGTCGACAAGGTCCTATTGGTCAGCTATTTAAAACTTATGAAACAAAAAACCACAATTGGGTTATCGGTGCTGTTGGTTTGGGAGCTGGGGCTCTAGCCTGTTATTCACAGCCAGATCAACATTGGAGTTTTTTCGAAATCGACCCAACTGTCATTGACATTGCTAAAAATCCAAATTATTTTAAATATCTTGAATTATGTGGAAAAAACATCAAAATGGTTATCGGTGATGCAAGATTGTCACTTAAAAAACAACCAGAAAACAAATTCGACCTATTGATTTTAGACGCATTCAGTTCTGATTCGGTTCCAACACATCTACTGACTCAGGAAGCAATTACACTATACTTTAAAAAATTAAAACCAAAAGGTATTCTAGCTTTTCATATTACTAATCGACACTTAACCTTAAAGAAAGTATTATCAGATCACGCGAAGCATTTAAATTTTTCCGCTTTGATACAAGAATTTAAGCCAAAAGCCAAAATCCCATTGGTCGTCGCAACAGACTGGGTTGTTATGTCTAAAGATAAAGGAATGCTTATTCCGCTTCAGCAGAGTCGATTAGGAAACTGGGAAAAACTTCCCCTCTATTTTGATATGAAGCCATGGACTGACGACTTCACAAACATTATCAGCATATGGAAATAACTGATAATTTTCTTGTCGGGGGGAGATAATACTTTAAGAGTAGTTTCGCGTAGAAATAAAAACCAATTTAAACTTCACGCATCCATGCGAAATGTTACCTTGGTCTTGTAATGCCTTAAATTTTTTTCTAAAAGTTGATGAAAAACAATTGAAATTGACTTTTTTATCCATCAAAAGCTTCTGAATACCATTCATCATCATTTATATGATCCCAATCAACATGCTCAACGATTGGTAAATCATCGTAAATTTCAACTTCTAATTCATCAAAAACTTCATTTTCCATCTCAACCTCCAAATTACTAAATAGTTCAGAGGTAACTTTAGCAGAGATATATTACAATTCTATTGTACTTTAGTTCAGTTTGTGCTTGAGTGCTAAAAATTTTAGACAATTTTGAATGGATAGATGATCATCCAATAGAAAATAATGAGTATTCTTGACCGGCAGCAAAAAAATTAAGAAATTTTGTAACTACTCAGCGTATTTAATTTAGCCAAAATTACTCAATATCAGTGACTTATGGAAGAAGTGTATGTGTTAAGGATGACATAATCAAGCCTACACGGACGTATTTACGGCATCTTCTGGAATAAGTCACTGATATTGTAACTATAATAAATGTGCTGAGTAGTTTCGAAATTTTATCGAATTTAATGGATAAAGCGGCGCCCTGAAAGAAACCTCAAAATTAAACTATTATTACTGTCTAAAAACGAACAAAACTACTCATGCCACCAACAACATCAAAACAAATGCCCCACCATACACACCTAAAAAAAATGTCAATGATAATAAAAAGCTCGGAAAAGAACCCAGGCTAATGATCTGATTATTAATATAAGTGACAATAGCCACACCCCATAACATTACCGCTGCCAGGGAATAGTAAGCCCAACTTTCATCAGTAACGGTAACCCATATTAAAAGTGGCAAGGCGAAAATTGAAATAAAATCCTGACAGATCAGAAATGAAGTCAGCACTTTCCAGTAATGTTTCAAATCTTTGGTAAAAAAAAGCACTATAGCGACAAATGCAAATATAAGAAAAACCTCAAGAAAAACCTCAATAATCGCCTCAATGAAGCCTGTCATATTAGTAATGACAAAAATGCCGCCTACCACATAAAAAATCAATGCTTTTTTTAACAACGATATTGATTCAGGCAATTCATCTAAAGAGCCTTTGAACCAGCAAAGTGCAATATATTGCTTTATGTGTTCCATAATTACCTTGTGAATAAGTCCAGAATTATTATTTTTTACTATTCTTTCAAAGTACTCCTATTCTAGCGTTTTTAAGTGCACATTAATATTAAATCATTTTTTTTATCTTACGGCTAAAAATTAGTTTAATTGTCATTTTCCGGCTGCTCCCAATCAAGCTTTGGAGCAAAGTATACTAATAAATTGTGTCAGATAAACAACAATTTCATCTACATAAAAAAAAGGCCGTGGTTGAAAACCACGGCCTTTTTATAATAAGAAGTAAGGGGAAAAATTAACGTTTTGAGTACTGTGGACGTTTTCGTGCCTTATGAAGACCAATTTTTTTACGCTCAACCTGCCGCGCATCACGCGTGACAAAACCGGCTTTTCTTAGTACTGGTCGTAATGCCTCATCATAGACCATTAATGCTCTAGCCAGACCATGGCGAATCGCCCCGGCTTGTCCTGAAGGTCCACCACCTAAAACTTTAATATTCACATCAAGCTTATCTGACATTTCAACACATTCTAATGCCTGACGAGCAATCATTTGATCAGTCTTTCGACCAAAATAGTCTTCAATGGGTTTGTTATTAATAACAATTTTCCCAGACCCCATCTTTGCGTAAACACGCGCAATAGCGCTTTTACGACGCCCTGTTCCGTAATATTGAGCTTCTGCCATGTGATTCTAACCTGTGTATTTTAGATTTCCAAAGTTTTAGGCTGCTGTGCCTGGTGATTATGATTTGGTCCGGCATACACCTTCAATTTCTTGAACATAGCTCGGCCTAATGGGTTTTTTGGCAACATACCTTTAACAGCATTATTGATAATGCGATCAGGAAAAGTTTGTCTCAGTTTACCAAGATTTATAGACTTTAAATTACCAACATAGCCAGTATGTCGATAATACATCTTGTCTTGCTCTTTGTTGCCAGTGACGCCTATTTTTTCAGCATTGATGATAATAATATAATCCCCAGTATCTACATGAGGCGTATACTCAGGCTTATGTTTACCACGAAGGCGATGCGCCACTTCACTGGCAAGCCTTCCTAGAGTTTTTCCTTCTGCATCAATTACATACCAATCGCGTTTAACTTCAGCGGGTTTCGCGCTAAATGTTTTCATTATGTCTCTTGTCTTTAAATCGCTTTGTGAAAAGATTAGCCAGTAATAATACTCAAAATACTAGATAACTTCAACTTTATTTTGTTGTTCTTATAGTTTGATGTTCAATGTGTGCAATTTACGATACAAATGGGTACGTTCCATTCCAATAGCAGCGGCTAACTTTGCCACACTACCCGCATTTTTTTCAAAATGGTATTCCAAATATGCTTTTTCAAACTGTTCTCTGGCATCTTTCAAGGGTAAATTAAAAAATTCAGGAATCGATGAAGAGACTATGTTGCTTTCAACAATACTGCCTATTGCATTTCTAACCTCCTCCTGTTCAATCTCACTCCCCGCACCCAAAATCATTAAGCGCTGAACAAGATTTTTCAACTCCCTGACATTACCTGGCCAATCATAGTTACGTAAAAAATTCTGAGCTGCCATTGAGAATTTTCTAAAAGGCAATTTTTCATGCTCAACAAAATAATCAACATAGAAGCTGAGTAGTGCGGGAACATCCTGGTTGTGCTCACGAAGTGGAGCAATTTCTATTTCTACTTCATTCAACAGAAAAAAAAGATCATTACGAAATCGTCCCGCTTTAACTTCTTCCTCTAAACCAACCGTCGTTGATGCGACCACTTTTACATCGACATGGACAGATTCTGCACCACCAACGCGTAAAAATGAACTTGACTCTAAGGCACTCAGTAATTTTAGCTGCGTTGCCTCATCCATATCGTTGATTTCTCCTAAAAATAATGTGCCTCCATGAGCTTTTTCCAGCAATCCAGGATAAACATTGTCATCCACCTCTTTACCAAAAAATTCAATCGCTGAATTTTCCTGAGCAATACTACCTACCGCAACGGTAATAAACGGGCCATCGCGACGATTACTGTTAACATGCATGTAATGGGCAAACAACTCTTTACCTGCCCCTGCCGCACCAACAAACAACACTCTCGTGTCATGTTGCGCCAACCTTTTGAGCTGATCCTTTGTTCTCTCAATTACAGCGCTTTTCCCCACTGGCTCGACATATTCCAACAACTTCTTTTTTAAACCCGCATTTTCTTTCTGCAGATGACGTGCCTCCAATGCCCGATCAACAATTAACAGTAATTTTGCTAAAGCGAGTGGTTTTTCAAGAAAATCATAAGCGCCCAAGCGAGTTGCTTCCACCGCAGTTTCAACAGTGCCATGTCCTGACATCATCACTACAGGGCAAAGATCCTGATCTTCAGCAACCCACTCTTTAAGCAAGGTTACACCATCGGTATCAGGCATCCAAATATCCAGCAAAATCAAATCAGGCTGACGTTTCGCCTTTGTTTCCCGAGCTTGTTGCGCATTTTCTGCAGAATCAACATGATAACCCTCATCTTCCAGAATTTCACAAACTAGTTCGCGAATATCCTGCTCATCATCAACAACTAAAATAGATGGATTTTGTATTTTCATAAATTAAATATTCTATTAATTTGCAGGGAACTTAAGGATAAATCCTGCGCCACGCTTTACTTCTCTATCAATGCTGATAGAACCACCATGTTCCTCAACAATTTTTTTAACAATTGCCAGTCCAAGACCGGTTCCTTTTTCTTTTGTAGTGACATAGGGTTCAAAAATTTTATCCATATCTTCTGGCTTAATTCCAACGCCTTCATCATAAATCGAAAATTGCACATAATTAGTATTATGCTCTACTATCGAATGTAATTTTATAGTAATTTTTTCTTCATTTGCTGTTGCTTCCAAGGCATTTTTAATTAAATTATGGATCACTTGCCTTAAACCAACCAGATCAGCCCTTATTTTAGGTAGTGGACTCTCGAAGACCACAACAAACCGTTCTGCTGATTGCAAGGTATATAGAGCTAAAACCTCCTTTGTCAAAGCAATCAAATCAACATTTTCAATCTGCTGCCTTGCTGCTCTTGCATATTCAGAAAACTCATCAACCATTTTTTTCATCGCATCGACTTGGTTGACGATAGTTTGCGTAGATCGTTCCAGAATTGCAGCTTTTTTTTCATCCAAATCTGACGATAATTTATGCTGTAATCGCTCAGCCGATAATTGAATAGGCGTTAATGGGTTTTTTATCTCATGAGCCAAACGCCTTGCGACTTCCCCCCAAGCAGCATTTTTTTGCGCTTGAATGAGATCAGTCATATCATCAATCACAACCACACCTCCGACCCGCTCACCTTCCGGCGAATATAAAACAGTGCCCCGACACAATAATTCCTGACGCCCTTTTGATCCTAAAACAGTGATACTCTGCTGCCAAACATCATCAGACTTCTCCAGCAATTGTTGAATACTCAATACTAACTCTGAAAGATTAGAATGCTCCCGCGCTAAATCAAATAAAGTTTTGCCATAAAAACGTCTAATCTGAACATGTAGAATGACATTCGCCGCTTGATTTGAAGTGCGTATTTTAAAGCCAGCATCAAAACTAATAACACCCGAAGTCAAACTGGATAATACAGTTTCCAAATAAGCGCGCTGATTTTCAACCTCCTGACTCGCTTTTTTTGCCTCATCCCGAGACTTGGCAATCCGGCTCATCATTTCGTTAAATGATTTCACCAAAAACCCCAAATCATCTTGTCTCATCACAGGCAGTGGCTGCTCATAATTTCCCTCTGCCACAGCTTGAGTTCCTTTTACCAATTCTTTAACAGGAGCAACAATATCTCGAATGATCAGAAAAGCCACCCAAATTGCCGCCATTAAACTTAATAAAAGCACAAGAGATAAAACCAGAGAAAAACTGAGTTTCAAAGAATTCCGTAAAAAAGTCATCTCCTGAAAGCGGACAAAAGCAAATTCTACAGAATCCGCCAAGTCAGCAATTCTTAAAGGAACAGGATAGATAACCTGAATATATTGATCTTGATCGGATTTTAATGCGACAACTGCCTGGATAACCCACTCATCATCTCTGATCGTATCCAAACCCACAAAGTCATTGGTTTTGCGCATCTGCAGCCAGATTTGTTCAACAGGTATACTGGGTAAAATTTCGCTGGGATTGGCGCTGCTAAAAGCGATGACTCGTCCTCGCCGGGAAAGCAAAGCCAACTCTGATGCTCCCAACTCGGTTCGAAATCGCTCCAGATCAAGAATAATAGAGATCTGAGATTTGTTTTTTAAATTTCTCGCCATCTGCTGCGTTTGCCGCAAATGCCAACGCATTCGATCATCCAGTGAAGCCTGGCTCAGCTCTAGTGCATCCTCCATTGCCCGATCAATTTCAACATTGAACCAGCTATCAATACTCTTATGCAAAAATTGCATGGAAAAATAATATACTGTTGCTGTCGGTATCAAAGTCAACAATACAAATAACGTCACCATACGCGTCGTTAATCTAGACCCTGCTTCACGTTTTTTTAACTGCCTGAGCAAGGCATAGCTATTTATTCCAACCAGAACCAGCAACGCCAAAACCCCCAAAGCATTCACCAATAATAGCCAGGAATACATTTGGCTTAAACGTGAAGATTCCTGCGTTGCAGAGCTCATCAGTTGCAAAGATAACAGAACCAAGCCAAATAGTATCAGCGCCAATAAGCTGATGGGTATTTTTACTTTTGAACGAGCCATTCTAGAATCTGACTGGATAAATCCCAATGTGAATCAAAATAAGCAACTGGCCTGAGTGGTAACGGCAATGCCTCACGGTCAAATTTCACTTGTAAAGTTGCCAGCAAGACTTTAGATTGATTTTCGTCATGTTTCGTTGGTATTCTTACATCACCAATTCTGCCCATTGCCTTTAAAGCAACGGGTAATGAAAAAAAACGCCTGATTTCACCAGTAGTCATGTTTTCTACTTGGTACATATTAAGCAATGCGTGAAAGCGAAATCGATAACGAATGGAATAATCCAATATTTTTTTATCCCAAAAAAAAGATCGTGGCCGATACAATTTAAGCTGAACTATCCAAAACAAAGAGACACTGTGCTCAATAGCTTCAATTGCAGTTGGACTCAATTTGAAGTTTATATCTGCATTAAGCAGATAACCCTGCTCTTCGGGTTCCAAACTTGCCGCTATTATTTCTGCATTAAAAGTACCTGCATATAGTGTTTGCGAAGCAAATAACAAGATTCCTGACAAAAATAAAGCCTGTTTAGTTTTTTCTAAGACAGGCATAATAAAAACCATCCATCCCATTTTCGCCAGTTAAAATTTGTTTCCCATGGGCTTGAGCAATACCCCAATTAGAATGAATGGGTATTTCTGTTGCATCGGCCGTTCGTGACAAAAACTCACTAATTTGTGAAGTATTTTCTTGCTTAAGTATTGAACAAGTAACATACAACAAGTTTCCGCCAGGCTTAAGTAATGGCCAAATCGCATCGAGAATTGTTCTTTGTAATAACATTAATTTTTTTATGTCTTCCTGACGACGAAGTAATTTGATATCTGGATGCCTTCTGATTACACCCATTGCAGAACATGGAGCATCCAGTAAAATTCGGTCAAATAATTTGGCATCCCACCATTGCGATGGTTGGCAAGCATCTCCAGCTATACAATCAGCTTTTAAATTCAGTCTTTGAAGATTTTCTTTAATACTCAATAATCGATTTTCATCAATATCCAAAGCAACTAATTTTTCTATTTGTGGCTGTGCCTCCAGAATATGTGTAGCCTTACCACCTGGTGCCGCACACACGTCTAAAACTCGATGCCCTTCTTGTACATCCAATAATTCAGCTGCTAATTGTGCCGCAGTATCCTGAACTGAAAAATCACCTTTTATGAAACCGGGCAATTGTTCTACCGGAATTGCAGATCTCAACACAACCGCACCATCTCTGACAGAGCTGACAGTTGCTGAAATATCATTTTCCTGTAATTTCTGCAGATAATGGTCTGTAGTCGTTTGCAGCTGATTAACCCGTAATACCATGGGTGCCTGTTGGTTATTTTCAGCTAAAGTCTGTTCGAAATCTTCTGGCCAATCGTTTCTTACCAAATCAATCATCCATTCAGGATGAGAGAGTTTTGCAACCTCGTTTTCTTCGGCCAAATTATTAAGGTTTTGTTCCTGCCTGAGGTAATTTCTCAAAACCGCATTGACCAGGCCTTTTGCCCAGGTTTTTTTATGAACGGCGGATACAGTCTGCGAAACTACAGCATGTGATTTTATCCGCATGTACTTGAGCTGAAACAAACCAACTAAAGCTAAAACTCTGATTTCTTCATCTCTCAAGGGTTTGCGGAGCAACTGATTCAGTATGAAATTCAAGCAATGATAGTACCGCAAAGTTCCGTAACAAATTGCCTGTATTAATGCTCGATCCTTAATATTGGATATAGATGGAAGCTGTTTTTCTAATACGGAAGTAAGTGATTGGCCGTTCGTGACAACCCGATAGATGATTTTTGTTGCAACTAGCCTAGAATTCACAAATAAACCTGCAGAGGTTTAGAATGGTTAAAGCTAGCGAACAAACCTGTATAGCCTTGTAATAAAAAAATCAATTTCATAAAGCGTTGATATTAACATTTTCTTCCTGAGTCTTAACTTCGCCTTCAGGGCCAAGCAAAACAGCAATCCAGCGGGTTTTTTCATCATTTTCCAAAATGATTTTTGCAATCATAGTAAATGGTACTGATAACAGCATGCCAACTGTACCGAAAACCCAACCCCAGAATGTTAGGCTAAGAAAAACCACCAATGTTGATAATCCCAGTCCTTTACCCATCATTCGAGGTTCCCAGACATTCCCTACCAATGTATTGACAACGACATAACCGAGAATGACCAACATTGCACTTTGTCCTCCCAGTTGAACCAAGGCCAATAAAACTGTCGGTATTGCGGCAATGATAGAACCAATATTAGGAACAAAATTCAGCAAAAAAGCAATAACAGCCCATAACACAGGAAAATCCACGTGCAATAACATCAACCAGACGGCAATCAGTACGGCAGTGACCAAACTAGTTATAGCTTTAATTGCTAAATATCGATTAATGCTATTAATGATGATGGTTCCATGTCCATCAAAACGGCTATGACCAAAAGCCTGCCTGAATTTATAAGGAATAGAAAAGGACTCCAACAATAAAAAAATTACCGTCAACAAAATAAAAAAAATATTTGCAAATGCCCCACCAAATCCAGTCAGCATCGTGCCGACAAATTTCATCACCTTGCCGGCATTGAGTTCTTTAATCAAATCTTTCTCATTAGGAAAAGTTATCTCATATTGATGAAGCCAATCAATCAAACCCGCCGTTTGCAACTGTAAATTTGCCTGATATCCAGGCAAGCCTTTAGTGAATTGGTTCAATGAAGCAAAAACATAAACTCCCAGGACAGTCATGGTGACAATCAAACTTATTACCACAACAGAGACCGCAATTCCTGATGGAACACCTTTTCGATCCAGCCAGGAAAGCGCAGGCCAACAGACTATTGCTGTAAATAAGGCGAGGAACAGGGGTGTTAATAATGGTGCTGCAGCTTTCATTCCTGCAACAATAATAATCAGACAAGCAAAGGTTAAAATTGGATTTTTCAGGAGTACTGTTTTTTCCTGGTATTGAGACATGACTTGTCTGTTAATCTCAGAAAGAAAAGAAGGGACAGGTAAAAATTAAGATAAAAGCAATGATTTTATGTTTCCTCAATCATCTTCACTCTTGAAAATTAACAGATACAAATTGAAAAAAATGGCGCTTCTTGCATATTAGTTCCATTTACAAATTATAGTAACCGCTTTCCTCATGGAGCGTAATATCCAATCCCTGAACTTCATCGTCATTGCTAACACGTAATCCAATAATTTTATCTACCAATTTTAAAATCAGATAACTAAACAACGCACTCCACATTATTGTAACTGCGATGGCTAATCCTTGAACGGCCAACTGATCCAAAATAGTTACGCCATCAGATAATCCAAGACCACCCAGACTTTTCGCGGCAAATACGCCTGTTAATAAAGACCCTGTTATACCACCAACACCATGAACTGGAAAAACATCCAGTGAATCATCTATTTGTAATTTACGCTTGAGGAATTGGGTGGCATAAAAACAAACAATACCTGCTGCCATTCCGATCACTAACGCGCCAACTGGCCCAACAAAACCAGAGGCCGGGGTAATGGTACCTAAACCGGCAACCATCCCAGTCACAATACCCAGCACACTGGGTTTACCAAAACGTTGCCATTCTAAAAACATCCAGGTCAGTGAACCCGTTGCAGCACCTATATGGGTCACCAACATCGCCATTCCAGCTGAGCCATCCGCTGTTAAAGCGCTTCCTGCGTTGAAACCAAACCAACCAACCCACAACATACCGGCTCCGGTAACCACCATAGTCATATTATGTGGTGGCATCGCTGTCGATGGAAAGCCTTTCCTTTTCCCTAGCACCAATGCAGCGACCAATGCCGCAACACCAGCATTAATATGGATAACAATACCACCAGCAAAATCCATAACTCCCAAATCAGCCAACCAGCCATTGCCCCATATCCAGTGACAAACCGGCATATAAACAACAATCAGCCATAATCCGCTAAACCAGAGAACCGCAGAAAATTTCATTCTTTCTGCAAAACCTCCAACTATCAGAGCAGGGGTGATAATCGCGAAAGTCATTTGAAACATAAAAAAAACAGTTTCCGGAATATCTCCTGATAAACTATCGGTTCCTACTTGCGGTAAGAAAGCCTTTCCCGCACCACCAATAAACTTTTGCAAATCACCACCATCTGCAAAAATAAAACTATAAACCCCTGCCAACCATAAAATAGACACCAAACAAGTAATAGCAAAACATTGCATCAAGACTGACAAAACATTTTTACTTCGTACTAGCCCGGCATAAAACAAAGATAAACCAGGAATTGTCATAAATAAAACCAATGCCGTTGAGGTTAAAATCCAGGCGGTATTGGCTTGATTTAGTTCAGTCGCCCAAACCAGTTCGGGCATCATTATTAAAACCGGGATGATTAATTTATTATTCTTATAATTCATAAGCTCAATTTGAAAAATTGTAATTATTCAACATGCTGGCTTTGGTAAAGATCAATTTTTTCTAAAATTCACAGATTGATCAAATAGCATCAGCTCCAGTTTCGCCGGTTCTGATTCGAACAACTTGATCTAAATCAGTCACAAAAATCTTACCGTCACCTATTTTTCCAGTGTTTGCTGCATTAACAATAGTATCAACGGCTTGATCGACTTTATCTTCGGCAACAGCAATTTCCATTTTCACTTTTGGCAGAAAGTCTACGACATATTCCGCTCCTCGATATAGCTCCGTGTGGCCTTTTTGCCGTCCAAAACCTTTAACTTCTGTAACTGTAACCCCTGCTATTCCAATATCAGAGAGAGCTTCTCTAACATCATCAAGTTTGAAAGGCTTAATAATTGCTGTTATTAATTTCATAATTTCTCCTGCTTGTCAGATATTATTTTTGTAATTCTTAACGCCATGATAACAAAAAAACATTTCACACCAAAAATAACATTCATACATGTAGGGCAATCATGGAATTTCTCTTTAAATTCAAAGTTTACCAAGATAAAACTAGAAAGCGTGAGATTAAATTCAAATCTTATCAACATTGCTTTTCAATGCTTCTATACTTAAATTGCGAGGTTCGCTGAATAGCGATTTGCTTCCTAATCAAGATAAAAAAACCAACATTCATTTGTAAAAAATTGCTTTTATTAACATGGCTACTGATTTCAATCAACCATTAGACCCGACCAAACGTCGATGCGCAGCCTATAAAATTTTATCCAGATTATTGCATGGAGACCAGCTAATGCAGGCCATGTGGATGATTGAAGAACGGGATCACTCAGCTGACCGATTTACTTTTTTGGGTTTTGTTGGGGTGACGGCTGAAATCTTTGGAATAAATCCCCATAAGGTTTCAATAATATATATAAAGCTTAACAAATATCTTGATTTGAGTAACGAACAGTTACCACCAGATCCGCTTCCTGAAATGAAAAAGTTTCGTGGCATTATTCAAGAACGCGCCCCTGAAAAAATTCAAAATAGAACTGCCAAACAACTAACCGACAAATCTGTTTCACTGTTTCGTGATCATGATTTAAGACGCACTCCAAGGGGCGGAGACCCAGTACTTACACCTGATAAAATCAACCATATCGGTCAGGCTTTTGCTCTTGAAGCGAAAAAATACAATGTTTCTACAATTGTAATGGCTTTTGATGACCATGAGACCAGTATCTCTTTAAGTCGCCACCTCGCAGAAGGAATTCAATCAATCGGACTCAATATCTTAAATCTGTGCAAATCCCCCATGCCGCTGCTGTATTTCGTCACGCAACATTATGATGGCAAAACCGGAGTCATGATAACAACTGACTATACAGACAATCAGCAAACAGATTTAAAAATCATTATTGCTGGAGAAATATTAGAAAAAGAAAAAACGCAGCGACTATTGAGAGAGTTCGATGATACCGATTGGCTCAATAATCAACATGGCCATCAAGAAAAAAATGATAGCTTCATTCATGAATATATTGGCATAATCTGCGAAAATATTCGTCTAGATAGGGTCTTGACCATTATTTTAGATTGCGAAGATGATGCAACCGCCCAACTTGCCAAAAACCTTTTACAGGAACTTGGTTGCAAGGTTATTCACTTTCAATCTGAAATCAACGAAAGCCCCTCAGAAAAAGCCCTCGAGCATATTATTTATCAACATCAAGCTGATGTTGGACTCTCTTTTTATCACCATGGAACCATACTGAATATCATGGATTGTCAAGGTCAAATCATCTCCGCAGAACAATTAATCATGCTTTTTTCCAAAGCAATCCTGACTTCCAGCCCTGGTAGTGAAATTATCATTGATGAACAATGTTCCGAGCACGTTATTGAATATATCAGCACTAACAATGGCCGTCCTGTGGTGTGTAAAGCTGAACCATTGTTAATGAAGGCCAAACTTAAAGTTTCTGCAGGAAAATTTTCTGGAGATTTGAATGGAAGGTTTTATTTTAATGACAAATGGCTGGGTTTTGATGATGCCTTATATGCTTCTTGCAGGTTAGTAGAAATTCTTTCATCAGATCCTCGTTCGAGTCACGAAATATTTACCTCGCTCAATTAATACCAAAAAAAGAATATCAGCTATCGTTTGTTTTTTGTGAAGTGGTCGCCAGCATGTACCATTCCTACAGTCTATATTGAATCCAATTAGTTAAAAAAATCGTCACTATTCAGCGTATTTAATTTGGCTAAAATCACTCAATATCAGTGAGTTATGGAAGAAGTGTCTGAATCATGAATGACACAATCAAGCCTACACGGACGTATTTACGGCGTCTTCTGGAATAAGTTACTGATATTGAAATTATAAGTGCGCTGAATAGTTACAAAAAATCATTAAAAGGTAAGCTTCCGTGGCAAAATTTGTAGCAAAAATTAGATTTAATAAGTTGTTATTCTGGTTTTCTAATCTGTTAATAGCATTTGTTCCAACAGCCCACGCTAATTCTTCAGATTCTGTTTTTTCAAGCGAAATTATTTGGCTTGCAACCAGCATCGGGTTAGTCTTTTTCATGCAAGCCGGCTTTGCTTTGCTTGAATGTGGCGCTTCCAGAGCAAAGAATGCAATTAATGTGATTATGAAGAATTACACCGATATTTGTTTTGGAAGCATCTTTTTCTGGGCAATCGGCTATGGACTTATGTTCGGTGAAAGTCAGGCAGGACTATTTGGTTTCAGCCACTTTTTGGATGACTCACTTTCAAATAAACAAACTATTGGTTTGGTTTTTCAGCTGATGTTTGCAGCAACTTGCGCCACTATAGTTAGTGGCGCAGTTGCTGAGCGTATGAGATTTGTCTCCTATATGCTTTCTGCCTCAATTATCTGTACGTTAATTTATCCTATTTTCGGGCATTGGGTCTGGAACCCTAATGGCTGGTTGAATCAACTTGGGTTTATTGATTTCGCCGGTGCGACAGTTGTTCATTCGGTTGGCGGCTGGTGCGCTCTGGCTGCGGTAATGGTTTTGGGTCCAAGATTAGGACGCTTCTCCAGAGCTGGTGAAACCCGGTATATTCCAGGACATAATCTGCCTATGATCGCATTGGGAGGATTTATTCTCTGGCTCGGTTGGTTCGGTTTTAATGGCGGCAGCGTAACCAGCTTAAATAATCTAGGCGGCGTTTTATTAAATACTCATCTTGGTGCTTGTGCCGGAGCAATGGGAGCGATTTTCTTTATGGCGCTAACCAACAAACCCATTATGATGACAACGACTGTCAATGCGAGTATCGGAGGACTGGTCTCTGTTACAGCGGGTGCAGATATCATGATACCTGGAACAGCAATTATTACTGGCCTGATAAGTGGCATTATCCTGGTTTGGGGAACTACCCTGCTCGAACGTTACAAGATCGACGATGTTGTTGGCGCTGTAGCCGTTCATGGCTTTTGTGGTGTTTGGGGGACTCTTGCTGCCGGCATGTTTTATACAGGAGACATGTTTTCTATCTCTCGTATAACTATTCAGCTTTTGGGAATAATTACCGCTTTCGCCTGGAGTTTTCCAACGGCATATCTGACCTTCAAAACCGTCGACAAATTTCTTGGACTCCGCACAAGCAGTATTCATGAACAAAGGGGGCTGGATTATGCCGAGCATTACGAGGTTGGTTATGCTGAATTTAACCAGGCAGTCACTCATGGAGAAATTGAGAAGTAACAAATGGCCACGAATACCATGAAACCTCTTGATTTGACCAGGCGTCGATGTGCCGCCTACATGACTTTTTCAGAAGTCATTAATGGCGAAGTACTCATGCAGGCCATGTGGATGCTTGAAGAAAGAGATCATTCTGCCGACAAGATGACTTTTATCGGTTTTTTTGGGATAACGGCTGAACTTCTAGGGCTGGATAACAATATTATTACCACCTTATATCCAAAACTAAATCGTAACCTTGATTTGCCGAAGCAATCCTATCCGGAAGATCCGATGCCACAAATGTTAAAATTTCGTGGTGTAAAAAAACATAATAGTGCTAATGATCAAACCATAGAGCAAGTGCAAAAAGCCACCGTTCCCGCAAAAAAAACCAAAGGGACACCGGAAATGACAGTGTTTGCAGTACTTATTTCAAAAATCATCATAGAAACCAAGTTTCCGAATGGGAATGGATATAGTGCGTTTAAAGAAACGCTCAAGGAAGAGCTTTTTAAAGCCGAACTATCTGAACAAAACCGGCATCAAATTCTGTCCTGGGCAAATGCGTTAAATTTGAAGGTCTTCAAAAAAAATATAGTTGCTGATGAACTATGTAGTGCAGTTCATTGTATTTATATCGCTTTATGTGAGGCGTTTGGCCCGGTCAAAGCTGATTCCATTTTGGATCAGGCAATACAGCAAACATCAAAATCTCCAGCGGCAAAAACCTTTTCGCCTCGAAAACTTCTGTAGCATAGATTCAAAAACAAAAACGAGCAAGTACTGCTCGTTTTTGTATCAAAAAGTTTATTTACCCGTATTAGTAAATTCCGGATAGGCTTCCATTCCACATTCCGAGAAATCCACGCCTTGGTACTCGTCTTCTTCAGAAACCCTGATGCCCATAATCAGTTTAATAATAAACCAGACGATAAGACTAGCCAGGAACACAAAACTGAAAATGGTGACAATGCCAATTAATTGCGCAGAAATTGTTGAATCCGTATTTGAAAAACAAACAGCCAATAAGCCCCAGATACCAACCACGCCATGAACTGAAATTGCACCAACCGGATCATCGATTCTCACCTTATCCCAAAAGGTAATAGAAAAAACTACCAGCACCCCTGCCACCAGCCCGATTATTGTTGCCAACATTGGATCAGGGCTGGAAGGATCTGCAGTAATTGCTACAAGGCCAGCCAATGCTCCATTCAATGTCATAGACAAATCAGCTTTGCCGAAGAGAAAATGCGCAGTCACCAAAGCAGCAACAACACCGCCAGCAGCGGCAGCATTAGTATTGACAAATACTTTTGCCACAGTATTAGCCTCATTGACATTAGAAATAATTAATTCCGAACCGCCATTAAAACCAAACCAGCCCAACCATAAAATAAAGGTTCCTAAAGTTGCCAAAGGCATATTACAACCTGGAATTGGATGAATTTCGCCATTTGCAGCATACTTGCCTTTTCTAGGCCCAAGTAGAATCACACCTGCTAAAGCTGCACTTGCACCACATAAATGCACTACACCGGATCCAGCAAAATCAAAAAAACCAAGACCATCTAAAAATCCACCGCCCCATTTCCAGTAACCTTGAATGGGATAAATGACGCCGGTCATCACGACCGCAAAAAAAAGAAAAGCCCATAGTTTCATCCGCTCAGCAACTGCGCCGGAAACAATCGACATGGCAGTGGCAACAAACACTACCTGAAAGAAAAAATCAGCCATATTAGAGTAAACAATATCGCCATTACTCTTGGCAACTTCTGCGGCAGTATTGTCACTACCCAATAAAAAGCTGATGCCAGGCCAAACACTGTTAACTGCAGCATCGCCTGGATACATAATGTTATAACCAAACAACATATACATTACACAAGCAATAGCAAATAAAACCACGTTTTTGGTTAAAATTTCTGTGGTGTTTTTAGCACGGACCAATCCTGCCTCCAGCATGGCAAAACCAGCCGCCATCCACATAACCAGAGCCCCGCTCATTAATAGATAGAACGTATCAAGGGCATAGCTTAATTCGATTATTTTATCCACTTTCCAATCCTCATATTTGTTATTAAAATTATAATGCTTCTTCGCCGGTTTCCCCCGTCCGAATGCGAATAACCTGCTCAAGCGTACTCACAAAGATTTTACCATCTCCAATCTTTCCAGTGTTCGCAGCTTTAGAAATAGCTTCTACAGCCTGATCTGACAGATCATCAGGAATCGCTACTTCGATTTTTGCTTTTGGTAAAAAATCTACTACATATTCTGCTCCACGATAAAGTTCTGTATGGCCTTTTTGACGCCCAAACCCCTTTACTTCGGTCACAGTCACCCCAGACACCCCAATATCAGATAATGCTTCACGAACGTCATCTAATTTAAATGGTTTTACAATTGCTGTTACTAGCTTCATCAGTCACCTCCAAAAAATAGGACCTAAAGGTAAATCAGCATATATTATGCCAGTCCCAATATTTTTAAATCCTTGTTTCAAATATAAAAAAATTATTTTTTTATTTTTTCTTTATAAATCTTTCTTATCTCTCCTCCTTAAGACAATATGAATCAATAACTTGCCAAAAAAATAATGATTACTAAACAATCAATAAAATTGGCCAGTTATTAATCGATCCTGAATTTTTCCATACAGAACCAATCAAAGACCGATCGCGTGATAGCACCTATCTGAATACGTGATTTCACATCCTTGGTGCATCTAAAAAATGTTTGCACAAATTTGGGGCAAAAAAGTCAAGTATCCACTTACTCTTTTGTTAAAAAAATACAACAAATTAAGATTCCAGCTCCTAAAAATATCAATAGAATGACAAAATTTATATTCAAAACGCACCATAAATGTGCATTAATAAATATCAATGATCACTTTTGACATTCTAAAAATACATTATATTTCATAGCCTTGCAATTGGTTTTTTTTATGATACTATTAACGGGAATAATTAAAAACTGGAGTCGTTATGATCAACAAGAAACTTCCTGTTGCAATTGGGTTAATTGCAACAACCTTCATCGCAGTTGCTGATGAAGAAAAAACAAAATCATATTATGGCTGGACACCAAGCGCCACCATTACCCTTGCCAATGACTATATTTGGCGTGGCGTATCTCAAACCTCCAACGGAGCAACAATTCAAGGCTCTTTCGATATGAGCCACGAAAGCGGCATCTATTTTGGCGCCTGGGCATCCAATGTTGAATTCGGCGATACTGACAACAGCATGGAACTCGATCTTTATGCCGGTTTTTCCAATGAAATCAAATTAGGCAGCATGGCCTTAACCTATGATATAGGTTTCTTGCACTATGAATATCCTGAAGAAACCGGGCTGAATTTTAATGAAGTCTATTTTGGCGCAGGAATTTCACCTTTTGAAAACTTTAATTTCAGCACTTACTATTACCAGGATATTGGCGTAGAAAGCAAACCCGGCATTGGCTATCTCGATATGAGCGCCGATTACACCTTGCCGGACTTCTTGTGGAATCTGCAAATTATTGCCCATGGAGGTCATTATTGGCGCAGGGCCGGAGCCAATGATTATTGGGACTGGAAAGTCGGCTTAGCCAAACAGCTCTATGGGTTTGGATTTGAAGTTGCCTATGTTGACACCAGTGGTGCAGATGCGGGTGATTTAGACGATTCAAGAATTTATTTTGGAATTTCCAGAAGTTTTGGCGATGAAGCTCCTTCAGATACACTTCCAAAAGGTTTTGATGCCAGCGCCAGCTTTGCATTAACCACTGATTACATCTGGCGTGGTATTTCGCAAACCAATAATGCTGCAGCCATTCAGGGTTCATTTGATATTTCCCATGAAAGCGGCGCTTATTTTGGTGTTTGGGGATCAAATGTTGATTTCGGCGATGGAGGCGATCCAATCAATCCAAATAACAACAGCATAGAACTGGATATCTATGCAGGTTTCAGTCGTGATATTGATCTGGGCGGCATGACGGTTACTTACGATATTGGCTGGTTACATTATCAGTATCCATTGGAAACAGACAGCCTGAATTTTAACGAAGTTTATTTCGGACTAGCCCTGTCGCCGGTCGAAAATCTTAATTTAAGTGGCTACTGGTACCATGACGTCAGCCTGGAAAATCGAGTTGGTATTGGCTACATGGATCTTGCAGGAGATTACACTTTACCGGATTGGGCATGGAATACCACCATCGTCAGCCATGTCGGTTATTATCCTAAACATAAAGGCGGCGGTAATGACTATTGGGATTGGAAAGTCGGAGTCGCAAAAGATATTGCGGGATTCAATGTTGAAGTTGCTTATACCGATACTGCAGGAGCAGAAGAATTTGGTGATTTAGGCGATGCTAGGGCAGTTGCCACCCTTTCAACCACTTTCTAATAATTGAATTCATCCTGAATGTAATTCTTAATCGATAACATTAAAATTAAGGAGATAACAATCCTGGATTAAATTTAAAAAAAACGGAGAGATCAAATCCTCCGTTTTTTTATGCCAAAAAAAATGTTATCTTTAGCCAGTCAAACTGAACGACTTAATAATAACTTTACTAAATAACACGCTTGGAGACACTTAAATGTCAGTAGAAAAAGCCATAAACATGTTAAAAGAAAACGACGTAAAATTCGTTGATTTTCGCTTTTGCGATACCCGCGGAAAAGAACAACACGTCACCTACCCGGCACATACCATTGATGAAGACACCTTCGAAGAAGGAAAAATGTTTGATGGTTCATCGGTTGCCGGCTGGAAAGGAATTAATGAATCCGACATGATCCTGATGCCGGATGCTTCCACTGCCGTTATTGATCCGTTTTATGATGACGCCACCATGATCCTTCGCTGCGACATTATCGAGCCAAGTGACATGCAGGGATATGAGCGCGACCCACGCTCCATTGCAAAACGTGCTGAAGCTTACATGAACTCAACCGGTATTGCCGATACCGCTTACTTTGGTCCGGAAAACGAATTTTTTGTTTTTGATGATGTCCGCTGGACTGCAAATATGGGCGAATGCTCCTATAAAGTCGATTCAGAGGAAGCCGAATGGAACTCAGAAAAAACATACGAGGACGGCAACATTGGACATAGACCCGGTGTAAAAGGCGGTTACTTTCCAGTTCCTCCTGTTGATTCTTTACAAGATATGCGTTCCGCAATGTGCTTAACATTGGAAGAGATGGGCCAAACCACTGAAGTTCATCACCATGAAGTAGCGACTGCCGGTCAATGTGAAATCGGCTCATTATTCAACACTCTGGTTAATAAGGCTGATGAAGTATTGGTGCTAAAATATGTTGTTACCAATATTGCTCATGTTTACGGTAAAACCGCAACCTTCATGCCTAAACCATTAGTTGGCGACAACGGGAACGGAATGCATGTGCATCAATCTCTTGCCAAAGACGGCGTCAACCTTTTTACTGGCGATCTGTATGGCGGTCTTTCAGAAACTGCACTGTATTATATTGGCGGCATCATCAAACACGCCAAGGCTCTGAATGCATTTGCAAATGCGTCAACCAACAGTTACAAACGCTTGGTACCTGGCTTTGAAGCGCCTGTAATGCTGGCTTATTCAGCACGTAACCGTTCTGCTTCAATCCGTGTCCCATTTGTTAACAATCCTAAAGGTCGTCGTATCGAAGTTCGTTTTGGTGATTCTACAGCCAACCCTTACCTTTGTTTTGCAGCAATGTTAATGGCTGGCCTGGACGGTATTGAAAATAAAATTCATCCTGGCGATGCAATGGACAAAGATTTATACGACTTGCCACCTGAAGAAGAAAAGAATATCCCTCAGGTCGCATTTTCATTTGATGAAGCCTTAAAAGCTTTAGATGAAGATCGTGAGTTCCTTAAAAAAGGCGGCGTTTTCACTGACGATGCAATTGACGGTTATATTGATCTGAAAATGGAAGAAGTAACCCGTTTGCGCATGAGCACTCACCCAGTTGAATTTGACATGTATTATTCTCTATAACAATAAAGAAACAAGTCTATTCAAACAAAAAAGCCCCATCGTTTGGGGCTTTTTTGTCTAATTTTCCACCTTTTGCTCTGGTATTTGGTGATGCTCGTCTCCTTCAAACTCATGGGCAAATTGGTGCATGGAACTGATCAACAACACACCTGCCGCTATTAAAGCAATCTGCTCCAAGGAAGTTTTCATATCTGTCCTTTTATGTAAGGAAGGTATTAAATCTGCCACAGCGATGTAAATAAAACTGGAGGCAGCCACCGCCAGAAAAAAAGGCAGATACTCATGCAGGTTTTCCAACCAAAAATAAGCAATAATGCCGCCTATAATAGTGGTTAGACTAGACAGCACATTATAAAATAATGCCTTGGATTTACTGTAGCCACTTTGCAAGAGAATCGCAAAATCACCTACCTCTTGCGGGATCTCATGAGCCGCAACCGCAAGGCTGGTCACGATACCAAGCTGCACATCAGTCAGAAAAGCTGCGGCAATCAAAACGCCATCAACAAAATTATGAATACCATCGCCAATAATAATCAGCACTCCTGCCGACCGATGATTATGATCCTCATCAATATGCACTTCACAACTTCCTGAATGGCAGTGCCGCCAGATTAATAACTTCTCCAGAATAAAAAAACTTAACAATCCAATCATGATTGTTGCCGATAACGACTGAAATTGTTCTGGCGCAACATCAGTAAAAGCATGAGGAATCAATCCCCAAAAAGACACTGCAAGCAATGCTCCGATGGCAAAACTAATACCATGAGGCAATACTGTTTTCTGATTTTCAGAAGACAACAACAAAAAAACTGATGCGGCGATTACACTTAATACACCACCAATTGCAGTAAAAATTATAATATATACAATCAGGCTCATAGCCTCTTAAATTCTCCAGATTAAGCTGGCCATCCGGCCAGTTTTGCCGTCACGGCGGTAAGAAAAAAACTGCTTTTGCTCAGTCATCGTACAGAAATTTCCACCGTAAATTTTTTTAACGCCAACATTATTTAACATCAACCGAGCAAGCTTATAAATATCTAACAGCCACTTAGCTTGGTTTTTACTTTGGAAAGCAGAGGAAAAAAGATGGGATTTGTTAAAAAAAACATCAAAAACCTCATTGCCCACTTCAAAGCTCTCAGGCCCAATTGCAGGACCGAACCAAGCCATCAAATTGTTATCTTTTAATTCAGAAACAGTATTTTCTATCACGCCATCCAACAAGCCACGCCAGCCAGCATGGACGGCGGCAATTTTTGTTCCCTGCTGATTACAAAGCAATACAGGCAAACAATCCGCCGTTAATACCGCGCAAACTGCTTCTGGCTTTAGGCTATAACTAGCGTCGGCTATTAAATTCTGCCCACCTTCATCAATATTAATAACTTTATTGCTATGATTTTGATCCAACCAAAAAGGATCAGCGGGCAAATTCAGCATGCATTTCAAATATTGGCGATTTTTTTCAACTGCATTCAAATCATCGCCAACATGCGCAGCAAGATTATAACTGTCATAAGACCCTATACTCTCCCCTCCCGTCCTTAGAGTAGTACCCGCATAAATATTATCTGGAGCAGGCCAGTCTGCTTTAACCCAACTCAGTTTCATTATTACGTAAGGCTTGCAGCAAAGTGTTCATATCCTCGGGCATAGCAACCTGCCACTGGCAATAATCCTGAGTTACTGGATGACATAACCCTAATTTTTCTGCGTGCAAAGCCTGGCGCTTAAATCCCCGCAAAACCAACTCCAAACGCTCAGAACATCCCGCAGGCAACTGAAACCGGCCGCCATATAACGGATCCCCTACCAAAGGATAGCGAATATGAGCCATATGCACTCTGATCTGATGCGTTCTGCCAGTTTCCAGTTTCACCTGTATCAAAGTATGCCGTTTCAATCTCTCAATGACCCGGTAATGGGTCACTGCTTGTTTACCTTCCCGCCTAACAGCAAATCTTAATCGTTCAACCGAATGCCTGCCAATCGGCTGATCAATAGTCCCACCCGCAGTCATGCGGCCCTGAGTTATAGCCAGATATTCACGATGAATGGTTCGATTTTGCAGTTGCTCAACCAGGTTTGAGTGAGCCTGTAGCGTTTTTGCGACCATTAACAAGCCACTGGTATCTTTATCAATACGATGCACAATTCCGGCCCTGGGCAATTTATCCAAATTGATATCATGGTAAAGCAATGCATTTTGCAAGGTTCCCGTCCAATTGCCTGCGCCGGGATGCACCACCATCCCTGCAGGTTTATTGATGATAATTAAAACATCATCTTCGTAAACAATATTTAACGGAATTTTTTCTGCAACACTCTTAACCACTTTTTCTGGCTCGGCATCAAGCTCAATTATTTCACCGCCATCAAGCCGATCCTTGGATTTGAGCAGCTTACCGTCAACCCTGACACGCCCAGACTTTACCCAGGTTTGTAGTTTACTTCGTGAAAAATCAGGAAAAATTTCAGCAAGTACTTGATCCAATCGCATGCCAACCATCTCATCAGGCACTTTTGATGTTAAAATAGGCACAAAGCAACCCTTAAATTTATAAAACTCATACAAAAAAGTGGATAAAATAAAGCTCCACACAGCTTCCCTTTCCACACTGTGCAAAAAACTGGCTCATAAACAAACAAGCGATACATGATAAAATATTTCCTGATATTTTTTTTATTAATTTTAACCAACTCCATTGCCACAAGCGCTGATTTTTCATGCAGAAAAAAAGCATCCAAGTGGAGCAAAACCCAGCCGCCCATAAATTTAAGGCATATTTTCTGTGGTGAAATAGACCGTAGAGGCCGCCCCAAAGGTTTTCATTCCACCCAATTGTTGGGATCAACACCTGAAGTTAAAAAGATCTATAAAAAACAAAGCTTGCGCAAAGGTATTTATAACGCCAGAGTAAAATTTATAAATGGTAAAACCAAGTTTTCAACATTTTTTCCTGATCAATGCACTGTCGATGCTATTACCCGCTCAGTCGTTTTTGCAGCGCGAAATAAAACCAGAAAACATCATCAATGGGGTATTCTTGGTCCCTCGGCGCCACAAAAAAATGCTAATGGCTTCTGCCTTGACAGAAATGGTCGCCCTTTTACCATCCGTATGGGTCTTACTCGAAACCAACGCAGAATTACCACTGCTTTCCCACAGCCCTAAATCATGAAAATCAAACTGACACGCAACCAACAAGGTGAATTACAAATTATACAGCCACCGCATCTGAAACCGTTTGCTGATTTTCTAGAGACTGATATTAATGAAAACCGGGAATATTGTCAGGAAATTATTTCCTCCATTGATGAAATCAAACACAGCACCAATCCGAATCAACAGGAATTTTTTTGTGGCAATATCTATGAACTGGAAATCAACCCCAAACAGGCTTTATTGCTGAATCTTTATGATGAACAAGCATCACCCGTTAAAATTGAACTCAATGAATTAAAAGAACTGCTGTCTGTTTGGCAAAAACAAATCAGTAAACATAGTACCCAAGAGAAATAGCAACATGATGCGCAAATACCTGCTCAATCTAATTTTTATTATCTGCACTGTCTTTATTCTGCAAGGTTGTGAAACATTAAAATCATTGGGGATAGGCCAATCAAGCTCAGACGACAAAGAATATGCCAACTGGGACGCGGAAAAATTTCGCACTGAAGCAAAAAAAGCCATGGAAGCAGAAAATTATCCTAAAGCCATCGAGCTTTATGAGAAACTCGAATCACGTTACCCTTTTGGCAAATCCGCAGCCCAAACCCAATTGGATATTGCCTACGCATATTACAAAAATAATGAACCTGAAGCGGCCATTGCAGCTGCAGAGCGTTTCATTAAAATTCACCCCAGAAACCCAAGTGTTGATTATGCATACTACTTGAAAGGTCTGGTTAACTATAATCGAGGAATTGGATTTATTGAACGATTCCTGCCAACTGACGCCTCGCAACGTGACCCTGGTAATGCGCTCGATGCTTATAATAATTTTGCCGAATTGATTCGTCGATTTCCAGATAGCCAGTATGTTGAAGACAGTAAACAACGAATGCTTTATCTGCGTAACAATCTGGCCATGTTTGAAGTTCATGTGGCACGATATTATATGCAAAGGGAAGCCTATATCGCTGCCGTGAATCGAGCCAGCCGCGTGGTTGAAAAATTTCAGCGCACACCGGCTGTACCTCATGCATTGCTGATTATGGAAGATGCCTACAAAAAACTTGGACTCAATGACCTGGCCAGTGACACGGCCAGAGTTTTCGCCCAAAACTACCCCGATGGCGTACCTCCGGAAGTCGAGAGACAAGACAAAACCGGGGTACTATTTGCCATCTGGAATTTTATCGGTTTCGATCGATAATGTCGCTATGACAAGATAGTTAGAAGAACCTGTAACATTGGCGCTTCATTCAATATCGTCAAGCCATTACCGGTTGACTCGTTAGATTTTCTTAATATTTACCGACAACAATGAACAATCCTGAAAACAATACATCAAATATTAATCTTGGCCTTCCTGGCTTCACCTATGCAGATTTATATCATCCAGAAAAATTGAAGACGCTACTTCAAGTATTTGATGATAGCGTCAAACAGCATGATAACGAGCTTTTTAACCGCTATCAGGATTATAGAAAAACTCAGGGAGAAAATTTAAAGCCTGAAGAAATCTCTGAAATTCTTGTTGAAATGGGACCTTATGTTGGCCAATTTGTCGCAAAACTATTCGATGTTGAACAACAACACAAAAGCCAGCGCGATACAATTCGCCAGGAATTTGAGACTATCTTCTTTTTCCGTAAAGAAGTCGTCAGTAAACTAGCGAAAAAATTTAAAAAGGAAAATATAGCTGACTGGGATATCGAAAATCTTAAACAAGCCATCACATTACTTCTGGAAGCGATAGCACCCAATCAAGCTGATATGGAACTGGCAATCAGTAACATTGGCAGCGAACTGTTTCAAATATCACAACATTTTGCAAGTGCGAATGATACCCCGGGTTCTGATGATTCTGCTGAAGAAAAAATCAAGTCAATTCGAGAATCGTTAACTACCAACAAAAATACCAGTCAGTTTTTTTCAGATGCTTTAGCAGGCGAAAACAGTGAACTTGTTAACACCCTGCTTGATCAATTGCAACGTTGGCTACATATTGCCAACACCGACCCAGAATTACAAACATTAACCAAAGATTGGAAACTGTTTAAATCTCCGGGAAGAACTGACTTCACTCACTTGGTCGAAGTGGAAGAAGAACCGCATGACGGTTTCGTTTCTCTGGTCGGCCCCAAAGACAAACGCAGAAGACGCGATGGTTTTGCGTTAACAGATAACCGCTACAACCAGCGGGAAGTCCTTTATGAAGTCGATCATTGCATCTACTGCCACGACCGCAATACCGACTCATGCTCAAAAGGCATGAAAAACAAAAAGGATGGCACGTTCAAAACCAATCCATTGAATGTCACAATCACAGGATGTCCTTTGGAAGAAAAAATCTCCGAAATGCACCTGGTAAAAAGACAAGGCGATAATATTGGCGCTCTGGCCATGATCATAATTGACAATCCAATGTGCCCGGGAACCGGCCACAGGATTTGTAATGACTGCATGAAAGGCTGTATTTATCAAAAAACCGAACCGGTCAACATTCCCCAAATAGAAACCAACGTCCTCACCGATGTTTTATTTATGCCATACGGCTTTGAAATATACAGTTTCTTGACACGCTGGAATCCGCTAAATGTCAAACGGCCATACGCCCTCCCCTATAACGGAAAAAATATTCTTGTCGCAGGTTTGGGGCCAGCAGGATACACTTTGGCGCACTACCTGATAAATGAAGGTTTTGGTGTTGTAGGTATTGACGGTCTGAAAATCGAACCATTACCTGAAGAGCTGGTAGGCTCTGAAGACAATCCACCCTTGCCGATTCGTGATTTTAATACCCTGTATGAAGACCTGGACAAACGGATTCTGGCTGGTTTTGGCGGCGTTGCAGAATACGGCATCACGGTACGCTGGGACAAAAACTTCCTCAAAGTCATTTACCTGACACTTGCACGGCGCAAGGCCTTCAGCAGCTATGGCGGTATTCGTTTTGGCGGCACCATCACCATTGAAGATGCCTGGGAACTTGGTTTTGACCATATCGCCATTGCTGTTGGTGCAGGCAAACCGACCATCATTGGCCTGAAAAACAACCTGGTTCGCGGCATTCGTAAAGCTTCCGATTTCCTGATGGGGTTACAGCTAACAGGTGCAGCAAAAACCTCCTCACTGGCTAACCTGCAAGTCCGTTTACCGGCCGGTGTTATTGGCGGCGGCCTGACGGCGACCGATACAGTGACTGAATTGTTGGCCTATTATCCGATACAAGTCGAGAAAATCCTTGACCGTTATCAACGTTTATCAGAGAAATATGGCAAACAAAACCTGCTAGCTCGCTTTGATGAAGAAGAAACACAAATTCTTGATGAATTCCTGGAGCATGGCCAAGCGATCCGCGCTGAACGTGCAAGAGCAAAAGCAGCAAAAGAAGCCCCTAACTTCCAGCCATTACTCGAACAATGGGGTGGCGTCACCCTGTTTTATAGAAAAAGCATGAAAAATGCGCCTGCTTACACACAAAATCATGAAGAAATAGAAAAAGCACTGGAAGAAGGCATGGCTTGGGCTGAAGGCATGAACCCCAAAGAAGCGATTACGGATGAATATCAACACCTTAAAGCAGTACGCTTTGAAAAAATGACCGAGCAAGATGGCCGCTGGGTTGGTGGTGAACAAATTGAAGTTCCCTTGCGTAGTTTATATGTCGCCGCCGGGACATCGCCAAATACCATTTATCAAAATGAACACCCTGGTACTTTTGAAATGGACGGCAAGTTTTTTCAGCGCTTCGAACCTGAAAACAAACAAAGCGCTTTGCAATTAAACCCGATGGATGACACCTGGATGCCAAAAATTGGCAAACCAGCGCCATTTACTTCCTATCAGGATAATGGCCATTACATAACCTACTATGGCGACAACCATCCTGTTTATGCCGGTAACGTAGTAAAAGCGATGGCCAGCGCCAAAGACGGCTACCCCTACGTTGTTGAATTATTCTCCGACCATATTAAGCAACTCGATCCTGCCAAACAAGCAGAACGAGATGCAGCGCTGAAAAAATTCCAGCAAACAATGGATGATTCCTTCCTGGCAACCATTCAAGAAGTAAAACGACTGACGCCAACCATTGTCGAAGTGATTGTCAAAGCAAAAATGCAAGCCAAGCATTTCGAACCGGGACAATTTTACCGTTTGCAGAATTATGAAGCTTTTGCTCCCGTTGTCGAAGACACTGCTCTTGCCAGCGAAGGAATTGCCTTAACCGGCGCATGGGTTGATAAGGAACAGGGATTAATTTCATTAATCACCCTGGAAATGGGCAGCTCAACCAAACTGTGCCGATTCTGGAAATCAGGAGATCCCGTTGTGGTCATGGGCGTCACCGGTGCGCCAACAGAAATCCCAAGCAATAAAACCGTAATGCTTATTGGCGGCGGCTTGGGTAACGCCGTATTATTTTCTATTGGAAAAGCGATGCGTGCAGCTGGTAATCGGGTTATTTACTTTGCAGGCTACAAACATAGCTACGATATTTTCAAAGTGGAAGAAATTGAAGCAGCCGCTGATGTTATCGTTTGGTCTGTTGACCCTGGCGAAGGCGTACAACCTTTACCGACAACCCGTGATCAAGACTTCAGCTGTGTCGGCAATATTCTGGAAAGCATTGAAAACTATGCAAAAGGAGAATTGGGCCAAATCAACATCCCCTTGAATGAAGTCAATGAAATTATCGTCATCGGATCTGACCGAATGATGGCAGCCGTTAAAGAAGCCCGGCACGGACGCTTAAAACCATATCTGCAAGAACACAAAGCAATCGGCTCGATCAACTCCCCCATGCAATGCATGATGAAAGGCATCTGCGCCCAGTGTTTATGCAAACATGTTGATAAGGAAAGCGGTGCGGAATTTTATGTCTACTCCTGCTTCAATCAGGACCAGAACCTGGAAAGAGTAGACTTCCCTCACCTGAATGCACGATTACGACAAAATACCGTGCAGGAAAAATTATCCAGCCTTTGGCTTGATTATCTGATCGAAGAACACCAGGATGGAATAGGACAGCCAATATAATACCAATCCCACAAACTTTCCATCCCCCCTTTTCATGATGGAAAGTCGGGATGAACAGGATTTCAAGTGCTATTTCTAGAAATTAGCCCCCTCTCCTGATGGAGAGGGTCGGGGTGAGGAGATAAAAAAAATCATCACAAATTTTCCAAAGGACTCTGAACATCAC